>CACMVA010000003.1 GCA_902617045.1 uncultured SAR86 cluster bacterium
TGTATCTAACTGATTACAGAGAAGAGGCATTAGAAGATGTTATTAAAGATATTGAACCAAGTCTATTTAGAAACGTAACAGGAATCACAAAAGAACAATTTAAGATACTCGTAAAACTTGGATTGTTTAATAGACCATTAATGAATGCTGCTGTTCTAGGATTTAAAAGATATGAAAATGCCTCTTTGCACTATGATGGCCTAACAAAACACAATCGGGCCGTTTTAGGCTTAGAACCCGCGTCAGGAACATCTGAGGAGAGAGTTGGAGCATATGATACTGTGGTAACGTCACAAGAATTTTTAGAAGAAGATTTTTAAAAAGATATATTAGCTTATAGCTTAAATGGCTCCTCAGGTTGGGATCGAACCAACGACCAATTGATTAACAGTCAACTGCTCTACCGCTGAGCTACTGAGGAACGCGAAGGTGCATTATAATTAATTTTTTTAAAAGAGTAACTAATTAAATGGATGTAAAGACTTTAAAAGTCGTTTCTGATTTTGAACCAGCTGGCTCTCAGCCTGAGGCAATAAATAACCTTGTCTCTGGATTAGAAGACGGTCTTCTTCATCAAACCTTATTGGGCGTTACAGGGTCTGGAAAAACTTATACCATGGCAAAAGTTATAGAAGAAACTCAAAGACCTGCAATTATAATGGCTCATAATAAAACACTTGCCGCACAACTTTATGGTGAGTTTAGAGATTTTTTTCCTAATAATTCTGTCGAATATTTTGTTTCTTATTATGACTATTACCAGCCAGAAGCTTATGTCCCAACATCTGATACATATATCGCAAAAGATGCTTCGATAAATGAGCATATTGAGCAAATGAGGCTTTCTGCAACTAAAGCTTTAATAGAACGAAAAGATACTGTTGTAGTTGCAACTGTTTCATCAATTTATGGTTTAGGCGCACCCGAATCTTATTTAAAAATGGTTGTTCATCTTGATAGAGGAGATATGATTTCGCAACGTGATCTTGTTTTAAGATTATCTGCGCTTCAATATACAAGAAACGATTTAGATTTTAGGAGAGCAACCTTCAGAGTTAGAGGGGATACGGTTGATGTTTATCCTGCTGATTCAGAAAAGGAGGCATTAAGAATTGAATTTTTTGGTGATGAAATTGAAAAATTATCCTGGTTCGACCCTCTTACCGGAGTCATTATTAGTGAGATACCAAGAGTTACAATTTTTCCAAAAACTCATTACGTCACACCAAAAGATACAGTTACAAATTGTATTCCAGATATAAAAGATGAATTGAAAACACGACTTAACTTTCTAAGAGAAAACAATAAGCTTGTTGAGGCTCAAAGATTAGAAGAGAGAACCAATTATGATATCGAAATGATGCGTGAACTTGGTTATTGTCAAGGCATTGAAAATTATTCAAGGTATTTAAGTGGCAGAAAACCTGGAGAGTCGCCACCATGTTTATTTGATTATATTCCAAAGGATGCAATTGTTTTTATTGATGAATCGCATGTTTCTGTTCCACAAATAGGAGCAATGTATAAAGGCGATAGATCAAGAAAAGAAACACTAGTTGAATATGGTTTTAGACTTCCATCAGCTTTGGATAATAGACCTTTAAAATTTGAGGAATGGGAAATGTTGGCGCCACAAAGAATTTACGTATCTGCCACTCCAAGTAAATATGAAAATGAAAAGCAAGATAATTTAGTCGAGTTGCTAGTAAGACCAACTGGCCTCACAGACCCTGAAGTAGAAATAAGACCTGCCTCGACACAAATTGATGATGTTATAGGCGAATGTAACGAAAGAGTTGCAATGAAAGAGAGAGTATTAGTGACCACTCTTACAAAAAGAATGGCAGAAGATTTAACAGATTACTTAAATGAAAATAATATATCTGCGAGATACATGCACTCTGATATAGACACAGTAGAGCGTGTTGAAATTATTAGAGATCTTAGATTAGGTAAATTTGATGTTCTTGTTGGCATTAATTTATTAAGAGAGGGCTTAGATATTCCTGAGGTAAGTCTCGTTGCAGTTTTAGATGCAGATAAAGAGGGGTTTTTGAGATCTGATACTACTTTAATTCAAACAATTGGAAGAGCAGCAAGAAATTTGAGGGGGAAAGCTATTTTATATGCAGACAAAGTAACCGGATCAATGCAAAGGGCAATAGATGAAACAGATAGAAGAAGGTCCATTCAAGAAGAGTTTAATGACAAAAACAACATCACGCCAAAATCTATTTCAACAAAAGTTAAAGATATTATGGAAGGCGCAAGAATAATTAAAGGAAATACCAAAAAGAAAAAAGAAGACATTGATAAAATTGTTACCTTTAAGATTAAGGATGACACTGTAGATAACATTACTGAGACTTTACAAAAATTAGAAGATGAGATGTTTGCTTTGGCAAAAAAAATGGAATTCGAAAAAGCTGCAGTTTGCAGAGATAAAATAACTTCGCTTAAAAGAAAGTTAATTGATCTTTAGGATTTACGCATGCATGAGCACTCATTAATTGATAATAGCTCTTAACTCTATCAACATAATCTATAGCCTGTTGAGCCCTCGAGTAGGATCCGTTATCCATCATATTAAGATCTTCTCCAGTAGTTACTTTGAGTTTTTCTTTTATATCCTCCCAAGTAACGTTTTCAATATTTGAATCTATTTGACCAGCTATTTTAATGATATTTGTTGGTCCAAGATTATAACTTGCCAATACAATTGATAATTTATCAGCTTCGGAGGGACCGATTTTATTTTTATTTTGAAGCATGGAAAAATATTTTGCTCCGCCTTTAATATTTTGTTCAGGATTTAGTCTTTTTTCAACGCCAACTAAGGCTGCAGTCTCTAATGTAACCATCATCATACCTCTAACACCCATATTAGATTTTGCTCTTGGATCCCATTGAGATTCTTGAAATGAGATTGCTGCTAAAAGATTCTTTTCAATGTTTGTTTCTCTGGATGCTGATGCAAACATTTCGTCGTATTGAGGATATCTATTTTCGAGCAAGTCTCTAAATTTATTTTTTTCAAAGTTGTTTAATGAAGACTCTTCATAAGAATTTATTAGAATTTCTTCACAACTCATTTCTTTGTTAAAGAAAGAACAACCCACCAAAAAGACCGTAATGGCTGAAAATAAAAAAAATCTAAAGATATTCCCCATTTTTAATTATTTAATTCATAAAGACTTTATAATTAATATGTTATATACAATATTTCAGACTTAAAGAAGTGTCAAAGACTAAAAACTTTATATTTAAGGGTAAGCAAAGTTTTTCAAGTTCTAAGCTTGATCAGATCAAGCACCAATTCTCAAATTCAAATAAAATCGATGCAAAAATATCATCTAATGAGATTTATTTGGTTCAATCTAAATCTGAAACAATTAATCATGAGGGTCTTCAAGACATTCTTGCTGCAAAAGAGAATGACGCAGAGTTTGCTTTTTATGTAGGACCAAGATTAGGGACAATTTCGCCATGGTCATCTAAAACAGAGGACATCATCAGAAATGTTGGTTTCGATAATATCGAAAGAGTTGAGAGACTATATGGATTTAATCTTGAGTGTGATTCAGACATTAATGCACTAGATCTTTCGATGTTCTTCGATCGAATGACTCAATCGATTTATAACAATAAAGATGATTTTAAGAATCTTTTTAAATCAGATAAACCCAGATCCTTGAATCACATCAACATTTTAGAAGCAGGTAAATCAGAGCTTGAAAGAGCAAACAAGTCATTTGGGTTTGCTATGAGCGATCAAGAAATAGATTATTTGTATGATTTTTACAATAATGAAAAAAGAAATCCCACCGATGCAGAATTGATGATGTTTGCTCAAGCTAATTCTGAGCATTGTAGACACAAAATATTTAATGCTAAATGGAATGTAGGCGGTTCTCAAAAAAATAATACACTATTTGATTTAATAAAAGAGACAAGCAAATCATCTCCAGATGGAATAATTTCAGCTTATAAAGATAACGCGGCAATTATTGAGGGGTCAAAAGTTGAGAGATTGAATTTAAATGAATCTAATGAATATGAATTTAAAGAGGATAATTTAAATTCAACTATTAAAGTCGAAACTCATAACCATCCAACAGCAATTTCACCATATCCAGGAGCTTCAACAGGATCTGGTGGAGAAATTCGAGATGAGGGAGCTACAGGAAGGGGCGCAAAACCTAAAATTGGGTTGGTTGGTTTTAATGTTTCTAATTTAAGAATTCCAAACCTTATGAGAAGCTGGGAAAAGAATGAGCTTAAACCATCAAGAATTGCATCACCGCTAGATATTATGATTGAAGCCCCGATCGGAGCAGCTGCTTTTAATAATGAATTTGGGAGACCATCAACCCTTGGATATTTTAGATGTTTTGAAACCGACTTTGACAATAACAAAGCCTTTGGATATCACAAACCAATAATGCTTGCTGGAGGTATAGGTGAAGTAAGGGATGTAAATAACTTTAAATTACAAATTAAAGAAGATTATTTAGTTGTTGTTTTAGGAGGACCTGCAATGCTTATTGGTCTTGGCGGAGGTGCTGCATCATCAGTCTCATCAGGAGATAGCGACGAAGATTTAGATTTTGCTTCCGTTCAAAGAGACAATGCTGAAATGGAAAGAAGATGTCAGGAGGTCATTAATAAATGTTCATCACAAGAAAATAGCTTTATTGAGTTTATTCACGATGTTGGTGCTGGTGGATTATCAAATGCAATTCCCGAATTAGCTAAAGATTCTAATATGGGTGTGTATATTGAATTATCAAAAATTCCAAATGCAGATAAATCCATGTCACCTATGGAAATTTGGTCTAATGAATCTCAAGAAAGGTATGTATTAGCAATTCATAAAGATAATAAAAATGCTTTTGAAAAGATATGTCAAAGAGAGAGATGTGAATATGCAATTGTTGGACACACAACAAAAGAAATGTCTGTAAAACTTTATGATGAGCAAAACAAAAACTATCCAGTTGATGTTCCATTATCAATGCTTTTCGGCGATCTTCCAATTACAGAAATGGAAGTTAAAGAAGAATTTGTTGAAACATTTAATGAAGATAATTCAGAAGACATCGATCTGAGTGATTCAATTACTAAAGTTCTTCAACATCCGACTGTTTCATCAAAATCTTTCCTAATAACAATTGGTGATAGAACAGTAAGTGGAATGGTTGCAAGAGATCAATTTGTGGGGCCATATCAAGTCCCCGTATCTGACTATTCACTAAGCTTAAGATCTTATACATCAAATAATGGAGAAGTTCTAAGTATTGGAGAAAAGCCCACCATTGCTCTAATAAATCCTGCCGCATCTATGAGAATGGCTCTTGGCGAAGCTTTAACCAATATGTCAGGAGTTGTTATTAAAGGATTAAATAATGTTCAAGTTTCTGCAAATTGGATGGCAGCATCTGGAGAAAATTCAGATGACTTTGCCTTGAGGTCTGGAGTTGAGGCCTTATCAAAAATTGCGGTCAATTTAAAAGTTTCTATACCTGTTGGAAAAGATTCCTTATCTATGAGAACTAAGTGGTCAGAAAATAATTCAGATTATGAAGTATCAAGTCCCTTGTCTGGAGTTATTACAGCAATGGCACCAGTGGATGATGTTACAGAGTCAGTTACTCCAGAATTAAATACTTCTGATGATACAAGCATTCTTTTGATTAAGTTAAATAATAAAAATAGGTTGGCTGGATCAATATTCTCAGAAATCACTGAAACAAAATATCAACATACCCCAGACATAGATGATATTGAGGTATTCGAAAAACTGTTTTCAGGTATTCAAAATCTTTTGAAAAATAAAAAAATACTAGCAATGCATGATATTTCTGATGGAGGTCTTATAACAACATTGTTAGAAATGTGCTTTACCAAAAAAGTTGGTATGAGATTGAATTTAGATGATTCATCAGGTGTTAATGAATTCCTTTTCTCTGAGGAAATTGGCTTTGCAATTCAAATTAAGAAAAATAATCTTGATGAAGTTACAAATACTTTAACGAATGAAAATATTTATGTAAAAAATATAGCTGAATTAATAGACGGTGAGAAATTTTCAATTTTTAAGAATGATTCAGAGATTTTTAGTAAGTCAGTTATTGAATTAGAAAAAAATTGGCGAGAGACTTCTCATGCTATTCAATCCATAAGAGATAACGAAGAAATTGCAAACTCTGAACTAAGTCTGCTTGATGATGAAAATTTTCAAGGACTTAAAAGCAATATCTCGTTTGATGAAAATGAGCTTAAGCATATCAACATCAAAAGAACAAAGCCTAAAGTAGCAATCTTAAGAGAACAGGGCGTAAATGGACAAAATGAAATGGCAGCTGCTTTTACCCTTGCAGGCTTCAATGCTTTTGATGTTCATATGCAAGACCTTCTTGATGGAAATACAAATTTAAAGGACTTTCAGGGTATGGCAGTATGTGGTGGTTTCTCATACGGTGATGTTCTGGGTGCTGGAGGAGGTTGGTCAAAAACTATTTTGTACAACAATCTTGTTAAAGATCAATTTCAAGAATTTTTCAGTGATGAAAAAGTTTTCACATTAGGTGTATGTAACGGATGCCAGATGCTCTCAAATTTAAAAGATATTATTCCAGGAGCTGAATTTTGGCCAAGTTTTGAAAGAAATTTATCAGATCAATTTGAAGCCCGTTTAGCTCAAGTAAAAATTTCAAAAACAGAGTCAGTTCTTTTAGATGGGATGGAGGATTGGATGATACCAGTTGCATCAGCTCATGGAGAAGGAAGAGCTCAATTTAATAATAATGATCTTCAGGAATTAGAAAAATCCAATCAAATAGCCATGCATTTTGTTGATTCATCAGAAAACTCATCTGAAATGTATCCTATTAATCCAAACGGCTCACCTAATGGCATAACAGGTATTACAGCTTCTAATGGGAGAGTTACCATTATGATGCCTCATCCAGAAAGAGTTTTTAGAAAAGTTCAACTAAGTTGGCACAGAAAAGACTGGAATGAGTACTCTCCTTGGATGCAAATTTTTATAAATGCAAAAAAATTTAGCGATAAAAATTAATTACCAAAGTTTTATATCTTCTTCTCTAAAAATAAAATCGCCCTTTTTGAGATCCTCAATATAGTACTCAAGTGTTTTTTTAACAGTAGGAAAGGCTATTTCATCCCATAAAATTTCATCAATATCAAATAGCCTCACATCTGAACTTTCAAAAGTTGGACCATAGTTATCATCTAAAAGATCAGCTAAAAAAAACATATGCACTTGATTAATATGAGGCAGACTAAACATTGAATATGCCATTTTAATTTTTGCCCTTGAACCAGTTTCTTCAAAAGTTTCTCTAATAGCGCCTTCTTGGAGAGTTTCAGCATTTTCCATAAAACCAGCAGGTAGTGTCCATAAACCCTTACGAGGATTTATATCTCTTTTTGCCATTAGTATTTTGTTATCTCTTATACATAACGCGCCAACAACATTGTTTGGATTCGTGTAGAAGATTGAATCACAATCTTGGCAGCAATATCTTTTAATATTGTCATGTTCTGGAATCATAAATTCCAGGTTTGAGCTGCCGCAATTAGAACAATATTTCAATTTCCTTCCTTATTTAAAGATTATAGATACTTTAGACGTTAAAATTATCCATATGATTAACAGCATAAAGCAAAAACTTGAACAAATAAATCTCATTGATACTACTGATCATAAAAAAGCTGGTGTGATGATTATTCTTTTACAAAATGATAATGATAGTGGCATCAAAATTTTATTTACTAAACGGTCTTCAAGTTTATCAACTCACTCTGGTGAGGTAAGTTTTCCTGGAGGCAAGTGGGAGGAAGGGGATAAAGACCTTTATGAAACTGCTTTAAGAGAAAGTAATGAGGAAATAAATTTAGATACAAAGAATTTAAAAAAATTAGGTGCACTTAATTATTTGATATCGCGACATAAGATCGAAGTTCATCCATATGTAGGACATCTTATAAAGAATCAAGATTTCAAGGGAAATTATGAGATAGATGAGATATTTACAGTACCTTTAGAGTTTCTAATGGAACCTGAAAACATAACCTATAACGAATTCAAAAAAAATGATTTAAAACTATATATTCCTAGTTGGGTTTATAATGGTAATAAAATTTGGGGCCTCACAGCCATGATAGCAGCGGATTTTTTGAATATTTGTTTTGATGCTGCCATAAAAACTGACTTTGATTTAATAAGAAAATACGATGAAAATTAATCTGGGCGAGAAAAAAATAAAAACTGAGGGAGATGACTTTTGGATTGCTCCAAACGCAACTATTATTGGAGACATAATCTTAAAAAAAGATGCAAGTATATGGTTCAATGCAGTTTTAAGAGGTGATAATGAACCAATTGAAATTGGTGAGGGTTCTAACGTTCAGGATGGCGCAATTTTACATACAGATCCTGGATTTAAGTGTACTATCGGCAAGATGGTAACTGTTGGACACATGGCTATGCTTCATGGATGCACTATTGGTGATGGAAGTTTGATAGGAATTGGTTCTGTAGTTTTAAACGGAGCTAAAATAGGAAAAAATTGCATTATCGGGTCCAAGGCACTTGTTACAGAAGGCATGGAAGTGCCTGATGGTTCAATGGTTTTAGGCATTCCAGGAAAAATTAAAAAGGTTCTTAGCCAAGAAGAACAAAGCGTTGTTTCTATTGGTGCTTCTCATTACGTAGAAAATTACAAAAAATATAAGCAAATAATGAATTCAGATGAAAACAAGTGATATTAGAAAAGCTTTTTTAGATTTTTTTAATTCAAAGAATCATGAAGTTGTTGCTTCAAGCTCTCTAATTCCGTCAAATGATGAAACTTTATTATTTACAAACGCAGGAATGGTGCAGTTTAAGGATGTCTTCTTAGGGACTGAGACTAAAAATTTTAAACGAGCTGCAACCTCACAAAGATGTATTAGAGCTGGAGGCAAGCACAATGATTTAGAAAATGTTGGTTATACCTTAAGACACCATACATTTTTTGAAATGTTGGGTAATTTTAGTTTTGGAGACTATTTCAAAGAAGATGCTATTAAATTCGCGTGGGAATTTTTAACAGAAGAACTTAAGCTAGATAAAGAAAAATTATGGATCACTGTTTATAAAGACGATGATGAGGCTGAAGAAATTTGGAAAGATATTATTGGAATTGATCCGGGCAGAATAGCTAGATTAGGTGATGATGATAATTTTTGGTCTATGGGTGATACAGGACCATGTGGGCCATGCTCTGAAATATTTTATGATCATGGAGAACACATTGATGGAACACCTCCAGGGGCCGAAGGTGATGAAGGTGATAGATTTATTGAAATATGGAATCTTGTCTTTATGCAATTTAATAGAGATGAAAGTGGAAAAATGGAACCACTTCCCAAACCATCTGTAGATACTGGAATGGGATTAGAGAGAATCGCAGCTGTCCTTCAGGGCGTAAATTCAAATTATGAAACAGATGTATTTAAAGACTTAATCAATGCTTCAGAAAAAATTCTTGGCAGCCAAGGAAGTACATCTCATAAAGTTATTGCTGATCATATTCGATCAAGTGTTTTTTTAATATCTGACGGAGTAATTCCTGAAAAAGAAGGAAGAGGCTATGTCTTGAGAAGAATAATGAGAAGAGGCATTAGACATGGATATAAAATTGGTGCCAAAAAACCATTTATGCATCTACTTGTAAAAGATTTAATAAAACTCATGAATTCTGCATACCCAGAATTAAAGAAAAAACAAAAAGATATTATTGAATTAATAAAGAATGAAGAGATTAAATTTTTTGAAACGCTTGAAACAGGAATAGAAATACTTGAAGAAACTATTTCCAACATGAAAAATAAAACTCTTTCTGGAGATGTAGTTTTTAAGTTACATGACACTTATGGTTTTCCATTTGATTTGACTGCAGATATTGCAAGAGAAAAGCAGTTAGATATAGATGAAGAAAGATTCAATGAGTGCATGAATCAACAAAAACAAACCTCGAAAGCATCAAGCAGTTTTGTATCTTCGCTCCCAGCAGCATCTGGAATTGAAGAGACTAAATTTTTAGGTTACGAAAATTTAGAGTCTGATTCAAAAGTTTTGGTTATTTGGAAAGATCAGGAAAGAATAGATGCAGCTAAGAACAATGAAGAAATATTTTTTGCATGCAATCAAACACCTTTTTATGCTGAAGCAGGTGGACAAATTGGAGATAAAGGAAAATTTGCATCTCAATCGTCAACTGGTAGTATTTTAGATTGTAAGAAACAAGGTAAAGTATATATTCATAAGGCAATTGTTGATAAAGGAAGCATTAAAACCGGTGACGTTATTAAAATGAGTGTTGAAAAAGAAAAAAGGTCTGCAATTGCTATACATCATTCATCAACTCATTTAGTTCATGCAGCATTAAGAGCGGTTTTGGGTGATCATGTTCAACAAAAGGGGTCCTTGGTTGACGAAAATAAACTTAGATTTGATTTTTCTCACACTAAACCACTTACGAAAGAAGAAATTACTAAGATTGAGGATATTGTTAATAAAGAGGCTCTAAAAAATCTCGAAGTAAAAACTGAATTAATGAAATTAGATGATGCTCTTAAGTCTGGAGCTATGGCATTGTTTGGAGAAAAATATGATGATGATGTAAGAGTTCTTACTATGGGAGAAAACTCATATTCGGTAGAACTATGTGGTGGAACTCATGTCAACCGAACAGGAGATATAGGATTTTTTGTAATTACAAACCAATCAAGTGTTGCTTCAGGAATTAGAAGAATTGAAGCATTGGCAGGGTCAAAGTCTATTGAGCATGTTAAAAAATTAAGGGACGTTAATTTATCTTTACAAAATTCTCTTAACGTATCAGCTGATGAACTTCAAGAAAAGGTAAATTCTTTGATTGAAGAAAATAAGAAATTAAAGAAATCTTCAAAGAGCAAAAGTGCCAAGAAATCAGTAATTTCATCAGAAATGCATGAATTTGGCGATTGGAAATTAATTGTTGAGCAAGTAGATGTTGAGGATACAAAAGATTTGAGATCTCTTGCTGATGAACAGAAAAATACAAATGAAAAATTATGCGTAGTTATTTTTACAGAGTCATCAAATAAAATTGCTTTAGTCTGTGGAGTTACAAAAAATCTAACTGAATCTTTATCAGCAAAAGAAGTTGTATCTGAGTTATCTAATCAAATTAATGGTAAAGGTGGAGGTAGATCTGATTTTGCCCAAGGTGCTGGCGAAACAGATAATATTAAAGATTTCGTGACTTCTATTCCAAATTCAGTAAAATCCCTCGCAAAATAGAAAATACTATGTCTGAAATTGTTGTTCAAAAGTTTGGAGGTACATCTGTTGGAACAGTCGACAGGATAGATTCTGTAGCTGAAATAATTAAAAACGCCTCTAAATCAAACAAAATAGTTGTTGTAGTCTCGGCAATGGGTGGTGAGACAAATAGACTTGTTGATTTAGCTAAAGCGTTTGGAGATGACCCTGACAAAAGAGAATTTGATGCCTTAGTATCTACAGGTGAAACAGTAAGTTCCGCTCTATTAACTATGGCACTTCATTCTAAAGGAGTAAAAGCAAAATCATTTTCGGCATCTCAAATTTCTATGAGAACTACTAGTTCGTACTCTAAAGCGAAAATTCTTGATGTAGATGCTAAGAAAATTTTAGATGTTGTTGAAAACGATACGATTCCAATTATTACAGGTTTTCAAGGAGTGACAGAGGGTGGCGATGTAACAACTCTTGGCAGAGGAGGGTCTGATACAACAGCAGTAGCTATTGCAGCTCAAATTGAAGCAATTAGATGTGACATATATACAGATGTTGATGGAATTTTTACCACAGACCCTAGTGTAGTTCCTAATGCAAAAAAATTAGATTCAATTACAATGGAAGAGATGCTTGAGCTTGCAGGCCAGGGTGCAAAAGTCGTGCAAACTAGAGCAGTAGAATTTGCTAATAAATACAAGGTTCCAGTTAAAGTTTTATCAAGTTTTAATGATGGAAATGGAACTTTAATTTCATTAAAGGATGAAAGTATGGAAAATGCACTAGTATCAGGAATAGCATTTCAAAAGGATCTAGTAAAGTTTACCCTTCATAGTGTTGGAGATACTCCTGGTACAGCTTTCAAGATACTCGGACCAATAAGTGATGCAGAGATAGAAGTTGATGTTATCGTTCAAAATGTGAGTATTGACGATAAAACAGATTTTACTTTTACCGTGTCAAATGAAGATAAAGAGGCAGTTGAAAAGATACTTATAGATTTAAAAACTGAAGTTAATTATAAAGAGTTAATAATCAATTCAGACATCGCAGAAGTTTCTCTTGTTGGGGCTGGAATGAGATCTCAAGCTGGTGTTGCAAGCAAGGCTTTCAAAGCTCTTTCAGAAAACGATGTAAACATTCAAATTATTTGTACATCTGAAATTAAGATTACAATGGTTATTGATGAAGCATTGGTTGATAAAGCAGTTAATGTTCTTCATGATGAATTTGAACTTGAAAAATAAATGTACGACATAATTTTAAAAAATTGCAGTATTGTTAATGAAAATCAGATTAAAGAATCTGATATTGCAATCAAAAATCAAAGAATAGAATTAATTTCAACTTCCATAGATTCTGAAGCTAGAGAAGTAATAGATTTAAATGGTAGATACGTAATACCAGGATTGATTGATGATCAGGTCCATTTTAGAGAACCTGGATTAACTCATAAAGGTGACATAGCAACAGAATCAAAGGCAGGTCTTGCTGGAGGGGTGACTAGTTTCTTTGAAATGCCAAATGTAAATCCAACTACTACTACAAATGAAAATCTAACAAAGAAGTTTGAATTGGCTAGTACCAGAGCTCTTTCTAATTACTCTTTTCATCTTGGAGCAAGTAATACAAACATTGAAGAAATTAAAAGAGTTGATATCAATCAGGCATCAGCACTTAAAGTTTTTATGGGAGCTTCTTTTGGAGAAATGCTTGTTGATGATATAGATGCACTTGATGATATTTTTAACTACTCACCATTGATAGTTGTAACGCATTGTGAAGACCAAAAAACTGTGAAGAAAAATGAAGATATATATTCAAATAAATATGGAGAAGATTTGTGCGCTGAACATCATCATTTAATAAGAGATGTTGATAGTTGTTATTTATCAAGTTCATTGGCAGTTGATTTAGCTAATAAATATGATTCTGATCTTCACGTATTCCATTTAACAACAGAGAAAGAAATGGAATTATTTACTCCAGGTAAAATTGATGGCAAAAAAATTACTGCAGAGGTATGCGTTCACCACATGTACTTTAATGAATCTAGATATGCAGATCTTGGCAACCAGATAAAATGTAATCCATCAATAAAATTTGAGTCTGACAGGCTTGCGCTTATAGACGCATTGCTTGAGGATAAGATTGATATTATTGCAACCGATCATGCTCCTCATACTTGGGAGGAAAAAAATCAAAACTATTCGAAGGCACCTGCAGGACTTCCTCTTGTACAACATGGCATGCAAATACTAATGGATTTTTATCATCAAGATATTTTGTCGCTTGAAACAATAGTTCAGAAAACAAGTCACAACGTTGCTAACAGATTTCAAGTCAAAGACAGAGGTTATATTAGAGAAGGATATTATGCTGACTTAGCAGTCTTAGATTTAGATACTCCATATACAGTATCTAAAGATAACATTTTGTATAAATGTGGCTGGTCTCCATTTGATGGACACACATTTAAATCTTCAATATTTATGACTATTGTTAATGGTTATGTTGCTTTTAAAGATGGCAAAGTTGAAGAAAACTTACCATACGGTATGCAAATAGAATTCGATAGATAATTTAGTTATCTTTATATTTTCAAAGAGTTATAATCCCTCTTCTTAAATACAAATAGGAGAGTTGGCTGAGTGGTCGAAAGCGCCTCCCTGCTAAGGAGGTAACTGGGCAACTGGTTCGAGGGTTCGAATCCCTCACTCTCCGCCAGATATATGGTTTAATAAGTTATGAGTAATGAAGCAATTAAAAAATTCTTAGATGGTTTTTCAGTAGAAGTAACACCAAAGGCTGCATCTAAAATAGAAAATTTTGAAGACTATATTCCATCAGGAACCCTTGTATATATTGCACATATCGAAGGGACTCCGATTGATGAGATGGTTGCAACAGCTAAGAAGGTTAATGATCAAGGCTTTTGTGCAATGCCTCATTTTCCTGCAAGAATTATCAAGGATAAGAATGTGCTTGAAGACTGGATTTCTAGATATAAAAATGAAGCTAATGTTTCAAATGCGCTTTTAATTGCTGGCGGTGCAAATAAACCATACGGAGAATATGACTCCTCAATTCAACTAATAGAATCTGAACTATTTGATAAAGCAGATTTTAATAATCTTCATATCGCTGGACATCCTGAAGGCAGCATGGATATTGATCCTGATGGATCAACAACCAATGTTAATCAAGCGCTGTCTTGGAAAAATGAATTTAGTAAGCGGACTGATGCAAACATGGCAATTACTACACAGTTTAGTTTTGATGCAAGTTCTGTAATTAGTTGGGCAAATAATATAAAAGAAGCTGGCATTGATATCCCAGTTCATATTGGTATAGCTGGCCCTGCAAAATTACAGACACTTCTTAGATATTCGATTGAATGTGGAGTTGGAGCTTCTATTAAAATTATACAAAAACGTGCAAAGGATTTAACTAAATTGCTTTTGCCATATAAGCCAACGAATATCATTACTGAATTAGCAACATATAAAGCCAATAATCCCTCATTTAATATTGAAAAGGTTCATTTCTTCCCGCTAGGTGGAATCAAACAAGTATCAGATTTCGTAAAAGAAGCCTGTTAATTATGTAAATAAAATTTACATAATTTATGGATGATATTAATTAAATTCCAGTAATATATAAATTCATTTAAATAATAAGGGAGAAATTATATGGAAATGGAAATATGGAATGTTTGGGCAACAAACAGAATTCCAGGAGCAATTGGTGGTCTTACAACCATAATTGCTATATGGGTTGCAGCTAGATTTTCAAGTGTTGCTTCTGAACAGTCAGAGGAAAATAAAACTGTATTAGGTAAAGTGCTACTTACTTTGTTTGGCGGATCTGTAATTCTATGGGGTATTCAAATAAATCTAATGGCACAAGCTAATTGGTCTATAACAGCTAATGCATTTAAATCAATGAATGAGGCTGGAATGGAAGTAAGCGATGGTGCTATGAGATTTGCAGAGACATGGAGTGCTGAACCAAGCTTGCTTAATCAACCTGTAGCAATAGTTTTCTATTTGACGGCTTTTTTAATTATTCTTTTCCCAATTTGGTTTAAGAAGTAAGCGTTGAAATATTGAATCTATGAGGAGGGGCAACCCTCCTTTTTTTAGAATAACTCAGTAAGCATGCATCGTGCAGAGCCACCACCATATTTTTCAATAGTAGGAATATCTGAGTGAATAATATCTTTATAACTTTTAAGCAGTTGTTCTTTTTGATCTTGATTTAATGCATTGAAAGCCGTCGATGAAATTATTAAGAACAGTTCGTTATTATTATTTTTTGCCTCTATAGCATTTCCGCAGAAATTTTGAATTTGTTCGGGAGTCAATTCAATCACCTTGTGATGAGCATTAACTTTTTCTTCAACGTAATCTCTGTGTTCTTGTTTTATGACATCAAGACAAATGCCAATGATATCAGTTCCAACATACATCAATACATCCGTATGATAGATTGGTGAGCCAGTATGGCTTTCAGTTTCAAAGAGAACTAACTCATAATCATTATTTCTACACCAAATTATTAACTGGACTGCATTAGTTCTGGGTGAAATCCCAGCATAGACTATCCTATTAACTCTATCAAAAACCATACTGCTCGTTGATTCTAAAAATACCTCTTTGTCCTCTAAATAAGACATATCATCTGTAAGTTCATATGTATTAGTGAGATGCTCAATCATAGATGGTTTTTTTTCTTTTCTCCTGTTGGGTGCCATCATGCTAAAAATCTGCATAGTTTTATCATCGAATGTGATAAACCAATTTGGAAATATATGATCAGGACAATCCTTTGAACCTTTCAAACTTGTAACTTTAATACCTTTATCTTCAATTGCATTTTTAAGACCATGAAACTCTGCTAAGGCCTTTTCTGCAATAATTTCTGGCGTTTCGTCAGTTACTTTTTCTTGATAATGATTAGTAAATGCTGTTTGTTCATTTGAGAAGAAAGATTCAGGCTCAATCATAAATAAATGTGAAGTTGATTGTTTAGACATATACTCCCTTGCTGATAAAATCTATGCGGTTAAAATACACTCATGTCATCAAGTTTACAAGACGAATATATTAAAAAAGAATCATTGTACGGCGCTAAAAACTATTCGCCATTATCTGTTGTATTAGAAAAAGGAGAGGGTGCATATCTTTGGGATGTTGATGGAAATAAATACTTAGACATGGTTTCGGCATACTCTGCAGTTAGTCATGGCCACTCGCATCCAGAACTATTGAAGACTCTTCATGAACAGTCTTCAAAGCTCGCAATTACATCCAGAGCTTTTTACACAGAACCTTTTTCAACATTTTTAGAGAAATTATCAAAGGTTTCTGGCTTTGAATCTGTTTTAACAATGAATACTGGTGCTGAAGCTGTTGAAACAGCAATTAAAGCTGCAAGACGATGGGGTTATTTTTCAAAAGGAATTCCTGAAGATAAGGCAGAAATTATTGTAGCTAATGGTAACTTCCATGGAAGAACAACCACAATAGTTAGCTTTTCTACAGATGCTTCTTATAAAGATGGTTTTGGTCCGTTCACTCCAGGATTTAATAGTGCTGAATACTGCGGTTCCTGTGACTGTAAATCAATTGATAGCTGTCTATCGATAGAGTCATTTGAAAAGAAAATCAATAAAAATACATGTGCCATTTTAGTTGAACCTATTCAAGGAGAAGCTGGAATAAGAGTGCCCACTGACGGATGGTTGAAAAAACTTCGTGCTTTATGCACCTCTAGAAATATCCTTTTAATTTTAGATGAAATTCAATCAGGACTCGGAAGAACTGGAAAGCTTTTTGCCTATGAGCATGAAAATATTAAACCTGATGGATTGATTCTTGGAAAAGCGCTCGGAGGAGCACTGCTCCCTATTTCTGCCTTTCTGAGTTCAAAAGAGATTATGAATCATTTTAATCCAGGATCGCACGGTTCTACTTTTGGAGGCAATCCATTGGCTTCAAAGATTGCCCTAAAAGCGATTGATCTTTTGTTTGAAGAAAAGCTTATAGAGAATAGTAAAAAAATGGGTGAATACTTCTTAACAAGCTTAAGACAAATAGACTCAAAAATAATTAAAGAAGTTCGTGGAAAGGGTCTTTGGATAGGAATGGAATTAAACAAATCCGAAGTAAACGCAAAGGATTTATGTTTAATGCTCCTTAATGAAGGTCTTCTATGTAAAGAAACTCATAAAACAGTTATAAGATTCGCTCCACCTTTAATGATTTCAAAAGAAGACTTAGATTGGGCTATTGATAAAATAACAAAAGTAATTAAAGCTATTTAAATGCAAATATATTCTAATTTTGAAAAGTTAGTCTTTGAAGAAATTGATAAGATTCCATACGGCAAGACAAAGTCATATAAAGAAATTGCAGAAGCAATTGGAAAACCGAAATCATTTAGAGCTGTTGCAAATGCCTGTGGTAAAAATCCTATTCCGATTATCAGACCATGTCACAGAGTAATATGTTCTGATGGTAGCATTGGCGGCTATAGCGCAAGTGGAGGCACTAGACTTAAATCAATATTGCTAAAAATAGAATCTTATAGTGAATAATTTATTTACTATCAAAGAAATTATTAACTTCAAAATATATCAAATCATAGTGGTTAGATTTAAATCTATTATTTCTACTAAAATCTAATATTTCTTTCAATGCAGAAAAAATTGCTGCTTTCGAAACGTCATCGTATGGACCCTCATTAAATCCATTAGTAAGCAGGTTTACGTATGTAGATTGAAGATTCTTTTTAAACGTATCAGGCACTTCACCAGAAATAAAAATAGCAGAGTTTAAATCCTCTAAAACCTCATCAGGCATGTATTCATTTCCATATAAAGAACTATTGACTAATCTTTTCATAACGGCAGGGTGCAGTATATTTCTGAGAATGTTGCTTTGGCTTGCTAATACAATCTCGTGAAAGTCAGGATCATTATTGTCGCCAAAATTTGCATAATAACTGTCTGAATCTCTTTCAAAAATAAGATTCGCAAGAATTTTAGGATCATAGTTCATTGCTCCATTTGAAAAAACTTCGTTTTTAAGTAACTCAAAAGCTTGTTTTTGTTTTTCATATGGAACTGGTTCAAGAGAAACAAAATCATCTTGGTTTGAAGCTATTTTATTAATGTAAACTCCGCCAATTTGTTGTGCGACAGTTTCAAGAAATCTTCCTTTAGTTCTAAATAATCTATAAAAAGAGTTTGTATAGTTATTAAAACCTTCTTCATCAGAGAATATTTCTGGTAATTCATTAATCTTTTGATCAACTATTTTTACTATATCTTCAGCATAACCAATAGGATCATTACTCATGTCATATCTTTTAGTTCTTGGATCAATATTATTGCCAGGATAAGACATAGCATCATCATCGGTGCCAAATGTTAATTCTCTTTTAACAGACTGTTGAAGCAATGCAGTTCTCTCCTCATCTGTTAAGTTAGGAGTGTATCCAAACTTAACTGCCCATTTATCATAAACACCAGGTTCAGTTGAAAAGTAAATTCCTTGTTCAACTCCTTCAGGAGCAATATTGATAGGATCATAATCCATAACCGAACTCATCAGGACATTACCAGTAATATTTTTATCATGTATTTCGTCAGGGCTGTATAGATAACTACCTCTAAAATTATGTCTTAAGCCCAGAACATGTCCTACTTCATGCAAAGTTAGATTAGTGATGTATTGCATCAAAGGATCATTGTCTTCTGTGTAACCATATAGTTTTCTATAGTTATAACCCAATTTAATTGCTAGAAGCTTGTTAACAACATCTGCAGAAATAATTTCTCCAGTTAAAGGATTGCTCACACTTGGTCCAATTCCAAGTAAATTTCCATCTGGTTCAGAAGACCACCTTACAACATTATAATCATAATCAGCAGCATCCCATTCTGCATCTTCTGGTTGAATCTTTGCAACAACCGCATTGATAAAACCAGCTTCCTCGAAAGCAATATTCCAATTTTCAATACCAGCAATTACAGCAGGAATTATTTCTTTTGGTGTAGTATTTTCAACCCAGAAAACAATTGGTTCTTCAGGTTCTGACATTTCAGCATCAGGATTTTTCTTAATTAATCTCCATTTATTGATTAAAGCAAAATTCGGAAAATTATCGTATGAAGTTAAGTCAGTAGATTTATTAACGAAATAACCAATTCTGTGATCATTTACTCTAGGTTCAAATCTATCATCAGGCATTTTTACAAAAATATGACGACCAGTAACAGATAGATAACGAGGATCGGTTACCGCAGAAACAGAATAAGCATTTCGATTTGGCGCCACATTTTCAAAAGCAAATGTCACTTCAAATGCTGTATTTGTTTTATTGTTATAAATATTCTTTACAAATGTTTTAGCCTCATCAGGTCTACCATAGTCTACTGAAATATATTCTCTGTATTCGCTTGGAACATAACTGATGGAGTCCATTTTTTCAGAAAGTATTATGCTATTAAGATTAATTAACACAGAATCTTCAGTACGAGCAGTCGGTTTAAAAACTTCTACAAACGCTTCAGTAATATTCGTAATTGATGACTTAGCAATATTATTTGTTTCATCTCCTTTAATGTACGAAGTATTGATTTGATATAAACCAATCTTATCTTTTTTAAATGATCTAAATTCATATACCTTTCCATCAGATGGCAAACCTCCAGTGAGAGTGCTGCCTTGTGGTGCATTCATAACATATGAGAAATAAATGAATTTTTCATTTAAATCTTCCTTATCGAGCTTTAAGAAAAATACAGAATCATCATCATTTGAGTATATATTTAGGAATCCATCAATCTTCTTAAGTTCTTCTTCTTCAATAAACTCTTCTATAGTTTTCATGAATTCTTTTTCACATTTTTTACTATCATTCATGCTTTCTGCTTGCATCATGCATTCTTCAAGATTTTCAGGTTTAGTATCTTCGTCAGTAGATTTATCTTTTGGTTCTTCTGTTTGATTATTTTTCTTATCTGAATCCTTAGCAATCGAAGCATTTAGGTCAAAATTTACAAATAAAATAGATAAAAATAAAAGAAAAGAGATTAATAAATTTTTTTGAATCATATGGTATACCTTTAAAATAGCATGTAATTCTATTACAAAGTTGAACATACTGGTAGTATATGACTATGAATAATTCTTACGCTCTAATAACAGGTGCATCATCAGGAATAGGTGCAGAAATTGCAAAAAAACTAGCAAAAAAAGGTTACAACCTTGTTTTGACCGCTAGAAGAACTGAATTATTGGAGAATTTAGCTAATCAAATAAAGCAAAAACATAATATCAATGTAGATTTAATTTCCAAAGACCTTAGTAAATACGAAGCACCGAAAGAAATTTTTGATTTTTGTGAAAAAAATAACTACTCAGTAGATTTTTTAGTTAATAATGCTGGATACGGAATTAAGACTTCTTTTCATGAAACAAGCCTTGATGATGAAGAAGACTTCATTAGAGTGCTTGGTACCTCAGTAATTATGATGACAAAATTATTCTTACCAAAGATGATTGAAAAAGGTAATGGCAAAATTATGATCGTCTCTTCTGTTGCATCTTTTGCAGCTCCCTCAGCCATTCAACCTCTATATGGACCAATTAAGACATTTATGAATAGGTTTAGCGACAGTATAAATATTAACTATAAACATAAAGGGGTTACCTCAACTGCAGTTTGCCCAGGATTTACTACAACTGGTTTCCATACAGCAAGTGGGGTCCAAGAGCAGATGGATAGAGTACCCAAATTTTTGGTATTTACAGCTGAGAGAGTTGCTGACGAAGCCATTGAAGCAACTTTATCAGGACAGAGATTATGTGTACCAACTAAGACCTATAAGTTTATAGTTTTCATGTTAAGAAACATGCCTCAATGGATTCTTTCTTTATTAGGAAAGATTCTTGCTCCAGGAAGATACAACCAATAAAGAGCTAACCTAATACAGTATCTGAAACAAACGGATTAGAACTTCTTTCAGCTTTAAACGTTGAAACTGGCCCATGACCCGGAATAAAATCAACATCATCACCTAAAGGCCATAATTTGTTTTTTACCGAATCAATCAATTGCTGATAATTCCCACCTGGTAAGTCAGTTCTGCCTATAGATCCATTAAATAGAACATCTCCAACTAAAGCTAAATTACCTTTTTTGTTAAAAAAAATTATGTGACCAGGAGTATGTCCTGGACAAAAATATACATCAAGTTTTTCATTACCAACTGTCACAATATCACCTTCATCTAACCACTTATCTGGATTACAATTTTTTGATTGTAATCCAAACATTTCACCTTGTTTTTGAAGCCCATCTAATAAAAATTTATCATCAACATGGGGCCCATGAATTTCTACATTTAAAATTTCTGATATTTCAGTTGCTCCACCAGCATGATCAATATGACCATGTGTCAACAAGATTTTTTCTGGTGATAGCTCTTTTTCTTTAGCAATATTTAGTAATATTTCTATGTCACCTCCAGGATCAACAATTGCGCATTTTTTTGTTTCATCACAAAAAATTATTGAAGCATTCTGTTCAAAAAGAGTTACAGGTTGAATTAAAGCTTTGAGCATAATGATTTACAATATATTAAAAAATATAATTGTAAATATATTATGACTGAACAAACTAACGAATCCTATTTGAGTTTAAGGATCCCTACTAATGAGAAGGATGAAAAATTTATCTCAGGTATAAACTCTTCTTATGAAGCTGCAAAGTTAAGAAGTGCCTCAAGAGACGCTAAAGCTTCCGAATATCACTCACCGGTAAAATTTTCATGGAAAGATTTTTGGAAAACGATGATTTATGAAAATCTTCCTCCTGTTATTTTTTCACCGATAGCTGCTTTACTTCTTGAAAAATCATTAAGCAGAGCTTGGCATGTAAGTCAGAATAGAATGTTAATAGCTGTTTCTCCAAAACATCACTCTATTGGCGAAATTATTCAAATGTGGTGCATAGTCTACCCAGGATCATGGCTTATGAACATTGGGTTATATCTTGCTCTCTTCAGCGATAGCTCCTTAATATTAAATATTGATCCATTTCATATGATTCTAGCCTACTTATTGTTATTTATGCGTAGGCTAATTATTTCAACGAAATATGGTTATTTTAGACCTGAAGATAATGAAAGGCTTTGCTTACCTGCTCCTGACTGGGATAGAAATAAAACTAATAGACGTTTAGTAGGACAGGGTTGGCTTCAACCTTGGCTCTTCCCAGGATTAATTGAAGATGAGTTAACAGTAGCAATGGATGAAAATGATATTTGTTTACAAGGAATCCCATTAGAGGTTGATAGTGAAACTGAAAAAAAATTCTTAGAAGAAGATTCTAGTGGCCTTTTTCCAGCAAAAACTAGTGCTTCGTCAAAAAATGAAGTTGCGTCTGGCTTTATTCTTTTTAATATAATTAAGTCTGTTTATAACAGTCCTACTATGAAAAATTTTAGGACTATTTTACTTATAACTGTTCTATCTCTATCTGTTACTCCATTTTTGGTTAAGTTTTTATACGGCACTCCTTTATTTGGAATGACAGTTAATGAAAAAATCATATCTGCTGCTACCTTTATTGGATTACTAAACGGTTTTCAATTAATCATGTTTGGACTTGTATGTTCTGTTGACTATGAAAGAAGATATAGGTGTTCGAAAAAATTGGGTGACTTGGTCGCATTTCCAGGCTTAAGTTTTAAAAATTTGTTTAGATCAACATCTGAATCAGAAAACATCTATATAGATTTACAGAAAAGATTAAATGTATTTAGTTGGATGAATATGAGAAAAGTGCTTCGATCTTTTGGCGAAGCTTTTTATTTACGTATTCAAAGTTATACCTCGATATTAATATTTTATTCCTTATTTTGTGTTGCTATCTTAAATTTGATTGTTTGGACAGAATTGAGACATCACATATCCACTATGTATTTGATATGTGTCGTAATATTTTTTGTTTCATCAATAAGCTTGTACGCAATTTATAAAGCGATCAAACTTCAATCACTTAGCGCAGAACATAGAGATTTCATAAGAAACGAAATATTCATAATTGAAGAAGAGATATGGGAATTAAAGCTTCAAAATGGTGATAAAGAGAGAATTACAGATCTCACAAGCGCAAAGGCACTTTTAGAGCAAGTTGATGAATCTATAAACTATAAAGAGTTAATATATAAACCAACAACGATATTGGGATATGCTGCAAATAATGGCGTCATTGGGTCAGTTTTAGGTCTTGTATTAACTGGATGTTTGTTTGCAGTTCAAGGATTTGTATCAACTGGAATTGAGTATGATCCAAATGGTTGGTTTAATTTTTAGAAAAATACTATAAAATAGGCATTTTTAACATTATTGGAATAAAAAATGAGTAAAAAAGTATCAAAAGATGAAGCTTTAAAAGCAGTAAAAACAATTACTGATGAAATTTCTAAGAGTTCTCTTGAGAAAGAGGCGCTTGAAGCAGTAAAAACATTAATTCTTTGGGCTGGTGACGATCCTGAAAGAGAGGGCCTTGTTGATACACCCAAAAGAGTTGTCAAAGCATATAAAGAATTTTTCTCTGGTTACGAGGAAGATCCTGAAGAAATTTTGAGTAGAACTTTTGAAGAAGTAGAAGGCTATGACGATGCAGTAATTGTAAGAAACATAAGAGTTGAGTCACATTGCGAACATCATATGGTACCAATTGTTGGAGTTGCTCACATCGGATATATACCAAGAAAAAGGGTTGTTGGAATTAGTAAATTAGCTAGATTAGTAGATCTATTTGGAAAAAGACTTCAGACCCAGGAAACTATGACTGCACAGATTGCAGATACTATTGATAAAGTTCTTCAGCCTAAAGGTGTTGCAGTTGTAATAGACGCTAACCACCAATGCATGAGTACAAGAGGTGTTCATAAAACTGAGTCGAGCACAATTACTTCTAGGATGTTAGGTACTTTTAGATCAGATAATAAAGCTAGAGAAGAATTTATAAGTCTTATTCATTCACCTAAAAAGTACTAAATGACAAGATCTCTGGATTCTTCCAGTATCAAGCCAAAAGTTTCTATTATTCTTGCTTCTGGTTCAGAAAGTAGAAAGCTGATGCTTGAAGAAGCTGGTATCGTTTTTGATGTCAAAGTTTCACCAACTGACGAAGATCTTATTAAAAATAAAATATCAACTCTTCCATTTAGCGAGCAGGTAGTTCATCTTGCAAAAGCAAAGGCAGAGCCGGTAAGCAAGCAAAATCCTGACTCTATTGTAATTGGTGGAGATCAAATGTGTGCTCTAGACAACACTCTTCTTCACAAACCTGGATCAAAAGATAAAGCCATAGAAAGTCTAAAACTTTTAGCCAATCAAAAACATTTCCAACACAGTGGAGTGTGTATATATAAAAATAATGAATGCTTGTGGGAGTATTCAGAAACAGTTGAATTAAAAATGCATGATTTAACTGAAAAAGAAATTATTAACTATGTTGATATTGAAAATCCAATTAATGCCGCAGGAGCATACAAATTTGAATCATTAGGATGTAATCTTTTTTCTTATGTAAATGGTTCATCACATACCGTAAGAGGAATGCCACTATTACCTTTGTTAAATGCGTTAAGAGATTTAAAGATAATTGATTTAGAATAAATTATGAGCAGTGAACAACCATTTCAATTGTTTAATACTTTAAGCGGGAACAAAGAAAGATTAGAGGCAATTGATCCAAAACATTTAAAAATTTATGCATGCGGACCAACCGTGTATAACTATGCACATATTGGTAATGCTAGGATGGCTGTTGTCTTTGATACTTTAGTTAGAACTCTTAGAGTAATTTATCCAAAGGTCACATACGTATCCAATATTACTGATATCGACGACAAGATCATAGAAGCTGCAAAGGAGCAAAATGTAGAGATAACATCTATCACTGAAAAGTATACAAAGATTTACAATGACGATATGTTAAAACTCAATGTTTTAGCTCCGGATATTCAACCAAAAGCTACTGAGTACATACCAGAAATGATTGAGCTTATAGTTGAGTTAATCGAAAAGGATTTTGCTTATGAAAAAGAAGGGCATGTGCTTTTTCACGTACCAACATATCAAAATTATGGAAAGCTTTCAAAAAGAAACAGGGATGAGCAAATTGCTGGAAGTAGGGTAGAGGTAGCACCTTTCAAAAAAGATCCTGCTGACTTCGTATTATGGAAACCTAGTACCAATGAGCAGCCTGGCTGGGAATCTCCTTGGGGAATTGGGAGACCTGGTTGGCACACTGAGTGCTCAGCAATGTCTAAAAAAACTTTAGGACTTCCATTTGATATTCACGGAGGCGGACGAGATCTTATCTTTCCTCATCATGAAAATGAAATTGCTCAAAGTTGTTGTACATCCGCCAGTATTGATGAGCCTGATTCTTATGCAAAGTATTGGATGCATAATGGTTTTGTAACAATAAATGGTGAAAAAATGGCTAAATCTTTAGGAAATATAATTTTAGTAAAAGATTTAGCTGAAAATTATCATGGTGAAGTAATAAGACTTGCTTTATTGTCCTCTCATTATAGACAAGGACTTGATTGGAACGAAAAAGTTATTCACCAAGCAAATAAATTAATTAATAAGTTATATGAAATTAAAGATGACTTAGATGACGTAACTATTTCTGATAAAAATGAAAATAATTTAGATGCTATATCAATTCTAATGGATGATCTGAATACTCCTGGATTAATAACAGAGTTAAATAATATCGTAAAAGAATATAATTCCTCTGAGAGCGATAAAGAGAAAATAAAAAGCAGACTTGGTTTAATTAGTTCAGTCTTAGGAATTTTAGAAGATGAAACTTTTAATGAGATTTCTGAAGAATTTAAAAATAAAATTAATGAAATGGTCTTAAAAAGATCGAAAGCAAAAAATAATAAAGATTTTGAGACAGCTGATGCCATCAGAGATAAATTACTTGAGCTGGGAGTTGAAATAAATGATTCTAGTGATGGGACTGAGTGGAAACTCAAATCATGACAAATCAAACAAAATTTAACTTACCTGAAGTTTATTCTACTTTGGAAGAAACGCTTGAAAGTGCAGAAAAGATCTTAACAGCTGCAGTTGATGATGCTAAAACATTATTCCATACTCCTGTTGTTTCCTCACTTTATGATAATCGAATAACATCAAGAGTCATGGTGCTTAGAGAATTTTGTCTTCAAGATCGTAAAATGAGATTTCATACCGATCATCGCGCTGCCAAAATAGATCATTTCAATGAAATATCAACTGCCTCGGTTATAGGTTATGACCCCGAGCTAAAAATACAAATTAAATTACAGGGAAATATATCTACTCATTATGATGATGAAATAACTAAATCGGCCTGGGATCAATCCACATCAAGATCAAAAAAATGTTATTCAGTTAAAGGGGGGTCCTCAAAAGAAATTACAGATCCTAAAGATTACGATATTAAAGATTTTGAAGTTGAGGAAGGCTATAAAAATTTTTCAGTTTTAGTATTCAATTTTAGCTCACTTGAATTTCTATATCTAAAAAGTTCTGGACATAGAAGAGCTATTCATAAATGGGATGATAAATATCAATCAACATGGCTGGTGCCATAATTTTGGTGCCCTCTGCAGGAATCGAACCTGCAATTAATCCTTAGGAGGGATTCGTTATATCCATTTAACTAAGAAGGCATTAGAATATTTTAATTTTAAAATCATGATTAACTTTATAAAAGCAAATAGATTTTTTTTAGGCTGCTTAACCATAATCTTTCTATCAAGCTTTGTCGCTTCTTTAGTTCAATCAAGCTTTACAAAGGTTGAGATAGAGTTAAAACAACTTAAAACAGATAATGGCCAGACTTTAATTTATGATTTATATAAACCAAAGATAGCAAATAAAGATAACAAAGTTCCTTTTGTAATAGTTGTGCCTGGCTTTCAAAGATCTAAAGAGGCTTTATCAAATATAGCTATAGAGTTATCTAGAAGAGGTATGGCTGTTGCTTTGATTGATCCATACGCCCAAGGTATGTCTTCTTCCTCCGTTAGTAGAATAGCTGCAACTACTCAAGGATACGGAATGTTTGCTCTTGTTGATCATGCTTACGATGGAAATTTTCCGTTTGTTGATACTGAGAAAATTGCCTCAACAGGTCATTCAATGGGAGGAAATGCTGCTATAAGAGGCGCTGATTATTTTGGCAAACAAGCCATTAAAGAAAACAAAAAAAGTAAATTACATTCTGTGTATGTTTCAGGATACGTATTGACTTTAAGGAATGAAATTTTAAAAGATTCAAAATCAAATATGGGCATTAGCTATGCTCTATATGATGAGGGAGCTTTTAGAAATGAATTAAAGGGTTGGGATGCTGGAAACATGGAAATTGCACCAGAATCTTTACGTGTAATAAACAATGTTTTATCTGACCAAAATACAATAGATAAAGTTGAACTTGGAAAGTATTACGGAGATAAAAATGACAGAAGTTTGAGAGTAGTTTTTAATGAAAAGCTTCTGCATCCTTTTCAACCATATAACAAAGAGGCAACTGAAAACCAATTGGATTATTTTGATACTGTATTGGGGTTCCCAAATAAAATTAACTCATCAAATCAAATTTGGCAGTTTAAAGAACTTTTCACTTTGATAAATATGATTGTTTCTTTATTGATGCTAATTCCTTTGACAAGGCTATTTCTTAAATTTAAATTTTTCAGTTCAATAGTAAAAGCTGTTCCAGACCCTTTGCCAAGACAATCCGCTAAAGGTAAAACTGTTTTTTGGATTATTTTTTTTATAAGTGCAACTATTGCATGCGTTTCATTTATACCTATGGTGGATTTGGCAAAAATTTTATTTGTTGACGCCGCGAATAGGGAGCTTACCTGGTTTTTTCCCCAAAGAATGAATAATTCTGTAATGTTATGGGCAGCACTTAATGGCACCATCGGTCTGATTATTTTTATATCATCTTATTATTTCTTTGGTCGTCATCATGGAACACAAAAAGAGTCATGGGGGTTAAATATTTCTTGGTATGATTTTGGCAAAACTATTCTCGTTGGACTATTAGTTTTTATTTCATATTATTTAATATTATTTTTCATTTATTATCTTTTTCACATCGACTATAGATTTTGGTTCATGGGGGTAAGAGTATTTCAACCAGAGATGATTCTTGTTTTATTAATGTACTTCCCTTTGTTTTTTATATTCTTTTTTTCAAACTCTCTAAGAGTTAATGGAGCAATGAGATTTCAAGGTCAAGCAGAGTGGAAGTCAAGACTTATAGGAGGTTTTGCAAATTCTTTAGGGTTAATATTTATTATTATCATTCAATATTCTGTTTTTGTAGCAACAGGGACAGTTTATTGGAGCTCTAATTCAACAGATTGGCTTAGTGTAAATCTCTTATTTGGTATTGTGCCAATGATGTTTATTCTTCCTTATTTTAATAGAATCTTTTTTGAAATGACTGGAAGAGTCTACCTCGGACCAATTATTACTTGTTTAATATTTATAATGATTCTATCTACTAATACTGTTGTATATTTGCCGATATAAAAAATTCTTTAACCAATCTATAATATAAAGATGAAAATAACTTTGCCAGATAATAGTTCGAGAGAATTGCCTGAGGGATCGTCAGGCTATGATCTTGCAAAAGATATTGGACCTGGTCTCGCCAAATCTGCTATAGCTGTAACCATTGATGGTGTGCAAAGAGATTTGCATGATGTCATAGATGCAGATGCATCAGTTTCAATAATTACAATTGATAGCGATGAAGGTATTGAAATTATGCGTCATACTCTTACTGCTCAGGTATTAGCGAGGGCTATTAAAAATCTTTATCCTAAATCAAAGTTAGCTATTGGTCCTACAGTCCAAGATGGTTTTTATTATGATGTTGAATCCAATGAATCTATATCTTCTGATGATCTAAGTAATATTGAAGAAGAGATGAAAAAAATCATTAAAACTAAATCAACAATTACTAAAAAACTAGTTTCAAAAAAAGAAGCTTTAAAAATATTTAAATCAAACAAAGAACCATATAAAGAAATTATTATTAATGAGTCAGATCAAGATGACAATTTTCAACTTTATTATCAGGATGACGAAGAATTTGTTGATTTATGTAGAGGCCCGCATCTCCCAAATTTAGGATTTATAGGCTCATTTAAATTAACAAAAGTATCAGGTGCATATTGGAAGGGCGATTCTAAAAACTCAATGCTAACAAGAATTTATGGAACAGCATTTAGTAACGATAAAGATTTACAAAATCATTTAGACAACATTGAAGAGGCGCTCAAAAGAGATCATAGAAAACTTGGAAAAGAGATGGATTTGTTCCATTTTCAGGACGAAGCTCCAGGGATGGTTTTTTGGCATCCAAATGGTTGGACTGTTTATAGAAAGTTAAGAAATTTTGTAAGAGATAGACTAAAGGAAAATAATTATATTGAAGTAAATACCCCTCAAGTAATAGATAGAAAATTATGGGAAGCTTCAGGTCATTGGGACAAATATAGAGAAAATATGTTCATTACAGAGATTGACGAAGAACATGCTAACGAAAAAAGAGTTAATGCTCTTAAGCCAATGAACTGTCCTGGTCATGTTCAAATTTATAATCAAGGCATTAAATCCTATAAAGATTTGCCATTAAAGTATGCTGAATTTGGTTTATGTCATAGATATGAACCCTCTGGAACCATGCATGGTTTAATGAGGGTAAGGGCCTTTACTCAAGATGATGGACACATTTTCTGCACTGAGGACCAGATAGAATCAGAAACAGGACTATTTATAGAGTTTCTATCAAGCATATATGCTGATTTAGGATTTAAAAATTTTGATATCAAGTTATCTACCAGACCTGAGATGAGGGTTGGTTCAGATGAGACATGGGATAAAGCAGAAGCGGCTCTCGAAGCAGCAATTAAAAATTTGGGATACCTATATAGAATTGATGAGGGTGATGGCGCATTTTATGGACCAAAATTAGATTTTGTGCTCACTGATGCAATAGGCAGAGAATGGCAATGTGGAACTTTTCAATTAGATTTCAATTTAGCCGAAAGGCTAGATGCTAGCTATGTTGGAGAAGATGGAAAAAAACATATACCAGTAATGATACATAGAGCAGTTTTAGGATCTTTTGAGAGATTCATAGGTATCTTAATTGAAAATTATTCTGGAAAGCTTCCTTTCTGGTTATCTCCTCAACAGGTTGTTGTGGCTTCAATAGTTTCAGATGTAAATGATTACTCATTAGAGATAGTGGAATTACTCAAAAAACAGGGCATTTTAGCCGAAGCCGACCTCAGGAATGAGAAGATTAGTTATAAAATCAGAGAACACAGCAATAGAAAGGTCCCAATTATTTTAGCAATTGGAAATAATGAAAAAAAAGACGGAACTGTATCTGTTAGAAGAATTGGAAGCACTGAAACCAAAGTCTTAGAACTCAAAGAAGCTATAAAACAAATCACTAAAGAAAATTTAATTCTTAACTAATGCTTTCAAGAGTTTTTATATTGCCGATTAGATTTTATAGGTATTTTATATCACCTATGTTTCCTCCATCATGTCGATTTCACCCTACATGCTCAGCTTATGCAATAGAGGTAATTCTTAAATATGGAATTTTCAAAGGCACATATTTAGCTATAGTCAGAATTAGCAAATGCCATCCTTGGTATAACAAGTAAGTGTAAAAAAACATATTTTCTTATTAAAAAAACATATTATCAAATATAACTATATTTTATATATATTTTAAATATATATTTGGAATGATATAGTTTTTAAATACTAGTTATTAATCCATTTAGGGGGGACAACACTATGTATAAATTTTCAAAAATAGCATTTAATTTTTCATTATGCTTTTTATTAATTCTTACAGCATTTATAAAAGCTCAAGAGGTTGAAGAGGTTGTTGTTACTGCAACAAAGAAAGAACAGTCTGTTCAGGATGTTCCAGTTTCGATTGAAGCATTTACTGCTGAAGATATTGATAAAAATCTCGTAGAAGACTTTAGCGACTTGGCTGAAGTTGTACCTGGACTTATAGTTGACAAAGCTCTTGGCTCAGGATCAGCATACTCAATGAGAGGGGTGGGTTCTTATGGTGTTGGTGCAGCTGTTGTTCCTTCACTAATAACATCAGTTAATGGTCATGCTGTTGGGTCTTCAGCTCTAAACGATTCAGGCTTCCATGATCTTGAAAGAATAGAGGTCTTAAAAGGACCTCAAGGTACTTTATCAGGAAGAAATGCCGTGCAAGGACTTGTAAATCTAGTTACCGCAAGACCGACTGGAGAGCTCGAAGGAAGTATTGAAGTGACAATGGGAAATTATAACTCTGAAAGAACAAATCTGGTCTTCAATGTTCCTCTCAATGAAAAAGTTTCAATGAGACTTGCTACTTCAATATTTAATAGAGATGGCACAATTAGAAATATAAATACTGGAAATGATATAGACGGAAGAGACTCACTTGCAGGCAGATTATCAATTGATTTTGACATGAATGAAAAAACTTCATTTGAATTCACATATGATTATCAAAAAGCTGACGATAACAGACAAAATATTGGGGTTAATTTTTGTGAATCTGATCCATTGTTTGGTTGTTCTCCATTCACCGTAGGATCTATAGGACAAACATCTCATGTAAACGGAAGTACTGCAGGTTTCTTTAATTTCGCAGCTGCTTTAAATGGAAATCCTACATCTAACTCTTATGCTGGCATAACAGTATTAAATTCAATGGATAAAGTTATTTTAAATAGAGATCCATCTCTAATGCAAAAACATGAGTTAGCACAGATACAAATGAATCATGATTTAAACGATAATTATGATGTGGTTGTTAAAGCAACTTATACTACAAGAGATTACAATCATATGGGCGATAATGACTATAACAAAGCTGTTGCTCCATTTCCTGGATTATTTCCACCTGGACATCCGGCGTCCGTTATTCCAATGCAATGGGAAGGTTGTTTTGGCGGGTTCCATAGCTCATTCTGTGAGACTATAGATTCTGATAGGACTTATGAATTCGCAATGGATGAAACTGAAACTTGGCAGGCTGAAGTAACTCTTATATCTAATTTAGACGGACCTTTAAATTTTCAAATAGGTTACTATCATTTTGATCAGACCAGCAGAAATGTTTATCAAGTTCAAACTGCATCATGGAATTTAATTGCTCAAGACGCTGTCAACCATCCATATAATGTACCTGTATTTGGTGGATTTTTAACTGGTTCTGGATCAGTAGATTTTTATATACCATTTGCATTATCTGGTTTTAGTGCTGCAGCTTTACCATCTTTATTGAATGGTTATACTGCACCAATTCCTGTTCAAGGCTTCTTTAATGACGATCACATAAGAACTAAATCAAAAGCTATCCTGGGTGAGCTTTATTATAATTTGTCTGACCAAACACAAATTACCGTTGGTGTAAGATATAATGATGATGTAGTCAAAGATAGTGTGTTCTCATGTCTATCATTTACATCATGTACCAACTATCCACTATCTCAAAAACTTACTAACGAGTATGGATTTTTCCCAACACAGGTTATTGAAGCGGATGATGCTATTGGTTATAAACTAGCAATAAAACATGACATTGATGATGATAGGATGGTATATGCAAGCTATACGACTGCAGTAAAAGCAGGTGGTAATAACCCAAATGAGCTTGGTCTTCCTGATCCATATGATCAAGAGGAAACAGGAGTTTTTGAAATTGGAGCAAAAGGGATATTCCTTGATGGAGCAATGTTATTAAATGCTGCATATTTCCAAAATACTACTGATGGAATGTTAATTTCATCAATCGTTAATGCTGGTTCAAAAAATGTTAATACAGATGCTGAGATAAGTGGTTTAGAGGGCAATATGATTTTATTCTTAAGTGAGAATACTAGTATTGATGTAACACTCTTAAAAGCAGAGTCCGAAATTACTAAATTATCTCTAATTAATCCTACTAATATTAATAATGCTACAGCCAGGGCGCCACTTCCAGCAGTATTGGGAGGGGGTCTAATTCAACAACTAGGGCCTGGTGGCGTATTGACCGTTGGAGCTACAGATGCAGGCTTAGTATATAAATTTGCTGGTTACTTATGTCTTGAGGCATTTAATCCTTTTGCAGCAGGTTGTGCAAATCCTGGTATACCAGTTGATGTATCTGGTAATAAATTACCTCAATCTCCTGAGCTATCTTATAGCATAGGCCTTAATCAAGACTTTATTGGAGAAAACGGAACAACTCGAGCAAGATTAGCTTATAGATATATGTCTGAAAGAGAAGGGACTGTTTATAACCAACCACATCTTCAAATACCTGAGCATAAATTCTTTGATGCTACAGTAACATATCGTCCAAATGATGGTAATTGGTTTGTAAGACTTGAGGCTAAAAACCTCGCTGATGATAGATATATTGGTAGTTGGTATTTAGCTAGTGGTCTTCAGGGAGGCAATAAGTTCGCAACTGTTACTGATCCACGAACATGGGGTATTTCTTTTGGCACATCTTTTTAATTTAAAATAAATTGCAAAAAAGGCTGGTTTTCCAGCCTTTTTCGTTTTGTAGGCAAAAAAAACATATATTTTTATATATATTTTTTAGATAAATTTGTTGTCCTTAAAGTACTTTTAAGCATAAAATAACCAAAACAATTTAAACATTGGGGGAAATTCATGTTTAACATAAAATTTATAAATAAATTATTTTCTATTTCTCTTTTAACTTTAGCTTTCTCTATTTCTTCTTTTGCACAAGAAATTGAAGAAGTTGTAGTTACAGCAACTAAGAAAGAGGAATCAACTCAAGATATCGCAGTTTCAATTACTGCTATAACATCAGATCAACTTGAAGCTGATCAGTTATATGATCTTTCAGACTTAGCTGAAGTTGTTCCAGGCTTTGAAGTAGCAAAAGGAATCGGCTCTGGCTCAGGTTTTGTTATGAGAGGTATTGGATCATATGGTGTTGGTGCTGCTGTTGTAAGTTCAATAGTTACTAGCGTTAACGGACATAGTGTAAATCCAAGCATTATGACAGACATGGGTTTCATGGATCTTGAGCGTATTGAGGTTCTTAATGGCCCACAAGGGACACTTTTTGGTAGAAACTCAGTTGCAGGTGTTATTAATTTAATTACGAAAAGACCTACTAATGAATTTGAAGGTTTTGTTAAGTATGAAAGCGGTTCATGGGACAAAGAAACTGTTCAAGGAGCAATAAATCTTCCATTTTCTGACAATGTGAGTGCCAGATTAGCATTTATGACAAACACTAGAGATGGAATGGTTGACAATCCCTTTACTGGAAATGTTATGGATGATAGAAATGATGAAGCTGTAAGACTTTCTATTGACTGGGACATAAATGATACTACTGAATTAAGATTTACTTATTCAGGTCAAAAAAGTGATGATAATAGACCGCAAGAAGAAGTTTCTTTCTGTCAACAAGATCAATTTTTTGGTTGTTCACCATGGGAAAGAGGAACTCCAAATACTGCTGCAGATAGCAGAGGTATAGGTGCTGGATTATTCTCATTCATAGCAGCGTTATATCCTGGAACTATTACTAACGATTACGGTGCAACACCTCCAGCTCTTGAGCTTGGAGAGCTATCAGTTAATAGAGAACCAACTCACCTTCAGAAAATTGAATTTTCAAATTTGGAGTTGGTAAAAGAACTGAGTGATAGTCTTACAATGACTGCAAAGTACTCATATGAAACAAGAATGTTCCAACAAATGAATGATAATGATGGTAGTGTTTCATACTCACCATTTATTGGTGCTGGTGCAGGGTTAGGTCTTCCACCTATCGAATCAGAACAGTGTTTTGGAACACCTCGTTTTGGATTCTGTGAATATGTAACAACTGATAGAACATATGATTTTTCAGATGTTTTATATGAATCACAGCAAGCTGAAATCAACATAATTTCTGATTTCGATGGACCTCTAAATTATACAGTTGGTTACTACATGTATGATTCAAGAAATGATAATGAGTACAGAGTTCAAACTCCTGGTACTCAATACATCGGTGACTTTAGTTCACATCCTTACTACCCAACTGTTACAGGCCTTTTAGGGATAGATTTTGGTGCTAAAGGTGGCGTTCCTTTCTATCAAGGCTTATTAGGTGTTGTTGCATTAGCAACTCCAGCATTAACAGCTCAAGGAATGTTAGCTATGGGAATGCCAATCTCTCCAGTTCAGCAAGCTATTCTTGAGGCTTTTGGTGAAGGTGTTGCTGCTTTAAGGGCATTACCAGATGTCACAGTTCCCTTGGATATAAGAGGAACCTTAAGTGATCAGCACGTAAGAATTAAATCTCAAGCTTTATATGGTGAGCTTTATTATGATCTTAATGATACTACTAAACTTACTGTAGGGTTACGTTTTGATGACCTTACCAATGCTACTACAACCTATAATGGTGGTATTCTCTCATCTGGATGGATTGCTGCAGGCGGTTTTTTATATGATGACAGAATGAAAGTCCCTGGGTTAGTAGATTATCTAGTTCAAAATGAAACAGCTACTAACGGAAAAATAGCTATTCAAAAATACCTACAAGACGATATTATGGTGTATGCAAGTTATTCAACTGCTACTAAAGGTGCTGGTGTAAATGCAGGTGATGATCCTATCCCTTACGATAAGGAAGAAACTGCTGTACTAGACTTTGGTTTAAAAGCAAGATTGCTTGATGGTGCAATGCTACTCAATATGAACCTTTATAGAAATGATAATGAGGGCATGTTGCTTGCAACGATTAGAGATACACAATCATTTAACAACAATGTTGATGCTGAAATCACTGGTTTTGAAGGTCTAATGAATGTATTTTTATCTGAAACAACTCAATTAGAATTTTCATGGTTAGCGGTTGATGCAGAAATTACGGATGCACCAGCTACAATTAATTACTTAAATCCATGGAATGCTAATTCAGTTTTACAGTACTTAGGACCAGTTGATGGAAATGGAACAGGATTCCAAACAGGTGCAGTTATGGATAACGGAACTATAGGATATAAATCCGCTGGATTTAATTGTAGTTCACCATTCTTTGCTCCTGCTGCTAATGTTCCTTGTCCAACATCACTTGGAGCATCATTAGGAGTACCGGTGAGTGTTGCTGGTCTTCCTTTACCTGGTGTAGCAGATCTTTCTTATAGTCTTTCTATGACACAAATATTCCCAATGAATAATGGTGAAACTTCATGGAGACTATCTTATAGATATAGAGACGAGGTTAATGGCGATCCATTCAATTACTCAAGATTTGATGTTCCTGAGCAAAAATCATGGGATACGCTTATTAGATATACTCCGAGCAATGGAGATTGGTATGTTGGTGTTTATGCTAAGAATTTAAATGATGATAGAACAATTAATAGCATAAGATCTGGAAGTAATATCCAAGGTGGCCAATTATATGCAAACTTTACTGATCCTAGAACTTGGGGCCTACAGTTTGGTGCTGAATTTTAATTAGCACTTTATTATTTAAAAGCCCAGTATCATCCTGGGCTTTTTTTTATTTATAATTTTATTATGAAATCATTACCTTACGCTCACGATATGATAAAAGTTACTCAAGAAATGTGTGATCATAATGGCCACATGAATGTAAACTATTATTACAAGCTCTTCGACAGCGTATACACATCCTTTTATATAGACGAATTAGGCTTTGGTGAAGATTATTTAAAAAGCGGATTTTCTACATTCACACTTGAAGACAGCATTAGATATTTAGATGAATTTACGTTAGAAGAGAATGTTTATCCATCTTTTACCTTATATAAAGCTAATAAAAAATTATTACACTTTATTGGTATTTTACAGAATGAAAATTCAGAAATAGCAGCTATTTTTGAAACAGTTCTAGCTCATATTGATCTTAATAAAAGAAAAGTAGTTAATTTTTCAGATGAAAAAATTAAACATTTACAAAATGTTTACTTGGAACAAAGAGAAATGATAGATATTCCTTTTAACATAAAACTTCATATTAAAGATATCGATGAGTAATTTTATAAAAACATTTTTAATTTTATTTCTGCTCATGCCGGCAACAACTTCTGGATATGAATTTAGTGCTATGACATTAAATGTAGATAATTTATTCGATACTTTGGATGATGTAAAAAAAGATGACAAAGCATACCTGCCAATTGAATTTAAACAATCGGAAGCTCATAAAAAATCATGCAACAGAATAAGAGTAAACTCATGGAAAAATGAATGCCTATATCTAGATTGGAATGAAGAAACAAAGAATGCCAAGTTAAGAAATATTGCAAACAGCATTATTTCTTATGGTAAAAATGGGCCAGATATAATTGCTCTTCAGGAAGTTGAAAATATCAATATTCTTAGTCAGTTATTAGATCTATTAAAGCCCTATGGATATATTGATTCTGTGTTAATTGAAGGAGAGGATTATAGGGGTATTGATACCGCTTTGATAACAAGATTTAATATTATCGATTCTAAGTTGCACTACATAAAGTTTTCAGGTGAGTTTGAGGGTAAGGATACCAGACCAATTCTTGACACAACTCTAGAAGTAAATGGAACTAAACTAAAAATATATAATGTTCATTTTCCTTCCGGATTTCACGATGTATCAATGAGAATTGATTCCTTAAATGTTCTATCCGGATTACTTAATAGACATAATTACCCAACTATCGCTCTTGGTGATTTTAATGTAAATACAAAAGAGGATAACAAACTAAATATATATAAATCTCAAGAAATATATTGGAGTGTTGCTCATGTTTATGCATGTGATGATTGTAAAGGCTCTTTTTATTACAACTATGGTAAAACATGGGAGTTTTTGGATACTATATTTTTATCTAAAGATAGAGGAATTTCTTATATCGAAGACACTATAGAAATATATAGAACAAATTCTAATTCATATAATGATACTGGAAAACCAATTAATTTTAATCCTGCAAAAAAAAATGGCGTTTCAGACCATCTACCGATGGTGGCGAAATTTGAAATTATTAATTAGATTTTAGATTATCGTGGCAATTACATTCCATTTGCTTGCAAATGCTGTGATTTTTGTAGTGTGCGAATGCAACAATCATAGAGCCTATTAAAGTAAGAGCTCTTTCGCCAGCTTCACCAAATAATGTATCTGAGAACAAAACTGCAGAAAGCAATACCATTAATCCTGTAATGCCAATTATGAAATATGATGTTTCTTTATGATTTTTATATCCAAGCCCCAAAGCAAGAATACTTATTGGAAATGCAAAGAGCAAGATCAAATAATGCACAAATTCACTATCAATAGAGAAAGATAAGAAACTGTATGACAATACAATTAATGAAGGAGCAAAAAAACAATGAATTACACAAGCTGTTGATAATCCAACAGCTAATTTATCAGAATTCATTTGTGCTTTAAGCATTTATTTTCTCCAGCCACCTCTATCAAATATTCTCAAATAGGTTAATTGATCATGTTCAGAATCATTAACGACTTTACAATAATCACCAGACTCTACTAAAACGACATCACCAGCAGAGAGCTCATAGGAATCTTTATGTTCAATACCATAGGAAGGATTGGAACCGTGGCCTTCATCAGAATTCATATATTCAACTATTTCCATAGTGCCTCGGCCATTAGTAATTACGTATACGACATCTGAATCAATTAACTTATGACCAATAGTTGATTTGCCAGGCTGAATAACAGTTTTACTTGCAATAACCCTTTGAAGTAAGTCATTTGTCCATACTGTATAGTCATCAGTAACTTTTGATGGAGAGCCACCAATTCTAAAATTTGTATATTTTTTGGCCATAATTTAATTTCCTTGGCTAATTATAATTATTTGCTATCAATATACCAGTATATATCCAATAAGGGTGTTGTTATACATGAATATTTACTATACTAATTGAACTATATTTTTTGAAAGAGGAGCATAAATAATGAGCAAAACATACACTAATCCAGAGACAATTGGACTTCATGCAGGATGGAGAAAAGATGATTCAACTAATTCTGTTGCTGTGCCAATCCACCAAACATCCAGTTTCCAGTTTGATGATTGTGATCACGCCGCTAATTTATTTGCATTATCAGAATTAGGGAATATTTATTCAAGGATCATGAATCCTACATGCGCTGTTCTAGAAGATAGAATTGCAGCACTTGAAGGTGGAGTAGGTGCTCTAGCTGTTGCTTCCGGTCAAGCAGCATCCGCTTACGCTATTCAAAATATTGCAAGAAAAGGGGACAACATTGTTGCTTCATCTCATTTATATGGAGGAACTTATAACCAATTTAAAAACCCTATGTCGGATATGGGAATTGAAGTTAGATTCGTAGATCCTGCTGATCCAAATAATTTTGCAGAAGCCACTGATGAGAACACGAGGGCATATTATGGCGAGGTTCTTCCAAATCCTAGTTTTGAAGTTTTTCCTATAAGCGAGGTCGCTGAGATTGGAAGACCACTTGGGATTCCATTAATTGTTGACAATACCGCGGCACCAGTAATTTGTAAACCATTTGATCATGGTGCGGCTGTTTTGATTCATTCGACAACTAAATTCATTGGAGGTCATGGAACTTCTATTGGAGGTATTATCGTTGATAGTGGTAATTTTGATTGGGAGGCTTTCCCAGACAGACAACCTTCATTAAATTCACCAGATCCTTCTTATGGTGGTGCTGTATGGACTGAAGCTGTAAAACCTTTAGGACCCATCGCATATATTCTTAAAGCAAGAACAACAATTTTACGAGATATGGGAGCAGCAATGAGTCCATTTAATGCATTTATGTTTATTCAAGGGCTAGAAACCCTTGCTTTAAGAATGAGAGAGCATTCTGCAAATGCTGAGGTAATTGCTAAGTATCTATCAGAGCATGATTCTGTTGAAAGGGTTATTTACCCATCTGTAATGGACGGTTATGCAAAAGAAAGAGCTGAAAAATATCTTACTCGTGGCAACGGAGGCCTAATGGGGTTTGAGATTAAAGGCGGAAGAGAGTCAGGTGAGAAGTTTATTAACGCTCTTGAAATGGTTTACCATGTTGCAAACATTGGCGATTCAAGAAGTTTAGCTATTCATCCAGGAAGTACAACACATAGTCAATTATCAGAGGAAGAATTACTCTCTGCCGGTATAACACCGGGTTTTGTAAGGCTTTCAATTGGACTTGAGCATACTGATGATATTATCGCTGACTTCGAACAAGCTTTATCGAAAATTTAATTAATTTTGAGCCAAGGATTAGTCACTTATATAGTTCTTGGCTCTGAAGAAAGGCTAAAGACATTAAAGTGCCCCGTCTCTAATAAAGACGAAGAATATATTTTTGCGAATTTTTCAAATAATAATTCTTATGAAAAAAAGTTAGATGAATTGGTAACTAACTCAAATGGAAGTTTAATAGTATTTTTACCTCCCTCTGCATTTCCAAACCTAAAAGCTAAGAATGCATTAAAGAAGATTGCTATGCTTGATCTTTCAGCATGGGGTTGGTTTCGATTTAAAGATAAAAAGAATTTTTTACAAAACATAAAAAAAATATCCACAACTTTAAGAAAAATTCCTAAATTAGAACAGGGTATTTTTTTTAGTAAGAGGCTATATTTTTCAGTTGGTGGAATTGGAGATTTTGGTTCTGACCCCTTTAAAGAAATCTCAAAAAGATTTTATACAAGAATTGATCCACAAAATCCCTTACCAGCACTTATAATAAGGACTACAAATCTTGAAATGTTCTAATGAATAAAAACTCTTTAATAGTTGCACAAAATATTGGTTATAAAATTAATGAAAATAAGCTTTTTCATAATATATCTTTTGATATCAAGCATGGAGAGGCGCTGCATATTAAAGGTAGAAATGGATCCGGTAAATCTACATTAATTAGAATTATTTTAGGAATTACCGAACCAGTTAAAGGAACTTTAGAAAATAAATCAACAAAGGAGATATGCTACCTAGGACATAAAAATGCCTTAAAAACCTACTTAACTCTTGACGATAACATTAACTTAATGCAACTAACTAATTGTGACATGCTTAAATCCTATCTTGATAAATTAGAACTCAATAAATATAGAGATGTCACTGTATCTAATTTATCATTTGGACAACAAAAAAAGTTAGCTTTGTTAAGAGTATTTCTTAATAATTCTGATTTAATAATCTTGGACGAACCTTTTGTGGGTTTAGATGATGGCGCTCACACAGTACTTACTTCATTTTTGAATAATGAATTAGATAATAATAAGTCATTGGTTTTTACTTCACACATTCCTTGTAACATTAATTCTAAGATTTTAGAGATACCAAAATAAAATAAATATGTTTAAGTTAGAATTTCTTAAATTAAGAAAGAAAACAAGAAGCTGGCTAGGACCGATTTTAGTTTTCTGGTTGATTATGCTTGCATATCCTTTAACTGTTGAATTCCTTCGAGATAAATTAGAAATAGGATTTTTTTCTGTACTTTGGATTGCCATACTAATATCAATGATGCTAGCTACAGAGGACATCTTTTCTGAAGATTATAACGATGGATCTCTTGAACAAACTCTAATTCAAAATCCATCGTTTTCTATTATCGTCATAACTAAAATATTCACACATTGGCTTTTAATAGGATTGCCTATTTCAATCTTAAGTTTTGTTTTTTCTCTTGGTACTACAGAAGATTTATCTTTAAGCTTATCAATTCTTCCTCTAGCAATAATAAGCTCTTATATTTTCTTAAATTTATTTGTTTTAGGTAATGCACTTAGTTTAAATAAAGGTTCTGTTCTCGGAGCATTGGTTACTATGCCTTTAGCACTACCTGTTTTGATCGTATTAGGAAAAGGACTAATCGCAATTCAATTAGATATAAATTATCAAAGTTTTATTTTTTTATTATTAGGAAGCTTATCTATTATAATAGTAGCAATACCCATAGTAGTATCCTATGTTATTAAGGCTCATTTGGAATAAAGTCTTTCATTACAAAACAAAGTGATTAAAAAATTTATACATCAATTTGCATCTCCAAAAACATACTTATATCAAGTGAGTAGGTTTTATAAATATATTTTCTACTTCTCTTTGGTAATTTATATTATGTCTATTATTTGGGGTCTTTTTTTTACACCAGAAGACTTTGTTCAAGGAAATTCATATAGAATTATCTATCTGCATGTTCCTGCCTCATTTTTATCCCAGACACTATATTTAGCAATGGCAATATCCAGCATCACTTATTTAATTTGGAGAGTTAAGCTTGCAGCATACTTAATCATTGCGATTGCGCCAATTGGAGCTATGACAACATTTATTGCATTAATATCAGGATCTATATGGGGAATACCCACTTGGGGAACTTGGTGGCAATGGGACGCAAGAATAACATCTACTCTAATTCTATTTATTATGTATTTAGGTTTAATATCGCTTCATAATTCATTTAGTAATTATGAAAAAGCAGATAAATTGCTGTCATGGTTAGTAATTGTTGGAGCTGTAAATATTCCTATAATTAAAAAATCAGTTGATTGGTGGAGTACACTTCATCAATCTGCATCCATAACATTAACTGACAAGCCCAGTATTGATTCAGTGATGTTGTATCCTCTGATAGGTTCAATTATAGGATTTTTTGGCTTGGTGATTTGTTTAGTTCTACTTTCATCAAAATATCAAATACTTCATAGAGAAAAAAATAAATCTTGGGTGAAAGATTATGTTTAATTTTGCATTTAATTCTTTTTATGAGGCCTTATATATGAATGGTCACGGATTATATGTTTGGAGCGTAGTAATACTAGTTTTTATTAGTTTATTAGGCTTTTTTATAGGCTACACTGTAAAAATTAAAAAAATTAAAGATAAATTAAATGAACCCAATTAGAAAGAAAAGAATATACAGCATTCTTTTTGTATTTTTATTTTCAGTTTCAGGTATTTCACTAATACTTTACTCATTAAACTCTAATTTAGATTATTTCTTTACGCCAACTGAGCTAAAAGATAGAAATATTCCGGCTGATAAAAGAATTAAGGTTGGAGGCATGGTTTTAAGTGGATCAGTAGAAAGAATTTCATCTTCAATTTCTTTTGTCATCACTGATTATGAAAACTCAATTAAAGTTAAATATGAGGGAATAGTCCCAGATTTATTTAAAGAAGATAGCGGTGTTGTCGTTTTAGGAAATTTAAGAGATAAAATATTGTATGCAGAAGAAGTTTTAGCCAAGCATGATGAAAACTATATGCCTCCAAATATTGAGATAAGTGATGATAATTGAAATCTCTCATTTTTTATCAATTTTAGCTACTGGCTTATTTTTACTCGTTGGTTATTTTTCTATCCTTGCTCCTTCATCAAATTCTAGCTACATATCAAACTTGATTGTTAGGACGTATTCACATGGATTCTTTTTTCTTCTATCCTCATTTTTAATATATGTTTGGCTGGCTATTACAGATAATTTTAGTGTTCAATATATTGCAAATCACTCCAATACAGCCCTACCAATTTTTTATAAAATTTCTTCGATATGGAGCGCACATGAAGGTTCAATGTTTCTATGGATTGTTTTTTTATCTCTATGGGGATTCCTATTCAATATTAGGGTAAAAAATAGTGAAGTTTTAAAGCCTAAAACAATGGGAGTAATTTCCTTCATATTAGTTGGATTTTTAATATTTTTGTTAGCAACATCAAATCCTTTTGTAACAATACTTCCAATTCCACCTTTAAATGGAGCTGATATTAATCCAGTCTTGCAGGATCCTGCTTTAGCAATTCACCCTCCAACTCTTTACTTGGGATACGTCGGATTTGTAATTCCGTTTGCCTGCGCAATAGCTTTTTTACTCTACGGCGATTCCAAAATAAACTGGGAAGCTTTAGTAAAAACATGGTCAGTTTCTGCATGGGTTTTTCTTACAATTGGCATAACTCTTGGCAGTTGGTGGGCTTATTATGAATTGGGTTGGGGAGGATATTGGTTTTGGGATCCAGTTGAAAATGTCGCATTAATGCCTTGGCTTGCAGCTACTGCATTTATTCATTCTCTTGGAGTATCAATAAAATCATCGCAACTTAGAATTTGGACAATTTTATTATCAATTTTAGTGTTTTCGCTCAGTTTGTTTGGCGCTTTTATTGTTAGATCTGGAATTATTGATAGCGTTCATGCATTTGCAAATGATCCTGATAGAGGTCTATATCTTCTTGGATTCATTGGATTAATTGTTTTCATATCAGTTTCTTTGTTTATTTTGAGATTATCAAGCATTCAATCTCTATCGAGAATTAAGAAATTTTCAAAACAATCATTTATTTCTATAAATAACATTCTTTTTGGAGCTCTTATCTTTTCCGTGATGTTGGGTGTTACGTATCCATTAATTTATGAATTTTTATTTGATCAAAAAATTAGTGTTGGCGCGCCTTTTTATAATGCAATATTTATCCCGATAGTTGTTTTAGCTGCAATTTTTTTGTTTTTCTCAGTCGATTCAAAATGGTCAAGAAGCATTAACTTCAAATTCATTTCGACGCCAATATCTTTTTCAATTTTATTATCGTTAGCATTTACTCTATTTGTTATGCAATATTTTGAATCTAAGAGTATTTCAATACTTGCTTCGATATTTGCAGGCTCATTGATTATATTTAGATACATATATGAAATTATTAACTTTATTTTTAGTAAGAAATTTATTAATCCTTTTAGCGTCATAGCTCATATGTCACTTGGATTACTTTTAATATCTATTTCATTCAATAGTCTTTTGAGTACTGAAAGAGCTTTAAGTATTGATTTGAACAGTACTGAGGCATATAAGGACTTAAAAATTTCTTTTAAAGATATTGGTGTGGAAAATAATGCCAATTATGATTCAATAAAAGCAACATTTCTTGTGGAAGATCAAACCGGAAGAACATTTAATCTCAAACCAGAAAAAAGAAGATATTTTACAAGAGGTCAAATTACTACAGAAACAGCAATACATGTAACAGTTTTGAGAGATATTTACATAACAATTGGAGATCAGCTTGATGATGGAAGTTGGATTGTGAATATCCAAATTAACTACTTAATAAGATGGATTTGGTTATCAGCATTATTGATGGGTTTAGCTGGAATAATATTAGTTTTTTCACACAGGGTTAAAACATGAACTTATTATTAAAATTAATAGTTTTCATAGTCCCAACAACTTTTATATTATTATTTTTCATGATTTTAACTAATGAAGATACATATCCTGGTGCCGATTATAATCAATTTCAGATTCCTGAATTTGAATTAAAAGTTCTTGATAATTCAATGACAGTTGACAATGACCTTTTAGATGGCGACTACGTCTTAAATGTATGGGCTAGCTGGTGTATAACTTGCATCATAGAACATCCTTACCTAACAAGCTTAAGCAAAAATGGTGTACCTATTATTGGATTAAATTATAAAGATGAACAAGAAGATGCCATCTTTTGGTTAAAAAAATATGGCAACCCATATCAGACAATATTGCATGATTATAAAGGAAACTTGGCACTTGATTTGGGTGTGACAGGGGCGCCAGAAACATTTTTGATAAGCGATGGTAAAGTTATTGCTCATTATCAAGGTGAGGTAAATGATCAAATATGGAATGATGTCTTTTTGCCAATCATTAAAGATAGGGAAATGTTTTAGATGAGATATTTATATACATTTATATTACTTTTATCATTAAACATTTCATCAGACAACTTATATTATTTTGAAGATGAGTATGATGAAAATAGATTTAATAATTTAATAAAAGATATAAGATGCCCTAAATGTACCTCTGGATCTTTATCAAGTTCAAATGCTCCGATATCTGAAGATTTAAAAATTAAGATTGCAGAAATGATCAATGAAAACAAAACTGATCAAGAAATTAAAGACTATGTTTCGTCAAGATTCGGACAAGATTCTTTATATGAACCTGAGTTAAATAATACAACCTATGTTTTATGGTATTCTCCATTCGCTTTTTTACTTTTAGCTTTTTTAATTTTTTTCTTTAGAAAAAAATAATGTTTATTTTTTATTTATTAACAATATTGGCTGCCTTGCCAATAATTGCTTACGTTTTGGCTCAGAAAACCATTAACAAAGGATTGATCTTTGGATCATCATTGTTAATCCTTTCCTTATGCCTATTTATGTTTATAAGTAAATTTGCATTTGTTGGTTCCTTTGAAAAACAAGCACTAAATAATAAAATTTTTGATGAAATTTATATTAATTCAGCAATATCTGTTGAATATCTTCAACAACTAGAAAATATTCTTGATGAAGATGAATTAAAGAATTGGTTAGTAGGGCTAATTGGCAAATCAATAGATTTAAAAAAACTCACATCAGCTGAGAGTTTAATAGCTTTTTCAGAGAGATTCTTTATATCAAATAATGAAAAACTTATCTTTTATAACTTATATTCTGCTTTGAGAGATGAGAAATTTCCTAAATTTAAAAACTCTAGTTTTCAGATAGACTCTAGTTCATTGTATCCGTGCTCTATTAAAAATGGAGAAGTTACTCTTTTCATAACAAATGGTCCTGAAATACCGATTGCAAAAAAAGAATTCAAAAATGAAGGTAATATTTCATTAAATAATCTTGACAGTATGATACCTGGATTTGATTTAGCTTCTGCATATTTAAATCAAGAATCTATTGAGATGAAAATTAAAATCAATTGCTTGGATGATCAGCAAACATTTTTTGTTCAAAACATTATAGTTCTTAATAAAGATATCCCTTCCAATTCGTACAAAATTAATTTAAATGAATGGTTTAAAACCCCACAAGAGTTATAATAGTGCTATTAAATTGATTCTTTAAATGCAGCTTAAACATATAAAACTCTCAGGTTTTAAAAGTTTCGTTGATCCAACGAAGATATCTTTCCCGACAAATATGGTTGGCGTTGTTGGTCCTAATGGTTGTGGAAAATCAAATGTAATTGATGCTGTTAGATGGGTGCTTGGTGAATTATCAGCAAAAAATCTAAGAGGTGAATCAATGGTGGACGTAATCTTCAACGGTTCAGAGAACAGAAAGGCTTCTGGTCAATGCAGTATCGAGCTTTTATTTGATAACTCGAGTGCCAAAATTGGTGGAGAGTACGCATCATTTAATGAAGTATCAATTAAAAGAGTTATGACCAGAGACGCTCAGTCTGATTATTTTATAAATAATACGAAATGTAGAAGGAAAGATGTACAAGATATATTCCTTGGCACTGGCCTTGGACCAAGCTCTTATGCAATTATTGAACAGGGGATGGTCAGCAAGCTAGTTAGTGCAAAACCAGATGAGTTAAGAACGCATATTGAAGAGGCTGCAGGAGTATCGAAGTATAGGGAAAGAAGAAGAGAAACAGAATCTAGAATTAAAAGAACTAGAGAAAATTTATCACGAGTAAAAGATATAAGAGATGAAATAGGAAGATTAATAAAAAGACTTGAAAATCAAGCAAAAGCCGCAGAAAAATATAATGTACTTAAAAAGGATAAAGCAAAACTTGAACTAGATAAGGCCGTTCTTTTTTCTATTGAAGCCAAAAGTAGTAGAGATGATCTTCAAAAAAAATTAGATTCACTAAACAGAGACTTGCAGATAAAAAATGTTGAATCTGAGACCATACAATCTCAAATAGATCAATTTAGAACCGAAAATGAATCTGTTCTAAGCGAATACGAAGAGGCTCAAAAGAATTTTTATGCAGTTGGTGCTGAAATAGCTAAAAGGGAAGCAAACCTCCAAAACATCAATAAAAACGAACAAGAAACAAAGTCTAATTTAGAAAAAGTAAAACAAAACTATGAAAAAGCTAAAGAAACTGAAAAGAATTTTGAAGAGTTAAGTCCAAGTGAAAAGGCAATGCATATTTTAGATAGTATGATAAATACAATAGAGAAATATAGAATAAATAATGAAAATATAAGAGAAAAAGCGATTGAATTAAAGAGCTTACTTACAGATATACTAAATATAGCAACTGCTCAATCAAAGACATTAACTGAGGAGTATTTATCAAGACAAAATGATCTTGAAGACCAAATTCTAAATGCTGAAAAATTGAAAAAGTCTATCGAAGATGAAATGAGAGACTTTGTAGATAAAAGTTCTAGTGCTGAATCAGTTTTAGTTTCCCTTAGGCAAAAACAATCAAAATTTAATGAAGAGTTAAGAGAGTTTGAAAATAAAAAATCTATTGCAGATTTAGATGCTAGAGCAATTTCTGAAAAGATTACAAATATAAGAATAGAGCAAAAAACTTATGAAATTAATTTAGATAACTCAAACAAAAAAATTAAAGAAGCTGGAATAGACATAGATAAAATAGATTTTTCTGAATATGAAGATATGACTATAGAAGAGCTTGAAGATAAGCTGGTCAATATTGAGACAAAAATAATAAAATTAGGAGCCATTAATCTAGCTGCGCCAGAGGAAATAGAAGAGGAATCAAAAAGAAAAGAAGAGCTAGATGAACAATATAATGACTTAACAGAAGCTTTAGAAAAGCTTACTGGTGCAATAAAGAAGATAGATCAAGAAACTAAAACAATTTTTAAGGAGAGTTTTGATTCTGTTAACTCAAAACTAAAAGAGATGTTTCCAAAACTATTTGGTGGCGGGGTAGCTGAATTAACCTTAACTGAGGAGGATGCTTTAAATGCTGGTGTGATTTTAATGGCAAGACCCCCTGGGAAGAAAAATTCATCTATTTCTCAACTATCTGGTGGTGAAAAAGCCTTAACTGCATTGGCCTTAGTTTTTGCAATTTTTGACTTAAATCCAGCACCTTTTTGTTTGTTAGATGAAGTTGACGCTCCTCTAGATGACTTAAATACATTAAGATTCATAAATATGGTCGAGGAGATGTCAAAAACTGTTCAATTTATATTTATAACTCATAATAAAGTTTCAATGGAAAGAAGCGACTACCTTATGGGTGTGACAATGCAAGAGGCTGGAGTTTCAAGAATGGTATCGGTCGACGTAAATCAAGCTTTAGAATTAGCTGAATCCTAAATGAGCGTAAATTCAGAGATATATCTAATAGGACTAGCTATTTTGATATTTCTTATAATTACTTTTTTGTTCATTAGAAAAGTCTCAAATGATGGTAAGTTAAAAGTTAAAATTGAGAAAGTTCAAGATTCATCCGATTTAAACATTTCAGATGAGCCACATAAAAATCAACAATCTTTTGATTTTGAGATAAATCAGTCAAAAGAACAGGAATTAGTAATACTAAATTTAATTTCTATGGATAGATCTATGTTTGACATGGATCAATTGTTTGGTTTTTTATCAAATTATGGAGCAAAAACTGTGAATAATTATTTTGCTTTTTATCAAGATAATAATCTAGAAAAATTTCGGGTTATAAATGCTTTAAAACCAGGAACTTTTGAAGATGAAACTAAATCATTTGCAATTGCAGTTGTATCTGATTTAAATGTTGTAGATGATCCTTTAAATACAGTGAAACAAATGATCGAATTTTCAATTAATTTTGCAGAAAAATTTTATGCAACACTTTGTGATCAAGATAGAACTCCAATAACAAAACAAATGATCTCACATATCGAGTCTAGAGCCCAAGATATAGCAAGATTAAATCAACTAAATATTTCTGATGAGGAAAATTAAATAAATGATAGAACCTTGGAAGATTATTGTTGAACTTGAAAGTGATAACAGTCGATTGTTTAAAGAGGGAGTAATAGAAAATTACCTTAACGATAAAACCTTTCAAGAGGGGCTTGTTATGTGTTTAGATCCTTTGACTACATTTGGAGTTAAACAAGTACCAGAATGCAGCGAAGATGGAGCAGGTCTAAATTGGAGTGATTTTAAAAAAGCTGCAAATCAATTAATAGATAGAGACAAAACTGGTCATGCTGCAAGAGATTTGATTATTGAATTAATTGAATCATCAAAGACAGATCAGTGGAATGACTGGTATAGAAGAATTCTCATCAAGGACCTTAGATGTGGAGTAAGCGAAAAGACAGTAAATAACGTTGCAAAAAAAATGGACTTGGAATTCAGAGTACCTATTTTTTCATGTATGTTAGCTCATGATGGCGCTAAACACCCAAAAAAAATTAAGGGTGATTGTTTGGTAGAGTACAAATATGATGGTGTAAGAGTTATTGCGATTGTTAAAAATGAAAAAGCTACTTTATATAGTCGAAATGGAAAGATATTTAATAATTTTCCACATATTGAAAGTGCTCTAAGTAAAAAAGAATTTAATAATCTTGTTTTCGATGGAGAGGTAATGAGTGATGATTTTCAAGCCTTAATGAAACAAGTTTATAGGAAATCTGGAGCAAAAACTGATGATGCTTATCTGGCTTTGTTTGATATTCTTCCACTTAAAGAATTTAATAGTGGAAAAAGTAAACTTACTTCTATTGAAAGAAAAGAAAAACTTAATGGATTAGCTCAATCATTTGATGATGCAATAAAGCTTGTAGATTATGAAATTATTAATTTTGATAATGATGATGGACAGGCTAAATTTTCTAATATGAATAAAGAAGCACTTGAAAAAGGTTTTGAAGGTTTAATGATTAAACCGAATGATAATTTTTATGAGTGTAAAAGAAGTCATGCTTGGTTAAAAATAAAACCTTTCATTGAGGTAACGTTGAAGGTTATTGATATTCAAGAGGGATCAGGGAAGCATGAGGGTAAGTTAGGTGCATTTCATGTAGAAGGCAAAGACGATGGTAAGTTCTTTTCTTTAAGTGTTGGAAGTGGGCTTACTGATGAGGATAGAGAAAAATTTTGGGCTGCAAAAGATAAACTTATTGGAAGAATGGTAGAAATTAGAGCAGATGCGATAACTCAAAGTATTGAGGGTGAGCACTATAGCTTAAGATTTCCAAGATTTAAAAACTTTAGAGGATTTAAAGAGGATGAAAAGATTTAAGTATAGTTACTTCCTATTACTAATATTGATCATTCAATCTTGTACTACAAGGCCTCCTGAGAATCCTGATAATATATGCCTGATTTTTAAAGAAAAAAAAAGTTGGTATAAAGCAGTCATTAAAAGCGAAAAAAGATGGAAAATACCACCTTATGTATTGATGTCATTTGTTCATCAAGAGTCAAGTTTTCAAGCAGACGCCAAACCTGATAGAGAAAAAATCCTTGGCTTTATTCCTTGGTTTAGGCCGTCTTCAGCTGTTGGATATTCTCAAGCACTTACTAAAACCTGGGAGGACTATAAGGATGAAACAGGAAATACAAGGGCGAGCAGAAAAGATTTTGCAGATTCAGCAGACTTTATAGGTTGGTACGCAAGCAAGGGTTACTATCAAGGTTTTGAGAGGACTGATGCAAGGTCACTGTATTTAGCATATCACGAAGGTTATACAGGTTTTGAAAGAAAAACCTATAGAAAAAAACAATGGTTAATAAAAGTTGCAGATAGAGTTCAAGCAAGATCAACTTTGTATCAAAAACAGTACTGGGGTTGTGAAAAAGATTTAAAAAGGAAGAAATTTATATTTTTTTAATTAAATATTTTGTATTTTAAAATTTAATTTTTTCATCTGATCAATATAATTTTCGCCTGCAATAACAGATCTCCTTGATTCATTGAACAAATATTTTTGAGAGACATTTACAAGATCATCAAGTGAACAGCTTTTTACTAATGATCTAATTCTTAATCTCGCATCTAAATCTTTTTTATCAAGATTCATTGAGAAATCACTCATAGCCTCTCCAAATGGAGATAGTGGCTTATCTATACTTGATATTATTCCTAAAATACCTTCGTCAAGCTGCTCTTGAGTAATATTTTTGAGCGACCATTCTCTGGATTTTTGAAACTCTTCAAACGTTTCAGAACATCTTGGATCACGATATGAAAAGAATTTAAATACTTTGTTATTAGAGTCTTGCATCGCTCCGGAACCATAAGCCCCACCTTTCTCTCTGATTGCTGAATGTAAATATCCATTTCTTAAAACAGCACCTAAAACGCTCAAAGCTGGTGCATCTTTATGAAAAAAATCGACCGTCGGAAAAGCCTCAGCACAATAAGTAACTTGAGCACCTGTAATCCATCCTATGGATTCTTCTTGTATATCAAAATAATTTTGAACACTAAAGTTGGTATCTTTATCGTCAAACTCAAAGTTAATATTTGAGTGATCTATGTCAAGAGAAGATGCAGTAAATGAATAAGATGGATTCGAATCAATTTTATTTTTTATACCATTTAATAATTGAATGTACTTATCAAGATTAGACTCCGTTTCGATATTCTTTGAGAGTTTGTTTGTATTGGTAATAAAATTTATACCTGATACGAAATCATTAGTAGCTGAAATGTTATTAATTTGAGCTGCAGCATTGCTCATAGAAAGAATATGTCCATTTTGTATTAAAGACTTTTCATTATCTGATGATATGAAGTTAAGCATATCTTTAATTCTATTTTTATCAGAAAAATTAGAGTTCTTTGCAGTTTCAATCATTAAATTTTGCATTTTCTTTTCATTATCTTCTAGTGATTTAGATGTGATTTTTAATCCTAAAGAATGAGTCGATTGATTATCATCTGGAATGAGTGTAAAACTTGCTGAAATACCCCCAGTTACCGCAGACTGCATTTTTTGGACATCCTCATAGCTTTTATCACCAATCCCAACATCAGTTAATGTATTTGTAAATAACGAGGCGATTTTGAACTCCTCTTTAGTCAGCGGATCGCATGGAAGAATTATTGAATGATAAGTAATGCCATTTGTACCAACGTTGTAATAGAAATTTTTATTATCATTTTTAAAAGATTGAGATTTTGCATATTCTCGAGATTTTGGTATGTCTGCTTTAGTTACCTTGGGTAAAATTTCTGGATTATCAGATTTTTCTTGTCTAGCTTTTAAGTTTTTAGCTAGTTCAATTATTCTTTCTTTGTCATCAACGGACAAGTTTTTTGATTTTTGATCAATTTTTGCTTGAATTTCCATTTCTTTTTTTGAATTGAATTCAATATCAGGCGCAAGACAGAAGTTCACTCTATGTTGATTATTAATAATTTTCTTTTCAATAAGATTTTCAATATAGTTTTCTTTTTTAAGATTATTTTTAATTACATCAAATGATGCATCTAGATCTAAGACTTTAAGAGGGTCATCATTGTGTAAGCAGGCTGGAAGACAACCTAACATAATTTGAAGACCATAAGGCATACCGGAGCCCGTTATCTCTCTTTGCTTTATTTCAAGTTGATGAAGTGATGATTGAACAAGTTCTTTAGAAATGCCATTTGAGACAACATTTTTTAAACAATTTAGAATTAATTCTTCAACTTCAAGTTGCTTATTTGAATCTACACCTTCAAGACCTGCAGCAAATACTAGCTCTTTATGATCAGCTTCAAGACCGGTTAATGGAGATAAAGATTTACCCAAATCGGTATTTTCAAGAGTTTTTCTTAAAGGCGATGCAGAATTATCTAGAAGTATGTTTGAAACTAAATATGATTCTAACAATTCGACTGGATTATGGCTTTCTCCCAACAACCAGCTCAAAACAACATGATGATTGTTTTCATCTTCAGGCATGGGATTATAGTATTCGGTGATAGTTTTTGGTTCAGTGATTCTATTTTCGTTTTTCACACTTATAGTTTCAGATGATGGCTGAAAGCTTTTTAATACATTCTCATTTATGAAATCTTGAATTTCAGAAGGATCAACATTACCAAATGTAAAAAAAGTTGCATTTGACGGGTGATAATGTTTTTTGTGGAACTCTACAAGGTAATCATGAGTAAGATCTATAATATTTTCAGGATTTCCACCACTATTATGTTTATAAGTTGATGAATTATATAGGTGCTTTGATAGACCATGCCACAACTGACTAGTTATAGAGCTCATTGCTCCTTTCATTTCGTTGAAAACCACTCCTTTAATTTCTAAATCGCTATTTGCGTTGTCACTTTCAGAAAATTCGAGTCTATGACCTTCCTGAAGGAAATCAAGTTCATCTAAATTTGGAAAGAAAGAAGAATCTAAATAAACACTTAAAAGGTTATTAAAGTCTTTATCATTTTGTGTGGCAAAAGGATATGCTGTCCAATCACTTGAAGTAAAGGCATTCATAAATGTATTCAAAGATCTTCTTATCATCATGAAAAATGGATCTCTGACAGGGTATTTTTTTGATCCACATAGAGCTGTATGTTCTAATATGTGTGCAACCCCAGTTGAATCTTCAGGAATAGTTCTAAAGGCAACCATAAAGACTTTTTCATCACTTTTTGAATCTAGATGAATATGCTTGCAATTGAAATTAGATTCAGTATATATTTGAGCATTAAGGTCTAATAATTTAATATATTTCTGATCTTCTAAGTTAAACATATTTCAATAATAAATAATTTATGAATAAAATTACATCACTTTTAAGCTTAATAATACTTATAAGCTGTACCGCGACTCAATCGAATATAAAGACCGATTCTATCGAGACTTTTAATTTGAGTAATTATAACGAATTTAATATAAAGATAAACAATGCAAACATAAGTGCTGAAGTTAACCCAATTGTACTTGAAAGATTTAAAGAAAATCTCAAGACAGCAATTGAACAAAGAGGTCTTAAATACAACAAAGATTCAAATATTGTTTTCGATATAAATTTTACTACAAAAGAAACAGTAGAGTCCGATCCATTGAATTTTTATTACTCAAGATATTACTACGATTATTATAGATATAGAGATGACGTTTATAACGTTACTCAAAACATACTAAGAGTAAATTTAAGAAATCTCAATGATGACAAAACACTTTGGACTGTTGTGACAGTATGGAGAGATGGTTCTAGCAGATCAATATCCTCTGACGATGCGTCGAATATGTTAGTAGATGAGATAATGATAAGCTTTTTATAAAAGTATATTTTGCATAAATTCTTTAAAATATTTTTAATACTTGTCGTCGTTACAGGATGTTCAGATTCTGAAAGTAAAAAAATTGATATTCCTTATGCATCTGGAGTAGAAGATCTTATTTCTCATTCAGAAGAATTTGAGCAAAAAGTATTATCTTATGATACTCCTGGTGGACTTATTCACTTTGCTATTGGATTTGGCATTGCAAATTCAATAATGGTTGAGGGCAATGGTGGAAATATCATTATTGATGCTGCTGATAGCATGTATGAGGCTGAAAAGGTCTACGACTTATTCAAACAAAAAAATTCAAATCCAATTAAAGCGATTATCTATACTCACAACCATGGAGATCATACTTTTGGGACACAATATTATCTTAATATCCATGAAGAAAGGCCACAAATTATTGCTCATGAAGATACTGACTTTTATGTTCAAAGAATAATGGGGATTCTTAATCCTATTATTGCTGCTCGAAGTACAAGAATGTTTGGTACGACCTTACCTGAAGAAGATTTAATTAATGTTGGCATAGGTCCAAACTTAAGTGTTTCAAAATCACCAACAGGATATGTAAAGCCAGATTTAACTTTTGAAGACGATCTAAAAATCAATATTTCTGGTATAGAAATTGAGTTGTATCATGCACCTGGTGAAACAAATGATCAGATTTTTGTATGGTTGCCTAATCACAAGTCTTTAATGCCTGGAGATAATGTATATAAGACTTTTCCAAACTTATACACCATAAGAGGCACCACACATAGAGATGTTAAAGGGTGGATAGAAAGCTTAGACCATATGAAAACATTTAATCCAGAATTTCTTTTTCCTAGTCACACTAAACCAATTATTGGAAAGGATGTAATACAAGACGTCTTAAATGTTTACAGAGATGCTATTCAATATGTTCACGATCAAACAATAAGATTAATGAATCAAGGAATGTATCCAGATGAGATTGCTGAAAAGATAGAATTACCCGATAGCATGGCAAATTCCCCATATTTAAAAGAATTTTATGGAACTGTTAGATGGTCTGTTAAGAGCATATTTAATGGATACTTAGGATGGTTTAGCGGTAATCCATCTGAACTAGATCCGCTTTCAAGAGAAGAAAAAGCAAAAAGAGTATTAAATCTTGCTGGAGACATAAATGTTTTGATTGAGGATCTAAGGATTGCAGTTAGTAATAATGATATGCAATGGGCACTTGAACTAAGTGATTATTTAATCGCATTAGATAATTTTACCGAGGAAGTAAGAAACTTAAGAATAGATGCTTTGTTATACGAAGGTTCAAGATCATCAAATCCAAATAAAAGAAACTATTTTTTAACCTCAGCTTTTGAATTGAGCTCAGATTATGTTGAACCTTCATTGTTAGATAGGACTTCTGAAGAACTATTAGAATATATTTCAATGAGTACATTATTTGATGTTTTATCTACAAGATATAATCCGAAAAATATTGAAGAAAACATAACTGTTTGTTTTATTTTTTCTTCAGGATTAACAAAAAATATTACCATTAGAAATCAAGTAGCAGTTATCAGTAATTCAAATCAAGATATTTGCTCGATTACTGTTTTAACCGATGAAACAGAACTTAAAAAAGTTTTGACTGGATTATCCAATCCAGTTACATCTATTGCATCAGGAGACATGCAAATAGAAGGAAGTTCGGTTGAATTTCTCCAATTCCTTAGCAAATTTAGATAAATTAACTAAGAATTACCAGATGGTATGTCTTTAAATGCTACACCTTTATCAGCTCGAGGATCTTGAGGAAGTCCAAGCACTCTTTCAGCAATGATGTTTCTGAGGATTTCATCTGTTCCACCAGCTATTCTCATTCCAGGTGCGCCTAACCAGGCATTTTGAAAACCTTTTACATCATTATTATCTGTTCTTAGCATGCCAGCCATGTCGAGTGAATCTATCCCAAAATTACCAATATTTTGAAGTTTTCCAGCACTGACAATCTTAGTTATTGATGCCTCAGGTCCAGGAGTATCTCCTCTAGAAAGTGCAGACATTGTTCTTAGCTTTGTATTTTTAAGGCCACTTTTTTCACAATACCAATCAGCAATAGATTCTCTAGCAGCTTTATTATTTAAAAGGGGCTCTCCTAGATTATCTTGAGTTTTTGCCCATCTAAAGGCATCCTCAACATCCGCTCCACCTGCATCACCAACGGCAAGTCTTTCATTCATTAATGTTGTTATAGCAACTTTCCAGCCATCACCAATTTCTCCAAGTCTTTGAGAATCCGGAATTTCTACATCAGTGAAATAAACCTCATTGAAACTTGAACCACCAGTAATTTGCTTAATAGGCTTTACCTCAATCCCTGGTGACTTCATATCAACAAAGAAGAATGTCATACCTTTGTGTTTTTCTAAGTCTGGATCATGTCTTACCACTAAAATTCCATAATCTGAAAAATGAGCACCAGATGTCCAGACTTTTTGACCATTAATAATCCACTTATCACCTTTTTGAACTGCTTTACTTCTTAGACCAGCTACATCTGAACCTGCTGAAGGCTCAGAAAATAATTGACACCAAATTTCTTTACCTTCAGCCATTGGTGGTAAATATCTTTCTTTTTGTTCCTCAGACGCATACTCCATCATCACTGGGCCACACATACCTAACCCAATTTCAAAAATTCCTTTTGGTACATCAAACTTAGCTTCTTCGTTAGCCCATATAATTCTTTCCATTGAACTTGCACCAATTCCACCATATTCTTTTGGCCAATGAAGCATTGCCCATCCAGCATCATATTTCTTTTTTTGCCATGCTTTAGCTGCTTTCATTTTATCTTTATTTGCAAAGTCATCATTTTGCGGAGTTGAATCTTCTTTATAGGTGGCATTTTTTTCAAGCCAATCTCTACATTTTTTTCTAAATTTTGCTTCTTCTTTTGTGTCGTTAAAATCCATATTTACTTTCCTAATTAATATTTGATTGTTCTAAACTAGTAACTAATTTTTCTCTCCAATTACTTAGAGACCCAAGATTTAATGATAAAAGCTTAGATCGTCTATAAAACATATGGCAATCATATTCCCATGTAAATCCATTTCCGCCATGAGTTTGAATATTTTCTTGAGAACATAACTGATAAGCTTTGATTGCACTAACACGTGCTGTTGCTGATGCTGAAGGGAGATCAGCTGAATCAGTTGATAATGCCCAAGCAGCATAGTAACAATTTGATTTTGCAAGAGTAAGAGCAATATACATATCAGCAAGCTTATGCTTAATTGCTTGATAGGAGCCTATTGGTCGTCCAAAAGCATATCTTTCTTTTGCATAATTAACAGCCATATCAAGTGATGCTTGAGAACCTCCAATTTGTTCATAAGCAAAGAGAACTGCTGCTTGATTAATAATTGATTCATAAATATCCCATCCTGAAATTTCATCACCAATAGCATGAGTGTCAACACCTTCGAATGTTATTGAGAAATGACCTCTACTTTCATCAATATTCTCTTGGTGTTCAATTAAAACCCCTTCATGAGATAAATCAGCAACTTGAAGGCAAATGCCTTTATCCGATTTAGCAACAACTAATGCATGAGTTGCAATACTCGCATCAGGTACAGCAATTTTCTTGCCATTTATTTTTCCTGATTCGCAAGATAATTTAATATTATCTTTTGAAGGTGCAAAGAGATCTTCTGTTACTGCCATGGTTCCAATAACATCTCCAGATACTAATTTTGGAAGAAGATCTTTTTTCATTTCCTCGCTTCCATACTTAATTATTGCTTCTGTGAATAAATATACAGAAGATGAGAAGGGAACTGGAGCTAAAAATCTTCCAAGCTCTTCAGCAATAACACATAGCTCCAAATGTCCTAAACCAAGACCATCAAATTCTTCAGGAATTCTAATACCAGTCCATCCAAGCTCAACAATTTTTGTCCATAGTTCTTGATCAAAATGTGACTGATTTTCTAAAACTGTTCTATTTCGCAATAGGGCATTTTCTTTTTTTAAGAATTTTCTTGCTTCTTCTTGAAGAAACTTTTGATCGTCTGAAAAATCTAAATTCATTATAAAGTTTTAAGTTAAGGTAAAATAATCAATTATTATATGCTAAATACGTTTGAATTTTAATTATCAATGGCTAGTAAACTTAAAATTACAAAAAATTTGCCTTCCTATCTAGAGAAATCCTCAAGAGGAGGACTTCTTATAGGTTTTATATATGTGATTGCATTTATGAGCATTTTATTTTTAGCTATTTGGCAAACTTTTGAATCAGAAAATAATAAATCATCTATGAAATTAGTTGACGAGAGACTTTCACTTATTGAAGAACAAATCAATATCGTTGATGAAACAAATAATGATTCTATGACTGATATAACATCATCAATTCAATTTCTTGATAAAGAAATAAGAAAATTATGGGATTTAAGCAATAAAAGAAATAAGGTGGATATTCAAAACCTAACTGAGCAAACACTTGAAATAGAAAAGTTATTGTTAACTATTAAAAGTGATATAGAAATGAATCAAAAAAATCTTTTATTAACTCAAGATAGTGTAAGTAAAAATATAAAAAAAATTGATGATCTTGGCCTTTCATCCGAAGATCTACTATCTTTGAAATTAAGTTTAAATAACATTGATACACAATTGATATTGCTTGATGATTCAGTACAGGCACTCAATAACTACAGAAATCAATTAAATCAGGTGATATTAGAGATTCAAACACAGATATCGACTGTTCAAAATTCACTCAATGACGATAAAGTTGTTCAAAATTAACAATTTATTTAATATATGTATGTGAATAGGTTTGTTTTACAGGTTTTTCTATTTCTTGCATTTATTCCTTTAGCTATATTAGTTGGATATGGAATTCTTGTTATAGCACCGATTTTTTGCTGTTTTCTTGCAATTAATTCCTATAAATTTAACAATTATAAAGAAATGTACATATGGATGGCATTTGGTAGTCTTTCTTTCATGCTTGCCTTGTATATGTTGGGAGTATTATGAGCATCATAATTAAAGGATATTTACTTATAATTGGCGTTACTTCAATGGTAATGGGTTTGTGGGCAATGTTTGGACCTGAATTTATATCTTGGTATCCAGCCTTTGATGGCGTAGAAAGATATACCCCCTTGGCAAATTTTATTAGAACTATGTCTGGAGTCTTTGTTGCATCTGGTTACATTCTTATTCGGTTTATTTTTTCATCATCAAAAGTCCAACTTGGTACAGTGTTAATATATTTGTGTGTATTTATGCTATTAGGCAAAGCTTGTGGATTATATTACGAGGGATATCATTTCCATGATGTCATTGCGTCAATTTTAGGTGTACTTACACTCATCGGTCTGATAATAGTTCACAGACAAAGAAAAAATTTACTTGATTACGACCTTTAAAAATTTTCCACTTAGACAATATAACTATATATAATGCATATGCCTGGGGATGTGGTGGAACTGGTAGACACGCTTGGCTTAGAACCAAGTGCCGCAAGGCGTGGGGGTTCGACTCCCTCCATCCCTACCAATTTTATATAAAAAATAGATACTTTATTTATTAAAATGCTAGTTAAATTGTTTTTTATATATATACTCAAAAAAGTATGTTAATTGTTAACTTACATAAAAGACGGGGAGTATCAGCATAGCTGGGACCGCTTTTATTATTTGACCCAGCTTTTGCTGGGTTTTTTTTTGAGAGGATATGAATTATGAAAAACTTTAAAACAATTTTGTGCACACTAATTCTGGCACCATTTATTTTGACTTCACAAGAGGTTGAAGAAGTAATAGTAACAGCTAACAAAAAAGCTGAGACCGTGCAAGAAATACCTATGAACATATCTGTAATAACAGAATTAGCAATTGAGGAACGAGGTATAACTAACCCTGAAGACTACTTGAGATCTATTGCTGGTGTCTCAACACCTGGTGGCTCAAATTACTATACTTTCAGGGGTTTAAATACGTCTACCTCTCAAAGATCTTCAGGAACGTCATCTACTTACATCGACGAAATTAATGGCTCGCTAATGAGCTTATTTGATGTTGAAAGAATTGAAGTACTTAGAGGGCCTCAGGGCACACTCTACGGATCTAATGCTATTGGTGGAACAATTAGATACATAACTAATAAACCAGATTCAAGCGCAGCTTATGGAAAAATTAGACTCGGTTATGGTGATAAAGTTAAAGCTAATGATCCTGAGACTAGTATCGAAATGATGTACAACATGCCACTAACTGACAGTCTCGCCGTTAGGGCAGTATATTCTCAACTTGTATCTCCGGGTATCTACAAAAATATTCAAACAGGTAATACTGTTGGTGAGGAAGATGATTCACAACTTATGATCACATTAGCATTTAATGATGGCGGCAAGTTATCTGGAAGTCTGAGGTATGTTAATTTTAATAACAAAGCATATGGTATTTTAGAACCAGGTCAGAGTAAGCCTGGTAGTGCTGACGTTTATGTTGAAGGCTGTCCTCAAGCATCAAGTTGGTGGTATAACTGGGACGGTGATCCAACATGTTCGCGTTTGAGTGCGATATCGGGATTTGCAGCAACTGAAACTGATTATCCTAATGGAAGCTCAGTGCTAACAAACTATGATCCAAAATATGCTCATGCTCTTGCAGCAGATGAGTCTGAAGATATTACAAGGGAAACACTTATAGCAAATATTAAATATGATTTTGGTGCTTTCGATGCAAATTTAATTATCTCTGATAGAACAGTTGAGGAAGATGCTGTAACTGATTGGGCTAGAATTGATATGGATGATTATGTTCCTGCGCCGCTTATAGTTGATGGCGATAAATATTATGAAGACACTACAGAATTGAGACTTGTTTCAAAACCTGGAAAATTTGAGTGGACTATTGGTTACTATAACTATAAGTTTGAGGAACAACCTAATTCAATTTCACAAACTCAATATGCAGTCGATTCATATTGGCTAGATTATGTTACTTCGATTGCTGCTGGAGTTGATCCAGCTGTTTATGATGCTACAGCATATTGCCCACCATTTTGTTCGGATCATTTAGGCTATCCTTACTTGTATTATGCTTCTTATACTGAATTTAATGAACAAGAAGAGACGTCTCTATATGGTCAGTTTGACTACAACGTAAATGATAAATTAACGTTGACATTGGGCATTAGAGATTATGAAATTGAAGATGCATCAAAAACATATCAATACGGTATTTTTTATATGGATAGCACTGGCTGTGACGGTAATGATCCAGCAGGAACTGACTGTGCCGAATTATCTGGTTCTGAATCTGATACTAGAATGAAATATGCTGTTAGTTATTTGATAAACGAGGACTTAACCCTGTATGCAACTCAAGCAGCAGGATACAGACCTGGGGGGAACCAGGCGCCACTTCCTCCATTCTGTAGTAGTGATGAAGCAGCACAAGCAAACTTCTCAAGAAGGTTCAATTCCGATGAGGCTGAGACAACTGAATTTGGAGTGAAAGCTAGAGGTGAAAATTACTCGGCTAATGTTACTTATTTTGATGTTGATTGGGATGGAATAATAATCCAAGTCACACCTGGTTGTGGTTGGAGATATAACTTTAATGGAGGTAAAGCAGAAACTTCTGGTTGGGAGGTCGACTTTACTTACGCTATTAATGATTCAGTTTCCTTAGATTTTGCAGGAAGTTCAATGACTGCAGAAACATCAATTGATATTGATTCACTCGGAGCATCTGCAGGTGACAGACTTCCAAATACTGTAGAAACCCAGTGGAATCTTGGTTTAGTCTATGACACAAACATAATGTCATATCCTTCATACGCAAGACTGGACATAAATTATTATGGTGATAGTTTTAACACTTTTGCCGAGAATCCAAATTCAAGCTCTCCAGATTATACAAAGTTAAACTTTAATCTAGGATTAGATTTGAATGAAAATTCTAAATTACAATTATCTGTAGATAATCTTACAGATGAGAGAACTGAAGCATATATCTATGCGGTGAATGACACATCTTGGAGACCAAGAAATTGGATGCAGTGGATACCTCCAAGAACTGTCAGCCTGAAATATTCTTTTAGCTTCTAAATTTTAATGGATGAAGAGATAATATCTCTTCATCCAACTTTAATTAGCCATAAAAATACTAATCTAGTATAGTTTTTTAAAATTAGGTAAAACTATATGAGAATTATTTTTATATATTTTCTTACACTTTCCATCATTGTTTGTTCTGATGATGAAGATATTGTCGAAACAAATATAGTTAATCTAAAGGAATACTCTGTTGACAAAAGCTCATATTGCAAAGAAAGAGCTGAACCAAAAAATTTAATATGGTCCCAGAATTTTGATGAAAATTATCTATCTCCAAATTTTTGGAATTATTCAATATCAAATGGTTTTTACGATGGAAAAGAATTTATTAGTGGTTGGGGAAATGGAGAACTTCAGTACTATACAAAGCCCAGAAAATCAGAAAGTAATACGAATACGTCTAAAAATCTTTTTATTGAAAATGGGTATTTAAAAATACAACCTATATATAGAAAAGATAAATCAAGAATTAGCAGCGGTGAAGCTGCATATAACTTTACTTCAGCAAGAATTAACACCAAAAACCTTAAATCTTTTTCCTATCCATCAAAAATTTCAATATGCTTCAAAGTTCCAAAAGGAATTGGATTTTGGCCTGCATTTTGGTTGATGCCGAGTGAAGATATTAGATGGCCAGTTGGAGGAGAAATTGATATTTTAGAAAATAGAGGCAGAATATCTAATATTTCAAGCTCTGCTCTTCATTTTGGCAAACAATGGAATAATAAATCTACGCTTGTGGGTGAGGCTCTAATTCCAAGGCAGGTTCGCTTCCAGGATAAATTTCATTCTATATCTTTGGTATGGAAGGAAAATGTCATTGCTTTTTATCTTGATAATTCTTCGGATCCATATTTCACTATAAATTCTGATCATCCAGAATTTCAAAAACATAAGTACCCATTCAATAGAGATTATTACATGATTTTAAATGTAGCGGTTGGAGGTAAATATGATGATTATTGGGTTGATTTTGATGCATTTTGCAATGATGAAGAGTGTTCAAATAAAGAAGACCCTGACAGTCATAGATTTATAATTGATTGGATTGAATATGAGAGACTTTAAAAATTATCAATTATAATTAGTGTATGTCTAGGGGGTTTATATTATCAGATGAAATTCTTGATCATGAGATCAATTCTCCTGCTTTTGAAGAAAAGCATAACTTTGATGCATCAGGTAAATTAAATGATTTAGAGCTCTTTACTAAAGGTCAACCCTTCAGTCTATACAGAGAGCTTAGAGAAAATGCACCAATATATTTTCATGACCCTATGCCTATGGATCCTGAGCCTGGTTATTGGGTATTAACTAAATATGAAGATATAAAGTATGTATCAATGAATCCAAAAATTTTTTCATCACAATATGCTACTGGCAACATGCTAACGCTAGGATCAGAAGAAAATAGACACCCTAAATTATTTAAATCAACTATAGATCATATGTTAAATTTGGATGGAGAAATGCATCTTAATCTAAGAAAAGAGCACATGCCATTTTTTAAGCCTGGGTACGTAGATGAATTAAAACAAAAAGTTTCTTTGAAAGTTAGTGAGTTACTGGATCAAATTGCTCCAATGGGTGAGTGTAATCTTGTTAAAGAAGTATCTCAACAATTACCTATTTATACTCTCTCAGAAATACTTGGAATTCCGGATGAAGACAGACAAAAATTAGTCTCTTGGATGGAATTTCTTGAATTAGCCCAATACTTTACTTATGAAATGATAAAAGAGCAAAATGAGGGCAAGACAGATTCAACCCCGGATTCAGGGATGATAGATATGTTTAATGCAATGGTTGATGAAATGTTTGATTACGGAAGATTCATTCTTAAAAACAAAAGAAAGAATCCCTCAAATGATCTTTTGAGTGCTATTGCTAATGCAAAAATAGAAGGTGAAGAACTTTCTGATGAATTTCTAGATGGATCTTGGCTGTTAATAATTTTTGCAGGTAACGACACTACAAGAAATACAATGAGCGGCGGCATTAAACTTCTTCATGAGAATCAGCATCAAAAAGAGTTATTAATTAATAATTATGACTTACTTCCAGGTTTTATAAATGAGACTGTAAGATGTGTTTCACCAGTAATTCATATGAGAAGAACATCTCTCATTGAAACAGAAATAGGTGGCCAAAAGATTGGTCCTCATGAAAAGATAGCATTATGGTATGGAGCCGCAAATAGAGATCCAGAAATTTTTGATAAACCAGATGAATTTAATATTCAAAGAGAAAATGCAGAAAAACATCTTGCTTTTGGTATAGGCAGGCATACATGCCTTGGTAAACCAATTGCTTTGATGCAATTGAATGAATTTTATTCACAATTTCTTAAGAGATTCCCAGATTTTGAAATGAATGGTGAATGGAAAGTGGCTCCAAATAATTTTGTTCATGCTATCCAAGAAATGCCAATTAAATTCACCAAAGAATGATAATACCTTATAGGTTTAAAGTAGTTTTTTTATCATTCTTAGCTGTTTTTATTTGTTATATAGATAGAGTTAATATTTCTGTTGCAATAATTCCTATGCAAGAACAGTTCGGATGGTCTGAATCGCAGGTTGGTATTATTTTGGGATCATTTTATTTTGGATATATGATTACAATGATTCTTGGCGGATATTTAGCTGATAAATATGGCGGTAAAAAGGTTCTTGGATATGCTCTACTAATTTGGTCATTATTTACAATCATTACTCCTTTTTTTGCATTCCAAGGATTGTGGTGGTTAATATTAATTAGAATTCTAATGGGTCTTGGAGAAGGGGTTACTTTTCCTTCATGGCATGCGATATATGCTAGATGGATACCATTTCAAGAAAGAACAAGAGCTATAGGTTTTACTAATAGTGGTATAGCTGCAGGGACACTATTTGGATTTGCAGTTGCAGCATTGATAATTGCAAATTTCTCATGGGAATGGGTCTTTTATTCATTTGGATTACTAGGATTTTTTTGGTATTTTTTCTGGAATAGAATAGTTACATCTTTTCCAGAGGATAATAAGCTTCTTTCAGATGAGGAATTACATTATATAAAGACTGAAGCACCTTCTAAAGAATCTGCTCCAACAATTCCGCTTTTAACACTTATAAGAAATGCTCCTTTTATGGCAATAGCCGTTGCAACATTTTGTAATAATTGGTCTTTATATACATTTCTTTCTTACTTACCAAAATATGTTAATGCTCCTGTTGCCCAAGGTGGAATGGGGATAGACTTAGGATCAAATGTATTTATTTATTCAATACTTATACCAAGTCTTGTTGCAATTTTTTCTTTAATATTGGGAGGCTTTTTAGCTGATGGTTTAATTAAAAGGGGATATGGCTTACTAAACGTAAGAAGAAGTGTAAATTCAATAGGTTTTTTTGGTTCGGCATTACTGTTATATCTAATATCGTTGGAAGATTCTCTTATAAATGTTGTCATATTATTGAGCCTAATTAATGTATGTTCTGGCATATGTGCAGGTGGTTTTGGAGTTAATCATGCTGATCTAGGTCCTAAATATACTGGTTCATTGGTGGGAATTGCAGGTAGCATTGGAATGATTGCAGCAATTATCAGCCCAATAGCTGCAGGATATATACTTGAAATAACTAATTCTTGGAGTTCTATATTTTATGTCTGTACATTTGTACTTTTATTCGGCGGTACCTTTTATTTACTTTTTGCAAGTGTTGAAAAACAATTCGATTAATTTGAAACCATATTTTGGAAAAAATCAAATATTTCCTGACTTGATCTATCTCTAGCAGTTCTCCATTCTGTGGTATTTGAGTTATTTATAACATTTTTGTTTTTATCAAAGACCAAAACTCTTGGAATCCCCTCTGCAGAAGCAATTCCAAATTTCTCCATTAAATTCATATTGATTTCATATCTAAGAACGTCTATATAGAGAACATTAAATTTTTCATTAATATGTTTTTCAATTTTAGGAATATTCATTGTTCCAGAGAATATCCTACAATCCGGGCACCAATTTGCTCCAAAAATAAGTATTGGTTGTTTTCCATCTTTAATTGATTTATCAATAAAGTTATCCAGGAATTCAACACTATAAATTTCTCCATTGTAGGGCAATGGAAGTGGTGTAGTTAATTTGTCATTTTCATCAAGCATAATATTTCCATTAATATTAATACAAATTAAAAAAAAGTATGAAATATTAATATATTTGATTACACTCTTTAACATAGTTTTAATTTTATTTTAAAAAGTTGGAGAAAAAAAGTTGATCTGGATAATTAGATTGTACTTGTTATTTATGGCATTTATATATGCCATGATTGGAGTTTGGGCAATATTAGATCCCTTACTTGGCGCTCTTGAGCTCGGGTATCCAAGTTTTTTAAATGCTGTAGGCCTCTCAATAACATCTCCATTAGGATATTCTGAAATAGCTGGATTATATGGTGGTTTAAACTTATGTTTAGGCATTATGTGTCTAGTGGGTATTTTTAAGAGAGACATAGGCATTTTCTCAATTAAATTTATTACCTTTCTAGTTGGATCAATTGCCTTTGGTAGAGTAATTTTTTCTATGCTTCCAACAACCCCTGGTTTCTATAATCCTTACTTTGTTTTTGAGGTCATCACTTTTTTTATTGGAATAACGCTGTTATATCTTCAAAAGAAATCAAATTAAATTACTCAAACTCAATAAATAAAAAATATAACTACTAACAAATAACATACCGATAAAACGAATCACTTTTATTGAAAATACTTTGTTTGAATAGAGAAGAACTACCAACATAAATATAATTGATGCTGAGATCATTATTGTATAGTCCCTACTTATTAGAACTTGATCTAGCTGAACGCTTGAAAAAAAACCAATAATTGGGACAACTAATGCAATGTTTAAGACATTTGATCCAATAACATTTCCAACCACCATATCAGTTTTCTTTTTTAAAACAGCGCTTATTGTAGCTGCTAGTTCTGGAAGGCTTGTTCCAATAGCAATAATAGTTAATCCAATTATCAATTCTGAAATATTTAACAAGATAGCAATTTTTTCAGCATAAATTACTGCATATCTTGATCCAAAGATTAACGAAATTAATCCTATGATCAAAAAAATAAAAGTAATTGAATTATTTTTATCTTGTTGCTCATCAATTAATGTTTGCGTATTTTTATTTGCATTTATTACATACAAAAAATAGCAAAAGCTTAATAACAAAAGGATTCCATCAAACTTTGAGACGTTTAAATCAATTAATACGTATCCAAGAATTAATGCTGAAACTAAAAAAGGCATTAGCTGAACTATTGGTGTTTTTTTTGGTAAAAAAGATATACCAATACATGAAACTCCAAATATTAAGGCAATGTTAGATATGTTTGATCCTACAACTGCGCCCATCGCAATACTTTCACTGTTATTTAAGACAGAAGAAATTCCTACGAAGATTTCAGGAGCGGAAGTACCCAATGCAACTATGGTTAATCCTATTGTTAATTCGCTAACTCCAATCTTCTTTGCAATTAAAGATGAATTATCTACAAATTTATCTGCACCCCAAATTAATACAGCTAGGGAAGCAACTAAACCTAGGAAGTTGATTAGGAAATACATAATTTATTTTACCTTAGTTATTAATGGAGATTATGTTTCGTTCCTAAAAATACAATATAATTTAGTTTCAAATTTATAGGGAATACAAATGGAAATCACAAGTTTATTTAACATATCTGGAAAAGTTGCTGTTGTTACAGGCGGCTCAAGAGGAATTGGAGAAATGATAACTGCTGGCTTTCTGGCGAATGGGGTAAAAGTTTATATTTCAGCAAGAAAAGCTCCGGCTTTAATTGAAAAGGCTAGAGAATTGTCTGAAAAATACAATCAAGAATGTATACCGGTTCCATGTGACTTAAGTTCAATGGATGGTATTGATGAGTTTGTTAATCAGATAACTGAAAAGGAAGATGCTATTGATTTTTTAGTTAATAATGCAGGAGCTGCATGGGGCGAACCTCTAGAAAGTTTCTCTGAAAAAGGCTGGGATAAGGTCATGGATCTAAATGTGAAGTCTATTTTTTTCTTAACACAGAAATTTAAAAACTTATTGTCTAAAAATGCGAGTGATGATGATCCATCCAGAGTAATTAATATAGGCTCTATCGATGGGTTAAATGTTCCATCAATGGAAACATATCCCTATGGAGCATCAAAGGCTGCCGTTCATCATTTAACAAGAGTTTTGGCTGCAAAATTAGTTAAAGAAAATATTTTGGTTAACGCTATTGCTCCTGGACCTTATCCAAGTGATATGCTCGGACCAGCTGTAGGTTATGATTATTCTGAAATAGCAAAAAGAAATCCAAGAAAAAGAGTTGGAACTCCTGAAGATATGGCAGGATTGGCAATTTTCTTATGTTCTCGAGCTGGAGCATATACTGTTGGTGAGACCATAACATCTGATGGTGGAATAGTTAAAACCGCCAATCATGATCTTAGTTAGATTATCTTTGAGCTTCTTTGAAGGCCCTAATAATAAGATCTTTCATCCAAATGTGACCACCATCACCTTCATCACTTTTATGCCAGATTAAAAAGTATTCCATTAAAGGAATTTCAATAGGTATTTCAACAAACGGCATATTATTTCTTTTAGCAAAACTTCTAGTACCCATTAGAACTAAATCAGTTGACTGGATAATTGTTGGAGCAATCAAAAAATGTTGACATCTCAATGCAACCTTTCTTCTATAACCAATTTTATCAAGCTCAACATCGATTAAATGAAGGCCTCTTTTTCTTCCAGAGACATGAAGATGCCTCTGTTCAAGTATATCGTTTACGCTTGGGTTTTTAATTTTTGATAAATCATGTCCCTCCCTGTGCATAACAACAAAATCATCCTCAAAAACTTTCTCTGAATTAATTTCATCAGATCTTGGTATAACTGGATCAACTACAAAATCCAAATTATTCGTAGAAAGAGCATGAACTTGATCGCTTCTGAGATATGCATAACTTCCAATTGAGATATTTGGAGCTTCCTTATATATTTCTTTCATTAGGTAAGGTAAAACTCTTCCCTCAGAAACATCTCCCAACGATAATTTAAAGTTTCTTTTTGTTGTTGAAGGATCAAAAGTATCAGGCTCATTGACGCTTTGTTGTATCAAAGTCAAAGCACTTTGAACATCTTGAATCATGTTTTCAGTTTTCTGAGTAGGCACCATTCCAGAACCAGTTCTTACGAATAGGTCGTCATTAAATTTTTCTCTTAATCTTGATAAAGCATTACTAACAGCAGGTTGTGTAATTCCAACGACTTCAGCAGCCTTAGTAAGACTGCCTTCTGTATAGATAGCATTAAGGATCACAAAAAGGTTTAAATCAAAAGAGCTTATTTTCACTTTATTGCCTTAAATAAATATTTAGATCGTATAGATTTGTAAGTAACATAAAGTTATTATAAGTAGGAATTACTTTAGTACTATTCATAGTATTTATAATAGTAACAAAATTTTTGATATAAAGGGAGATTTAACCTCATGATGCCTGAATTAAGACCTGAAGCAGTTGAATTAGTTGAAAAAGTTAAAGATTTTATTGACTCTGAAGTTAGACCAAAAGAGCACGTATTTCATGAGCAAATCAACGTTGGCAAAGATAGATGGAGCAGTTATCCATCAGTTATTGATGAGTTAAAGGAAAAAGCAAGAGCAAAAGGCCTTTGGAACCTTTTTTTGCCAGAGAGTGAATTTGGAGCAGGTTTATCCAATTATGAATATGCTCATCTTGCAGAAGAAATGGGAAAATCTCATATTGCTTCTGAGGCTATGAATTGTAGTGCACCCGACACAGGAAATATGGAAGTTATTGCAAGATATGGAAATGAGCAACATCAAGAAGAGTGGCTTAAACCATTACTTGATGGTGAAATTAGATCTGCCTTTAGCATGACAGAACCTGGAACTGCATCATCTGATGCTACAAATATGCAAGCAACAGCAGTTTTGGATGGAGATGAATATGTAATAAATGGTGAGAAATGGTGGACATCAGGAGCTGGCGATCCAAGATGTAAAATTCTCATATTTATGTGTGTAACTAATCCTGATAATCCAAAACATCAAAGACACTCAATGATACTTGTACCAATGGAAACTGAGGGTGTAGAAATTATTAAAATGATGCATGTATTTGGCTATGACGATGCACCTCATGGACATGCACATATGAAATTTACTAATGTAAGAGTACCAAAGGAAAATCTTTTACTTGGAGAAGGAAGAGGGTTTGAGATTGCACAAGGTCGTTTAGGGCCAGGACGTATTCATCATTGTATGAGAGCCATTGGCGCAGGTGAGGTTGCTATAGAATTAATGTGCAAAAGGGGCATGGATCCTAATAAAGTAGCATTTGGTAAAAACTTAGCACAACTTGGAGCAAATTTTGATTACATAGCTGAGTCAAGAATTGAACTTAATGCTGCAAGATTCTTAACATTGGATGCCGCAGTTAAAATGGATACAGTTGGAAATAAAATTGCAGCAAGCGAAATTGCACAAATCAAGGTATACGCACCTAATGTAGCCCTTAAGATTATTGATAGAGCAATTCAAATTCATGGTGGTGAAGGGGTATCACAACTTACACCACTTGCATCTATGTATGCTCATATGAGAACACTAAGACTCGCTGATGGTCCTGATGAAGTTCATAGAAGAGCCGTCGCAAGATATGAGCTAGGTAAATATATGAGTTAAAGAATTGTCTCGCAATTTAATATTTTACGATACTGAAACAACTGGAATTCATAAAGATTTTAGTCAAATAATACAATGTGGCTCAATTTTTACCGATAACACATTAAAAGTTATAGACGAACAGAATATTGGTAGCAAACCTTTGCCTTGGATTATCCCTCAACCCAAAGCAATGCTTACTAATAAAAAGATTAATTCCTTTTCATCCAATACTTCTCATTATCAAATGATGAAAGATATTCAACATCAATGGAAAGAATGGTGTATAGACTTACCATCAATATTTGTAACATACAACGGACATGCTTTTGATGAAGAGCTCATCAGAAGGCAGTTTTGGTGCAACCTATTAGAGCCATACATTACAAACACAAATCAAAATGGAAGACTTGATTTAATGTTGATGATTCACAATGTAGCTGCATTTTTTTCAGAAGAAATATCAATTCCCTTATTCGAAGATGGACCTGCTTTTAGTATTAAGTTGGAACATTTAGCAAATGAACATGGTATTGATGTCAGTGATGCACATGATGCAATTTCAGACTGCAAATTTATGATTGGGTTATGCAAAGTTATTAAAAATAAAATACCTGAAGTTTTTGATTCATTTTTGGATATATCAACAAAGGAGGGTATTAAAAATCTTTTATATTCTGATGAATTTCTTGCTCTTGGTGAGGTCTATAGGCGTCATCCTTTTAAGTATCCTGTTGTAATATGTGGTGCAGATAATTCTAGACCTAATGATATTTGTTTCTTTGATTTGAGTTTTGATCCAGATGAAATTATTGATCTAGACTTCACAGAAATTAATAAAATGATTCAATCTGGAGGAAGGGATTTACCTTTAAAAAAATATAAAATTAACAAAACTATTCCAATATGCTCAAGCAAACATCTTACAAAAAATAATCACTTTGATATAACTCATGAAGAGCTTCAAAGACGAGCGGATATAGTTAAGTCTAATCAAGACTTCTTCACACAAGTTTCTCAGGCTATGGAGGATAGAATTATGAATTTTCCAGAACCAGATTATGTTGAAGGAACTATATATTCTGGTGGTTTTCCTTCCTTTAGAGATCAAGATCTGATGAAAGAATTTCACCATACTGATAATCTTGAGCAACTTATTAAAATCTCAAGAAATTTTGAAGATGAAAGATTTCGACTTTTAGCTGAAAGAATTATTTGTAATAAATATCAAACAGATATTCCTGATGATATTAAAACAAGATTTGATGATTTAATTCATGAAAGAATTTATACAGACGGAAAGTGGGGTTCTGTAGACAAAGCACTTAATGAAATTGATAAGCTGCTTGATGAAAAAGAATCTGAAGAAGATCAAAAAATTCTTTTAGTAACCAAAGATCATATCAATACCCTTAAAAACTAACATGGCTGGTGGGCGAGGAGAGATTCGAACTCCCGACTTCCTGCGTGTCGAGCAGACACTCTAACCAACTGAGTTACTCGCCCATAAAGAGGAGTAATTTTACACAAAAAGTTTATTAAATAATATTAATTAATTTTTGCAAGATATTCATCAAGTCTTGTTTGATTCATTACAAATGTAGACTTAAATTGTACTGCAACATTTTTAACAGTTTCTATATTTGAATTATCATCACCTACTTGTATTACACCGACCATAGCCATCATTGCATGAGGTGTACATTGATATCCGTAAACACCAGGAATTTCAAAAGTTACTGAAATATTTCTGCTTAATTGTCCGCTCCAAGGTGAAGCACCAGATGGAATCATACCAGGTATAGATGCAGAATTATGAGCAGCATCAGTAGACTCAAAAGTGACAGTATCACCAACATTAATTTTTAAAAATGCAGGCTCAAAAACCATTACACCAGTAGCCCCTTGATTAAGCATCTTAATTGTATGAGATTCTGAATGTAGATCCAAACATGCAAAAGAAATTATTAAAGAAAAGATTGAGTTTTTTAATATAGTGCCCATAGCATTATTATATTTATTTATAATTAAATATCAATATAATTTATATCATCAATCATTTGCTTTAAATATAAAAATGATTATATTAAACATATATTTTCTATATTTATTTAAATTTTTATTATGAAATTAATCAATCGTATTAGGCCTTTTTTAATATTAATACTGTTATCTCCGTTTGCATTAAATGTATTAGCAGATTACTTCCCAAATAAAGAAAATTGGGATATTTCATCACCTGAAGCAGAGGGTGTAAATCCCAATAAAATTGATAAATTAATGGATTTATCATTTTCAGATGATGCAACTCAAGCAGTTGTTGTAATTAAAAATGGCAAAATAATTTCAGAAAAATATGCTGATGGATATGATCTTGATTCTCATGGCACATCTTGGTCAATGGCAAAAAGTTATTATGCTGCGTTAATTGGAATTTCGCTTGATCGTGGTGAAATTAATAGTCTTGATGATAAAGTTTCAGATTATCTAGATTATTTTGATGATGAAAGGTCAGATATCACTTTAAGAGATCTTCTCGATATGTCTAGTGGTCTTGATTTTCCAACCCACGAGCATGAAAAAATGTTTTTTCAAGAAGATCATCTTCAATATGCAAAAAAAGTTGGTGTTGAAAAAGATGCTGGTGAAAAATTTGAATATAACAATGTCAATTCGATGTTATTAGGTGATATTTTATTTCAAGCTACTGGTAGAAAAGCTGATGAACTTTTTGAAGAAAGAATCTTAGAACCTCTGGGTATAAGTGACTATAAGTTATGGAAAGACGAAAAAGGAAATGTGATGACATATTGTTGTGTGGATATGTCAGCAAGAGATTACTCTAAGTTAGGTTTATTGTTTGCTCGAGACGGAAAGTGGAATGACGAACAAATTGTGTCTAAAGAATTTGTAGATGAAACTTTTCAGGTGGTATGGGAGACACCAAGCAGATTTACAGATTATAAACGTTACTATTCTCTGCACTGGTGGGTTTCAAAGTATGATGAAGAATCAAAAATATTTAATACCAGTGGAAAGTTCGGACAGTATACTTTTGTAGATAGAGAAAATGATATTGTTGTAACAAGAATCTCTAAATATGCAGAACAAGACAATGGTTCTACTCAGAAGTGGGGCATAATGAAATATCTTAGATGGGCAGGCATAGATAATGCTATTGCTATTGGCAGGATGTTGATAGCCTCGGGAACTATAGTGTCTGGATCAGATGTGATTACTCCTTTCACAGATGAGGAGGGAGAATCTTACGAATTCTATGTAAAATATCCTGAAATTATTGATTCAATTGCTGATTTAAGTCGTAACTAATATTTAATTCATCAGCTTTGTTTATAAAACTATTAATGTCTTTTTTCCATTCTTCAAGATAATACCCATCATTACCTTGTTTATTTAGATACCTAAGAAAAACTCTTCCAGTTTCATCTTGATAGCCTGCCTGAAATGGCTCTCCAGTTGCACTATTTAATCTTTTATATCTATCATCCATTTATCAAGTCCATACAAACAATATCATTGGTATAGACGCCAATATTATTAAAATATCCATAGGTAAGCCCATACGCCAGTAATCAGTAAATTTATAATTACCTGGACCCATTACAACAGTATTACATTGATGTCCTATTGGAGTTAAAAATGCACAACTTGCCCCAACTGCGACGACCATTAAAAAAGGCTCAATGGCATATCCCAATTCTAGTGCTATTCCAGTTGATATCGGGGCCATAATCACAGCTGTTGCTGCATTATTGATAATATCGGTTGTTACCATGGTAACAATTAAGATAATGAGGAGTATCCAAAATAAACTCATGCTTGATGCATACGTGGATATTGAAGTTGCAATTAAGCTACTCACTCCTGTTGTTTGAAGCGCAGTTCCGATTGGTATCATTGCTGCTAACATAACAATGATTGGCCAATCTATTTTTCTGTAAAAGTCACTGTCAATAATTTTAATTCTTGCAAAAGCTAAAACACACAATAAAAATGCTGGTGCCGCACTTAAATAGTTGAATGAGACTAAAAAGATTGATAACAAAAAGAATAACAGCCCCTTAATAAGCCTACTTCTACTTGGTATTGTTTGAAGCTCTCTTTGTCTTAGGGGCATTAAACCTAAATGTTTAATTTTATTAGAGACATCTTCTTCAGCGAGATCTCTAACTCCTAGAAGTAATACATCACCGGCTCTAAATTGTTCTCTAGTAAGTCTGGTTCTATATTTTGAGCCCTTTCTCCATAGTCCAAGAAGATTTAACTCTTCAAAAGCGAGTTTTTGAAAAAAATCATATTTTCTTCCAATCAATCTAGAACCGGGAGTGATCATGACTTCAATTTCTTCAAGATCATCTTCGTCAAATGAATGAAGTTCTTTGGGAATGGAAAAATCAAAAATATCTAAAATATTTGCAAGATCATCGGGAGGAGTCTTAATAACCAATATTTGTCCTGCTTTAATTCTCATATTATTTTGAACTTTCTTGATTGAGCCATTTTCGGATACTATTCCGAGGATTTCTGTATCTTCTCCAGCTTGTGTTTTAAATGCATATAAAGTCATGCCAATTGAAGAGCTTTTTTCATTTACGAGCACCTCAAATAAGTACCCTTTAAGATCAATTAAATGCTCAGTTGAAGGCATCTCTTTTCTTAAAAAAATTAACCTATTTCCAATAAAAGCAATGAAAAGAACGCAAATAATTGTTACTACAAGACCAACGTACGAAAAATCAAAAAAATTAAACCCAGAGTTTGATATAGATGCCTTATATTCAGATATTATTATATTTGGTGGAGTTCCAATTGCGGTATTCATTCCACCTAAAATACAAGCAAAGGCTAAGGGCATTAGGTACTTAGAGGGATGCCATTCCATCTTTTGACATATATTAAGTGTTATTGGTAAGAGAATTGCTAAAGCACCTATATTATTTATAAATGATGACAAAACAGCAGCTATTAATAGGAGAGAAATCATAAATTGGATCTCTGTGAACTCCCTACCTCCAATAAGCTTACCTACAAGACCTGCTATACCTGAATTACTCAAACCTTGACTAATTATTAGAACTAGTGCGACTGTAATAACAGCAGGATGAGCAAATCCAGCAAAAGCATCATTGGCAGGTATTATTTCAAGAACTACTAAAACAAATAATGCCCCAACCGCTAGAGCATCATATCTAATTTTTCCCCATATAAATAAACAAAGAAGAGCAATCAAAGTTGAGGATAATATGATTTGATCGTTCATAATTCATCAATTTTATTTTGGCATTGATTCAACATATAGAGAAGTTGAAGGGTAGGCAAATTCAGATTTGTTACTCTTTACAATTTTCATTATATTGAAGATCAGGTTTTCTTTTACTTCGTTAAATGCAGCAAATCCCATTGGATCAGCATAAGCAACAATCATTAAATCAATAGAGCTACCACCCAATTCAACAATTCTTACAACAGGATCTAAATCACCCTCCGTAGTAAAGTCATTACTTTTAATTATGTAATCTTTTATTTCATTTCTTATCGATTCAAGTTGCTCAACACTTGTTGAGTAAATAAGATTAATTTTCCAATTGATTCTTCTATTAATCATTTCACCATGGTTAATTACTTTAACGTCAGATAAATCTTTATTAGGTATAACCATTGGTGCAGTATCAAAAGTTCTAATGACAGTTGATCTAAAGCCAATACTTTCTACAATTCCATGGAGCTGTCCACTTACCTCAATTCTGTCACCCGGCTGAAATCTATGTTCACCAATTATTAATATTCCTGAGATTAGATTTTTGAAGAAATCTTGTGCGCCTAATGCTACTGCCACAGAAAACAATCCCAAACCAGCAACGAGTGGACCAATTTGAATACCAAATATATCTAATATAACTGCTGCTCCAATTACCCAAACAATAAATTTTGAAGCTCTTTCAAGCCACATTTGCATCGATGCTGTAAGCCATGAGCTTGTGGAGAGGGCAGCAAAAATTGGTTTTACACTATTTGCAAGGGCGCTAAAAATAGTAAAAATGACAAAGGCTTTTACTATATTTGTTGCTATGTCACCAATTAAACCCGAAAGAGGTAATATTAAAGTGCAAATATATAAAGCAATTGTGATAGGTACTAATCCAATTGGCCTTCTTAATGCATTAAGAATTTCGTCATCTATCTTTGATTTTGTTTTACTGGCAAGCCTTTCAAGAGAATTAAGAATTATTGAAATAATAAAACCTCTAAAAAGAAATGCTATTAAAATAACAAACAAAGAAGAAATTATTGATCCTAGATCAATACCTAAGAATCCTTTATTCCAGACTTCAGAGATAAGATTTATAAAATTTTCCATAATAATATTGTTATTTTATGTTTATTTTATAAATTTAAGCAAAATTATGAGTTATCTTGCAGCTTTATCTTTTATAAAATAAGGTAAATATATTAAGTAAAAAACTGCAATTGCTAGCGGCGTTGTAACTAACAAATGCAATGGCGGTTCTGGAAATACATCCATTAGAGAAGCACCATCTGGTTTAGCCATCAAATACCAAAAATTTGCAGGATCACCTAACATCAAATTAATTACATAGACTATTGGCAACAATATAAAAGCAGTAATTGCTGACACTTTTAATATATCTTTTGCATAAGGTCTATTGCCAAGAGAAACTGTTGCATACATTATTCCAACAATAATCATTCCATGACCAATCATAAAAAATATGTAATCTAAATCATGATGACTAATATCTGGAGTAAGAATTGCCATAGATGCTCCACCTAAGCCCCAAAAAAATGCACACAGATATAGTATCCTTGGCCCACCTAATAAAAACCAAATTAGGAATATTTCAGAAAGATCACACATATGTAGTGGAATTGTTTCTCTCCAATCATAGGGATTTGCTAACAGATAAAGATCTTTGTATGGTGAAATAATGACATGTGCAGCTATTATTCCTGCAATTATTTTGCTCATAAGAGATTTATCACTTTCAGATTTATTTTTATAAAATTTTGGTAAAAATACTGAAACCAAAATCACTGAAAATATAGTTATAAGGTGAACTGTGCCAAATATTTGAAAAGGTGTACCAAACATATTATTCCCTGTTAAATTTATGAATTCAAATTATATTATTATTTAAGAGTTGTTGAAACTTTCTAGTAAAATCTGTTCTGTTAAAATTGCAGGTAAAATTTTTGACTCGCTCATGCCTGGTTTCCAAAAAATATATAACGGAACACCATTTCTATTATAGGATTCAAGAGTTTTTAGAATTTCATCATTTTTGTTAGTCCAATCAGCAACAATGTATTGGATGTTATTTTCATAAATGTATTCTTTAACATTTGGTCTTGATAAGGCAATTTTGTCATTTGTTTGGCATGTTATGCACCACGCAGCAGTAAAATTAATTAAATAAGCTTGATTTTTCTCTTTATATTCATTTTCTATATTTTTATTCCATTGAACATAATCGTAACTTTCAAGTTTTAAGGCATTTGTAGATTGTATTTCGTTTGAAGGAATATCCCTGAATTGAAAGAAAATCACAAAAGCTGCAATAACAAAAATAACAAATCTATAGCTTGATTTATTAAGTTTTGTAGCAATCCATATTAACAACGAAATCATTAGAATCGTCATTAAAAGAAAAATTACTTCATTGGAAGATGTTTGAACGCTGAACACCCATATCAACCATATAGATGTCGCAAACATGGGAAATGCAAAAAATTCTTTCAAAGCAACCATCCAATTTCCTGGTTTAGGTAGATAATTTATTAAACTAGGTGAGGCTGATAATACAAAATAAGGAAATGCAAAACCAAGACCTAGTGCAGAAAAGACTGGTAATGTAATTCCAGAGGGTTGAATTAATGCGTAACCAAGTGCTGCGCCCATAAATGGTGCCGTGCATGGTGAGGCAACAATAACAGCTAAAATACCTGTAGAAAAGGAACCCAATAAACTCCCGCTGGTTCCTATACTTCCAAGTCTAGTTAATGATGAGCCTATATTTATATCGCTTAGAAGCACTAAACCAATTACAAACATTAATAAACTTAGTAATCCAACAATAAGTGGTGACTGTAATTGAAATCCCCAGCCTAAATATAAACCAGCTTGTTTTAGCAAAATCATTGCAAATCCAATAAGCAGAAATGAAATCATCACTCCAGCACAAAATGATAAGGCATGAGCTCTAATTTTTGATGGAGATTGATTGCTCATTGAAACAAAACTTAGAACTTTTAATGAAATTATTGGAAAAACGCATGGCATTAAATTTAAAATTAAGCCACCCATAAACGCAAAAGTTAAGGCTTGTAAAAACGAAATATTAAAGGAGTTTTTTGTAGCATTTTCAATTTCAGCATCAATTATAAAACTCTCGTCATCGTTGACAGATAATACTCCAGATAAATATTCAAAAGATTTATGATCATCTAATTTTTTAATCTTAAGAAGATAATTATTTTCTTCTTTAATGAGTTTTTGATCTGCAGCGTGTTCAACAATATCTTGTTTATCGATAAAAAATATCGCAGAAGTGACATCGATAGGCCATGAAAACCTTATATTTATGAACCCACTATCATGTGATGCCCTTACTGGAAGTATCTGAGATGGAGCTTTTAAAAACCAATCATACAGCGAAGCATCATTTTTAATATCATTAAGATTTATTTTGATTGATGCTTTTTCAGGGACACAAATATCATCACATATTAAAAAATCTATATTTGCCTCAATATATGAATTCTTATCGTTGGAATTATTAATCTCAAAGGGAAAAATTACAAAATTCTTATACCCATATGTCATTAGTGGTTCATATGGAATTAAGATTGGAGTTGGCCAATATAACTCACTTATTGAAATATTGTCGTCATGAGACCATTTAACTTTGATTGGGCCTCCTGAATCACCAGGATTTTTCCAGTAGGTATGCCAATTCTCTTGCATATCCATTCTAATACCAATAAGAGTTTGGCTTTGACCTTCGTCTACATTTTCAAACTTTACCAACGAGACATTTGCATGACCGGTATCAACAGTCACCGCATTTATTGCTAAGCAAAAGAATAGTAGAAAGGATATTTTAAGAAATTTCATTAAATGTAATTTTATCCTATTTAACATTTGGGGTGCATTATGCACCCCATTTCAAATTATATGTGTTATTTACTTGAGATTCTTTTTGGTGATTTGATCTCAATCATTCTAGGTTTCTTTTCGTCGGGAATAATTTTCTCAAGACTGATAGTTAATAAACCATTAACCAATTCTGCGCCTTGAACAACAACATCCTCAGAAAGGGTAAATTGCTGTTTAAATGCTCTTTGAGCAATTCCTTGATATACAACCTTATTTTCACCATTAACAACCTCAGTAGTTGGCCCATCGTGGCTTACTGAAAGAACTCCTTCAGCGAGCTCTATCTGGATATCATCTTTTGACAATCCAGCTACAGCAATTTCAATAGCAAAATAATTACCATCTTTGCTAATGTTATATGGTGGATAGCTTGATGATCTATCGTTAGACTCAGAAAGTCTTTGCAATCTATCAAACAAAGGTTCGAACCCTAGTACACGTGTTGTGAAAAATGGGTCTGTAAAGTTAAGTATCATAATAGTCCTCCTTAAAAGCGACTTTATAAATGTGTATCTAAAAAGGCATACACTTATTAACGCGAAGATCCGTTATGGCATCTTCATCAACATATATTTATAGCCATTATTAAGTTTTTCAACCTTTATTTTTTTTTAATTTTAAAATATCCTTATATAAGTATAAGAACTTTTTTTAAAATCAATTGTCAAAATTATTATGAAAAACAAATTTATTTTGCTTACACTTATATTTTCTTTTACTACTATTTTTAATGCAAAAGAAACATTACCGTCTATTGAACAGGGTCAAACATGGTATCTAGAATCAATAAGCAATAAACTAAATCCTTCAACAAGTAAGGTTTTGTATTACTTTTCTAATGATGCATATAACACCTATCAGGCAAGAATATTTTCAGATTGGGATAGGTTTTCTATTATAGATTCAAGAAACTTAGTTAGATTAAATAAAGGCGACAGAATTGAAATTTTAAATTCCAAACATTTTGAAAAAATATATGAAGTTAAGCTATTAGACGGTTTTGAAAAAAATAGAAAATACTATGTTATAAAAGATGATCTTATAAGACACTATAAATTATCTAAAGGCGAAGATTCATGAAAAACTTTTTATTAATAGCGCTTATTTTCGTTATATCATCATGTGTTAATAATTCATTGCAGCCAGACATTGTTTCAAGATCAGATGCCCAAAAACAACAATATGTTGTTTTTGGAACAGTTAGAGATATTTCAATGGTAACAATCGAAGGTGATAGAGAAGTTGGTGCTGCTGCAGGAGCAGCTATTGGAGCGGCTGTTGGCAAAAATACAACAGATTCAGAACCAGAATCTGATATTGCTGCAGTTGTAGGAGGCTTGGTAGGTTCAGCTATTGGATCTGAGATTGGTTCAGCAGTAACAAAGAAAGATGGAGTTGAATTATTGATAGAGACCGAATCTGGTAGCTTTGTTTCCATCATTCAAGAGGTTGGTAATTTTTCATATAATATCGGTCAAAAAGTAAGAATCATAAAAAGAAATGGAAAATCAAGAGTTATACCTTTTGAATAATGTCAGATGATCTATTCAATATCATATATAACAAATCTCTAGATTTATTATCTAGAAGAGAACACTCATTCAAAGAAATTAAAGAAAAGCTATCTGCGCGTTTTGAAAATAAAGAAATAATAGAATCTGTTATTGAAAAGCTTAGTGATAATAACTTAATAAATAATACAAGATTTGCTGAAGCTTATGTATCTGCTAGAAAAAGAAAGGGATTTGGGCCTAAAAAGATTGCTTTTGAATTGTTATCGAAAGGTGTTGATGAATCGGTATTAAATAAAATAATTATTGAAGAAGGCGACTGGGAATCGACTGCAAAATTAGCTTTTTCAAAAAAATTTAAAGATGGACCTAGTCCTGATATCAAAGAAAAATTAAAACAGAAAAGTTTTCTACAAAATAGAGGCTTTAGATTTAAAGAAATCGAATCAGTTTTTGGTGACGACATGTTATGATTCAATGCTATGTCATATGAGGTTTTAGCTAGAAAATATAGACCATCCTGTTTTGAAGAAGTTATTGGTCAAGAGCATATCGTGAAGGCTTTGGTAAACAGCATTGAGTCTGGAAAAATTCATCAAGCATTTATATTTTCAGGCACAAGGGGAGTTGGTAAGACTACTATTGCGAGAATTTTAGCAAAATGTTTAAACTGTGAGAGTGACACTAAACCAACATCAGTACCATGTAATAAATGTTCTAATACTATTGAAATAACTGCTGGTAGGAGCGTTGACTTTCTAGAAATAGATGCTGCATCAAACACTCAAGTTGAGAAAATAAGGGACTTAATAGAAACAGTTGAATATAAACCTGCTAAAGGCAGATATAAGATTTTTCTCATCGATGAAGTTCATATGCTATCAACTGCAAGTTTTAACGCTCTTTTAAAGACTCTAGAAGAACCACCGCCTCATGTTGTATTTATCTTTGCAACAACCAATCCAGAAAAAATTCCTAAGACAGTTCAATCAAGGTGTTTGCAGCTTAACCTTAAAACAGTTAATGAAAACATGCTGAGCAACCACTTAAATCAAATATTAAAAAAAGAAAAAATCAAATATGATGATGAGAGTACTCAATTAATATCAAAATCTGCAAACGGATCCGTAAGAGATGCTTTAACAATTCTTGATCAAGCAATAGCGCATGGTAACGGCGAGCTTAAAAGTAATGAGGTAAAAAAATTGTTGGGAACAATTGATGATTCACTTTTATTTGAACTTCTAGAAGGTGTTGTCGATGGAGATGGTAAGAAAGTTTTTGATAAGCTTGCTGAAATTGAACAGTTATTACCAGAATATGATGTTATTCTTCGAGATTTGATAAGCATTCTTCATGAAGTTTCACTTGAACAGGTTCTAAATAATTCAGAAAGTGAAAATATAAAAAGCATATCTAAGAAAATTGACAAAGAGTTTTGTCAACTTTTATACGAAATCGGCATGAATTCTTTTACTAGATTTTCCGTACATCCAAGCTCCAAAGAATGTCTTGAAATTTGTCTATTAAGAATGCTCACTTTTAATCCTCTTCAGAAACTTTCAGAAAATAATCAAGATACTAGTCCAGATAATTCAGAAAAAAAAAGTCTGAAAAAAGTTGATAAAGGAACTAAAAAAGCTATCAATCCTTCACCAAAAGAATCAAGCAAAGAAAAGTTCCTTAATGATAACGAAGATTGGGTGAAATTATTTAATTCTCTAAAATTAAGTCCTTTTGCAAGAAACTATTTTGGAAATATGTCGTTATTTTCACATAACGATGAAGGTATGATTTTAAAAGCAGATCTAAATTTAGGTGATGTCCCTGAGAATATTATGTCGGAATTTAAAACTACGGTTGAAAGTATATTTTCAAGTAAGATTAATATTAAAATTGAGAAAGGAAATGTAATCAATTCTCCAATCCAATTAAATGAAAGTAAAACAAAAAAAGAAGAAAGCCTGGCGAAAGATCAAATAAGTAAAGATAAAGAAATACAAGATTTTGTTGAAAAATTTAATGGAAAGATAAAACCAGAAACCATCAAGCCCTTGAAGTAAAAATGAATCAAGATTTATTAAATGAACTTATAAATGCATTGACTATATTACCTGGAGTTGGCAAAAAATCTGCTCAAAGAATGGCTTTATATTTACTTGATAGGAATAAAGATGGTGCTAGCATATTAGCAAATACTCTTTCTAGTGCCATTGAAAGTATACAAAGATGCTCAAATTGCAGAATGCTTACATCAAATAATTTATGTGGAGTATGTTCTGACTCAACAAGAGACACAAACAGTATTTGTGTTGTTGAGAGTCCATCTGATGTATTAGCTATTGAATCAACTGGTGGTTTTAGAGGCAGATATTTTGTTTTATTAGGAAGGCTTTCACCAATTGATGGTATTGGGCCTGAAGATTTGGGTATTGATGAGCTCTTAAACATTACTAATGATGATGAAGTGAAAGAAGTAATTCTTGCAACTAGTAGTACTGTAGAAGGTGATGCAACAGCAATATTTATAAAAGATCATATTAAAAATGCAAAGGTTTCAAGAATTTCTTATGGTATTCCTATTGGAGGAGAGTTAGAGTATGTTGATGGAACAACAATTGCTAGGGCAATAGAGGGAAGGATACAAATAGATGTCGATTAAATCAGATAAATGGATTCAAAAAATGTCTCAGGAGCATAATATGATTGATCCATTTTCAAAAAACCAAATAAGGCTTGATGACGATGGCAATAAACTAATTTCTTATGGAGTTTCTAGTTATGGATATGATGTCAGATGCTCTAATGAATTTAAAGTTTTTACAAATATTCATTCTGCGATAGTGGATCCTAAGTCATTTGATGAAAAAAGTTTTGTGGATATTAATTCAGATGTTTGCGTTATTCCGCCAAATTCTTTTGCATTAGCTAGAACTGTTGAGTATTTTAAAATTCCGAGAAATATTCTTACTGTGTGCTTAGGTAAATCAACATATGCAAGATGTGGAATTATTGTAAACGTAACTCCACTTGAACCTGAATGGGAGGGTCATGTTACTCTTGAGTTTTCAAATACAACGAATCTCCCTGCTAAAATTTATGCCGGAGAAGGAGTTGCACAAATGTTGTTTTTTGAATCAGACGAAGAGTGTGAGATAAGTTATAAAGATCGTGATGGAAAATATCAAGGACAAACTGGCGTTACTTTACCCAAGACTTAAAACCTCTAAAAGCGTTAATGTATTTGTCCTTTCAGGACTAGCATCAATTATTTTAATGAACATGTGTTCGAGCTCTTCAGCAAGATAATAAGTTACCTTTCTATCGCTATTTAATCTTGATCTTTCAAGTATTACACATTTTAATGTTTCTCCATTGAAGATACATTCCTCAAGCCCAACAATATTAAATTCGTAAGATTTTGATCCTCCTTCTTCCATGTCCACAATATTAATTTTGAAATTTTTTAGACCATGTTTTACATTTGTTCTTATCATAATTTGAACATTTAAAGGATCATAAACTAAATCATCGTTCAAAGATCCAACCCACTTGTTAATGCCTTCAGAGCGAACCTCCATAGTCTCATAATCAAAATTTAAGTATTGATCTCTATCTAGAAATTTTGGTCTGATTTTTATTTCATAGGAATCTGAAATAACTTTGCTATTTTTAATTTCAAACTTAGATAAAAAAAATAAACTAGCAAAAAGATTTGATGCCTTGAATTTCATTTCAAAGCCATTTTTAGTTTTATAGAATTCTCTTATTCCAGAGATTGATATTTCTTCTGATTCAAAATTATATTTTGCTGAATATGGAGGTATTTCAGATGAAACCACATTAGTTGATAAAAAAATTGTCAACAAAAAATTTATAACTTTATATTTCATAACTTCTTTTAATAAGTTTGTGGTTGTGTAAATTAATATTTCGATATTTAACTTCGTTATTATCTAGATAAATATTTTCATTGCAAATCTCATTTATAATTTCTGGTAGTAACAAGTGCTCAATCTTATGAATACGTTTAATCATATTTTTCAGAGTTTCATCTTTACCTATATCTATAAACCCTTGAGCAATTAATGGACCGGCATCTAATTCAGATGAAACATAATGTATTGAAATACCATGATGAGGATCTTTATTTTCAAGAACTTTTTCATGAGTATGTAATCCTGGATAAATAGGAAGAAGAGAAGGGTGAAGATTTATCATTTTATTAGAAAATTTAGAAGTAATTTTAGTACCCAGTATTCTCATGAAGCCTGCCAAAACAATTAAATCTGGACTAAGCATATCTAAGAACTCTTCTAATGAATTTTCAAAATCAATTCTTGATGGAAACTTTTTATGATCAATAATCCTTGATGGAATATTAAACTTTGATGCCCTCGTAAGCCCGTAAGCATCTGGATTATTAGATATTACCTGAATAACTCTTCCATTAATTTTTTTTGCAGCGCATGATTCTATGATTGCTTCTAAGTTAGAACCACTGCCCGATATCAAGACTACAATTTTTTTCATTTTAAGTATTTAGACAAATATTACAGAAGATTCTTTCTTTTTATTTTTAACTTTTCCAATGACGAAACTATTCATTTTTAATTCTTTTATTCTCGTAGAAATTTTTGACTCCTCATCTTCATTTACAAAAAGCACCATGCCTATTCCACAATTAAATATTCTATACATATCATCATCAGAAATATTTCCATTTTTTTGTAACCATTTAAAAATATGTGGCATTTCCCAGGAATTAGTATCAATTTCTACGCAGAGATTATCAGGCATAGATCTTGGTAGATTTTCTGTAAGGCCACCTCCAGTAATATGTGAAAGAGAATTAATCTTATAATTTGAAATCAACTCCATGATCAATTTAGGATAAAGTAAGGTTGGTTCAAGACATCTTTTGGCTATCTTAGTTTTTTCCTCTTTATTTAACTTAGATTCTTTAATGATTTTTCTTATTAGAGAGAATCCGTTTGAATGCGGACCACTTGATTCTATTCCTATCAAGACATCGCCACATATAACATTATCATTTTTAATTATCTTATCTTTGCTAACGCATCCAACTGAGAATCCAGCAAGATCGAAATTATTATCAATATAATGACCAGGCATCTCAGCAGTTTCACCTCCTAAAAGCGCACAGTCAGATTCGATACATGCATCCGCAATACTTTTTACAACGGTAGCAGCCTCATTAACATCCAGCTTTGATGACGCATAATAATCCAAAAAAAATAGAGGCTTTGCACCGCATACAATTAAATCATTAACACACATAGCCACAAGATCCTGACCAATGCCTGATAAATCATTGTACTGCTGAGCGAGAGAAACTTTTGTTCCAACTCCATCTGTACATGCAACTAAAACTGGATTCTCAATATCTTTATCAAGCTCGAACATGCCGGCAAAGCCTCCAATATTATCTAAGACATTCTTATTGTGAGAGGAGGCAACACTCTTTTTAATTTTATCAACTAAGTTATTACCAGCATCGATATCAACTCCAGCTAATTTGTATGGATCATTTTCTATAATTTCTTTTGTCATTTAAAATACCTTCATACACTAAAAAATATGAGATTTTTAAAATATACCTTATTAAGCTTTATTATCTTTTCTAATACATGCTTTGGAAAGGAGTTTGACAAACTTTTTATAGTTTTAGAACCTATTGAGAGTTTGTCACAAATTGAGAAATCTATAAATAATTCATTTAATACCATGATTTATAGATTGAGCGGTAGTGATTCTCCTTCAAACATATGGAGAATTATCAATGCTGGTAATACGCGTAAAAGTTTCATTAAAAGTTACTCCATTAAGAATTTAGATAACGAAAGTTATTTAGAAGTGAATTTTGATAAAGATTTATTGATTAAAGTTTTTAACGAGCTCTCTATTCCAGTTTTAAGTAATTCAAGGCCTGTGATATTGTTTTTAATTGAAATTGATCCAGGTACTGGAGTTCCATATTATCTAACAAATTCACAATATAACTCTGAACTGGATAATCTATTAAAAAATTATTTAAAGAATGAGTCTACCTCAAGAGGAATTTTTCTTGAACTCCCGGAACTAGATTTAATTGACCTCAATCAATTGAATAATTATGAAAGGCTTATTGATTTTGAGGACATCATTAACGAAAAATATATTTTTGATGAACTAATTAAAATTAATATATCCAAAACGGGTATAGATCAGTGGTCAATAAGTGGTGATATCAATATGATTGTAAATGAAAGAGATTTTATTAATCCTATCATTGAGCAATTTAAAAAGCATACTAATAGCAGAATCAACAAAATGCTGATGGGGAATGCAATCAATACATCAAAAAAAGGAACAATTAACATTTCAGTGGCAAATATAAATTCTTTTCAAGATTATAAAAAATCACGAAATGTGATTGAGAATCTTGTGGGATTAATAGATATAGATATAAGCAGATTTGAAATAGATACTGTTTTTTACAAACTAGGCATCTATGGTGACTTTGATTCAATTGTAAAAGAAATTTCTGAAAGTAATTTTCTTGAGATTAATAGTCAATACAAAGATAGCTCTGAGATAAATATTAGTTTTGTTAGATGAAAAAGTTTTTTATATTTATTCCTAACTTACTAACTATAGTTAGAATAGCTTTGGTTTATCCAATCTTAAATAATATTTATTTAGGAAATTTTGAAATTAGTATTATTTATTTTGTTGTCGCCTCAGTTACTGATGGTTTGGACGGATTTATTGCTAGAAAAATGAATTGGCAAACTGAGCTTGGAACTCTTTTAGATCCAGTTGCAGACAAAATTCTTCTATCTGGATCTATCTTTATTTTATGGCTTAATCAATATATTCCATTTTATATCTTTGTTATTTTTTTTAGCAGAGATGTTGCCATTCTTTTAGGAGCTGCCATAAGAATGACAGTTATTGAATCTGATACACCAACACCAAATTTTCTCGGGAAGTTAACTACCACTTTGCAAATAATCTATATTGCTATTATTTTCCTTAAAGAAATTATTGAGTTAAATCTTGGATTGTTTCCTCTTGATATATTAATAATTCTTGTAACTATATTGAGTTTAGCTGTATACGCATATAATTGGGTTCGAGATCTTAGGACTTATCATAATGAATAAGCCGCAACAATTAACATTTCCATGGAGTAAACGAAATAAATTCACATTTGATGATTTTTTCTTTGATTCACCTAATGAAGAAGTTAAATTAGTTTTGAAAAATAATGAAGATGTTTTTTTGTATGGAACTCAAGACTCTGGAAAGTCATTCTTACTTCAATCTACATGTAATTATTATGCATCTGATTATAAATCTTCAGTTTACATACCAATTTCTGAAGCAATTAAGCATGGAACAAGTTTTATAGATTCATTGGAGGGGCTGGATCTAATATGTCTCGATGATATCGATTTAATTGCATCAAATAAAGAATGGGAAGTTGGAATTTTTAATCTCATAAATGACTGTCTTTCATCAAATTGTCGACTAATTTTTTCTTCATGCAAAAATCCATCATCAATAAATTTTGAGTTAGATGACTTAAGATCAAGAATAAAAAGAATTGACCATATTGAACTCTATCCAATTAGTGATGCGAACTTGCCAGAAGCAATAAAATTTGTTTCTCAACTAAGGTCAATTAATTTGGGAGATAAAGAAATTAATTATCTTGTTACATATACAAAAAGAAATATGTCAGATCTCATTCAGATTATTAGCAAACTAGATCAGCTTTCAATGGAGTTAAAAAGAAAAATAACAGTACCGTTAATAAAAGAAATTATTTAGTATTGAAATATTCACACTCAAAGCAAAAAGATACCATATCAACATCCTTCTCTTCGTTTATAAATCTATATTGGTTGTTCATTAAATTTAATATTTTCTTTGATTTAGTACCAAAGTTGAATTCAATATCAAGATTATCAAGAAGTTCACTTATAAAAATTTCAAATGGATCTAATTCTTTGAAATATCTTACTACTTTGTAATTATCAATTTCGGCCATTACTGATGCAGATTCTATCGCATCATCTAGCTCTCCGATTTTATCAATTAAGCCTAATTGTAAAGCTTTTTTTCCAGACCATATTCTTCCCTTGGCAATAGCATGAACTTCTTCATAACGCATATTTCTATTAGTAGAGACTTTATTTATAAACGTATCATATATGTCATCAACCGCAGCTTGTATTGCACTTGTAACGTTTTCAGGCATTTCAAATCTTGGATCCCAGTTGGCTGCATCTGTTGAACTAACTCCATCAACTTGAATTCCTACCCAGTCATATAAGTTTTCAATAGTAGTAAGCACACCATAAACTCCAATTGAACCAGTCAAAGTTTCCTCTTTAGCCCATATTTCATCAGATAGCGTTGTTACCCATACTCCGCCTGATGCAGCAATATCTCCCATTGAGCTTACTATTGGTCTGTTAGTATCTTTAAATTCATTTAGTGCATTTGTAATTAATTCGCTTGGATAAACTCCGCCACCAGGACTATTTACTTGAAGAACAAGAGCTTTAACATCATCATCCTTTATTGCTTTTCTGATATTTTTAACAATTGTATCTGAGCCTGCAATACCGTACATAGATTCACCAGTAGAGATAGCACCTTCAATGTTAATAACTGCAATTTTATTCTTGGAATCATTTTCTTCAGATTCAATAGTAGATAAATAGTCATATATTGATATTGAGTCAGGTAATTTATTTACATCATTATCTTCATTTGGATATTCATCAAAGAACCAATGTCTTAATTCCTCTTCTGTAAAAACCATATCCACTAACCCTTGATTAAGAGCAATTTGTGAAGCTTCTGGTTCATCTAGTGCCAATTCCCAAAAAGAGTCACCATAATTTTGAATTGTTCCACTATTAAGATTTCTTCCACTTTCCATTAAATCTGTCATTTTTTTCCAAAGAGGAATAGCAAACTCATTCCATTGAGTTTTATCCTCTTCAGACATAGTGTTTCTAGTGAAATTCTCTGGACCAGTTTTCCATTCTCCAGCTATAAATACATGTTGGTTTAATTTAATATTTTCATAAAGATCTTTTACATACTCTCTTTTTCTTGAGAAACCAAAGGATGATACTTGACCATATTTATTTAATATAATTTCATTTGCTTGTGAACTAATTAAAAAAGCATTGTTTCCAAAGTTTTGACCATAAGCTATTACTCTTTTGCCCTTGTCTTTAATATTTTTAACTGCTTTGGCAATTTCAAATGCTGAAGCGTAATACATTCCAAGCTCAGATACGTTAATATAAATTGCAGCAAGATTTTTATCATCAGCTGCATTTTCTAAAACCTTAATGAGATCTTCTAATTCATGTTGCTGTATATCAGTTGAGCTAAGAAGAAGAGCTTCAAGAGATGTCGATGAATTTGTAGAGCTGTCTACCACTACTCCAACAGGCTTAAACCATAAAATTTTGTCTTTTGTTGAAATACTCTCTTCTTCAGAAAAAAATGAACCAATTCCGCCAATTAGTGAAAACGTAATTACTATGAGCACGACAATGGTGAATAAGTTAACAATAATTTTTCTTGATAATGTTAAAAATCTATCCGCTTTTGACCATACTGATTGAACTTTGCTCATCTATTACTCCAAAAAAGACTATGATGATATGTCATATATAAGACTAAGTAAACGCATTTTAGTTCATATTATTTATTATTCTTGGCCCATACATAGTGCTAATGAATAGTGAGCATATTAGAAATAATTCAATTATATCTAACCAGTATGCTGCTGTCCCAAAAACTCTCAATGAGCAAGATAGAAAGTATATGATTAATAAAAAACAAAACCATTGATAGGCTTTAATTACTAATTTATTTATGAAGATGTAAAAAATTAATATAGGTAGTGCCCAAAAGATGAACATAAATATATCTATTCTTTGTTGAATAACATTGAAAAATTTTGAAATAAATAAACATATAAAGATTAAATTTAAAAGAAGTTTGTAATTAGTAATACTAATCATTAATTTTCATAACTAATTTGCCAAGCCTCGATCCAGTTTTTTTTGCAATTTCATATTCATCTTTAGTTAAATCACTTGACGAATTAAAGTTTTCAACATGAGAGGGACCGTAAGGTGTTCCACCTGACTTTGTTTTATTTAGTTCATCAATAGAATAGGGCGTTCCAGCTACAATCATTCCATGATGCAACATGAAAGTAATTAAACTAAAAAGAGTTGTCTCTTGACCACCGTGCATAGAGCTCGTAGATGTAAATGCTATACCTGGCTTATTTTCCAATGCATTTGTGGCCCATAAATCACCCGTAGAGTCTAAAAAATACTTTAATGGAGATGAAATTGAACCAAACCTTGTTGGAGAGCCTATAGCAAGACCGCTACAATTAATTAAGTCATCTTTAGTACAGTATATTTCGCCAGAATCTGGAATATCGCCTTCAACTTGCTCAACATTTGATGATATTTTTGGGACTGTTCTTAAGCGAACATCTAAACCAACATCTTCAATACCATCAGCAATAGCATGCGCTAAATTTTTAACTGATCCAGATGCAGAATAAAATAATACTAATAAAAAATTCTTTTCCATGTTTACATTTAAAGTTTTAATTATATTATGTACGCGATGAAGCATAAAATTATACAACTTTTCTGTTTTTTACTTCTCTTTGCATGTCAAAAGAATGATATCGAAGTATTTAACGGATCGAATACTAATCTTGATAAACTTCAAGGTAACTGGGTTGTCATAAATTATTGGGCAGACTGGTGTGCGCCCTGCATAAAAGAAATTCCAGAACTTAATGAGTTTGCTAATGAAAATAAAGATATACTTGTATTCACTTTTAACTTTGATGAACTTGACCAAGAAGATTTAGCACCAGTTGCAAATAAATTTAATATAAAAGTTCCTTCGTTGGTGACTCATCCTCGAGATATTTGGGGTATTCAAACTCCTCCAGCAGTTCCAGCTACTTTTTTTATCAATCCTAATGGCGAACTATCGCTTTCATTATTTAGACCACAAACAAAAGATGCGCTCAACGACATCTTATTGGATTTAAAGCAGGCTTTCTAAAAAGTTTTCTTGAATAATTGATTCTGGATTGATCCTTACTTTATTTAAATACACTGTCCAATGCAAATGGGGTCCTGTGACTCTTCCAGTTGATCCAACTTCTCCAATTTTTTGTCCCTTTTCAATTAATTCATTTTCATCAACCAGGACTGACGATAAATGACTGTATGAACTTATAAGACCAAATCCATGATCTATTATTATGTAATTTCCTGCATAAAAGAAATCACCAACTAAAATTACTTTACCTTTTGAAGGAGATACAATTTTTGTTCCCTCAGCAGCAGCAATATCCAAAGACAGATGAGGAGATCTAGGTTGATCATTGATGTATCTCTTCTTACCATATCTGCTTGAGATTATACCTTCAACAGGATTAATAAAATTTAAATCAGGCACTAAAAATTTTGAATAGTTATTAAGTGCTTTTTGTATAATTTTAGATTCTTTGA
>CACMVA010000004.1 GCA_902617045.1 uncultured SAR86 cluster bacterium
ACTTATAAGGATCAATTTAATTTATATATAAATAAACTAAATTCAGAAAGTAAAAATAATTATCTCAAGGAAGCTATTGAACTTTTCAATGATTTAAAAATGCATGAAAATGAAAATGTATTTAGTCATAATGATTTAAATGCTAACAATATTTTGATGAGTAAAAATAATATTTTTTTTATTGATTTTGAATATTCAAGTATCAACAATAAATATTTTGATATATCTAAAATTATAGATTCATTAAATCTTAATAATTTAGAAATAAGTAAATTTTTATTTGGCTATGGAATAGAAGGAAATACCAAGGAAGTAAATAAAAAAATAAAGAGATGGAGACTAATGAACACTTATACCGAATTAATTTGGGCCAAGTATATTAATAAATTTAATAAAAACTTTTTAAACGAAGCATATTTAAAATTATTAGCAAGTAAGATTAAACAACAAAAGCTATAAACAAAGTTAATATTACTATTCCAATTGGTATAAATTTATCAATATTCATTATCAATTCCTTTTTGTTATTAGGCAGTTTTAAAGAAAAAATATTAAATTTTTGTTTTTTTGTACTAATTTCATCTTCCATTTTATCTCTCTCATGATCAATTTCAGAATTTTTGTTGGTAGTTACACTGATAATATCCTTAGAATCCTCATTTTCTATGATATTTTCTTTATCTAAAGTCACTTTTGAGGAAATTTCCTCTAATTCTTTAAGAATTTGATCTCTTTTTTGCCTTGCAATATGTATATTAGATGTTCCTAGGGATTTTTTAATAAATTCTTTGCCAATAATTTTAGAAATATCCTTTGAAACTCGCTTTTGTATGAAATATATATCCTTATTTTTACCCCTTAAAACAAGGTATTTGTCCTCATTTGTACTCATAATGTACCCATATTTTTACATTGTTTTTATTTTATTTCAATTAAAATTTAAAATTTACGTCAAAATGTACCCATATTTTCATATGTACCCATAAAAAATGCTTATTAATAAGATTTTTACAAGTTTTTTTAATATTTTTAATGGCTTAAGAGTTATTAATTTATTTTAAATAAATTGTTGAGTTTAATTTATTTTGTTTTAACATTAGCGAAGTTAATTATATTGGGGAAATAAATGAAAATATTATGTGTACTTTATGATGATCCAGTTAATGGAATGCCTGACAAATATGCAAGGGATGATTTACCAAAATTAGATAAATATCCTGATGGGATGTCACTTCCTTCACCTAGTTCTGTAGATTTTACACCTGGTGAGCTTCTTGGTTGTGTTTCTGGAGAGTTGGGTTTAAGAAAATTCTTGGAGGACGCTGGTCATACACTAGTTGTTACTTCTGATAAAGATGGAGATGGATGTCAGGCTGATAAAGAATTAGTTGATGCTGATATTGTTATATCACAACCATTCTTTCCTTATTATCTTACAAGAGACAAGATGGAGTCTGCTCCAAATTTAAAAATGGCTATAACAGCCGGTATTGGTTCTGATCATGTTGACTTACAAGCAGCCATGGACAATAAAGTTGATGTCGTGGAAGTTACTTATTGTAATTCTAGATCTGTAGCAGAACATATAGTTATGATGATCTTATCAATGGTTAGAGACTATCATAACCAACATAGGATTGTGAAAGAAGGTGGTTGGAACATAGCTGATGCTGTTCAAAGATCATACGATGTTGAGGGTATGCATGTTGGAACAGTTGCCGCTGGAAGAATTGGCATTGACATGCTTAGAAAAATGAAACCTTTCGATGTTCATTTACATTACTTTGATATTCATAGACTTTCTGAAGAAGTAGAGGCTGAATTAAATCTTACTTATCATGACTCTGTAGAATCTTTGGTTGCTGTTTGTGATGTTGTTAACATTAGCTGTCCGCTTCATCCAAAGACAGAACATTTATTTAATGATGAGATGATTAGTAAGATGAAACGTGGTGCATATATTGTTAATACCGCAAGAGGAAAAATTTGTGATAAAGATGCAATTGCTAGGGCATTAGAATCGGGTCAATTAAGTGGATATGCTGGAGACGTTTGGTTTCCTCAACCAGCACCTAATGATCATGTGTGGCGAACAATGCCCAATCATGGAATGACTCCTCATACTTCGGGAACGTCATTGTCTGCTCAGGCAAGGTATGCTGCTGGTGTAAGAGAAATATTGGAGTGTTTCTTTGAAGGTAAACCTATTAGAGAGCCATATTTGATCGTTCAAAATGGAGATCTAGCTGGTATGGGTGCTCACTCTTATACCAAAGGTACTGCAACTGACGGTTCTGAGGAAGCAGCGAAGTACCAAAAATAATCAATATATTTTCAATTAGAGATAGGGCACAACCCTATCTCTACCTCTTCTTTTATTTTTAAGTGTCCTTATATATAGTCTATGAAAAAAAATGTCGCAGTAATTGGATCTTCTGGAGCAATTGGTAACGCTGTATCTAAAATTCTTCTAGATGATGAATCAATTGAATCTGTGTACAACTTTTCAAGATCTACTTCAGATAACTCTTCCGAGAAAAGCAAAAATATCTATATAGATATTGAAAGTGAAGAATCTATTAAAGATGCAGTTAATAAAATTCCAGATGATATAAGATTTGACTTAATATTTGTGGCCACAGGAATACTTCACAATGACAGTGATGTATATCCTGAAAAAAGTATCCGTGATATCTCTGCTGATAAATTCAAGAAAGTTTTGATGATAAATACAGTTGGACCGGCGTTAATTGGTAAATACTTTATTCCTTTTCTAAATAAAGATAATAAAAATGTTTTTGCTTTTCTAAGTGCTCGAGTTGGAAGTATTTCAGATAATAAGATTGGTGGCTGGTACTCTTATCGTGCAAGTAAAACGGCACTCAATCAAATAGTGAAAAATTTTAGTATAGAAATTAAAAGATCAAATCCAAATTCAATCTTTATAGGATTGCAGCCAGGTACTGTAAAAAGTAATTTAAGTAAGCCATTTGAGAAGAATGTTAAGTCTGATAATCTTTTTACACCAGATCACAGTGCTTCAAAACTCTTAGAAGTTATTGATAGTCTAACTTCTGATGATTCTGGTAAATTTTACGCTTGGAATGGAGATGAAATTCAACCATAAAAAAACCCAGCATATAGCTGGGTTTTTCTGAATAATAAATATTATTCTGAGTCGCTAACAGCAGCTACATAAATAGCTAAACCAAATGCGATTTTGTTAATAAAATCAGCATAGTTGTATATTAAGTTAGCGTTTGCCATGTCAGCATTTGCTCCGACACCTACCCAATATCCTATTGGATAAATAGCCCAACCTATAGTAACAATTAATCTAATTGTTCCAAAGGCACTTTGAGCAGCAGCATTACCACTTGAAGCATTAAGTTTTCCAGCTTCACCAGAAAATACTTCATAAATGATATATAACCAAGCAATTACTCCAACGATACCAGCTGCATTAGCTGGAGCAGAACCAGTTTCTCCCATGAAACCAGCAATAAGCATTACTAAAGATGCTCCAAGTAGTTTCCAGAAAAGACCAGAGCTTACGTTAGTGCAAACTTTAAGAATCAAGTAGAACTCGATAATTTGAAGCGGCACTGTAATTAACCAGTCGATATATCTGTATACGGTAGGAGATGTACCTGTATCGGCCCAAACACCTCTCATATATAGATAATGCCAAAACGCCACACCAGTAACTAAACCAGCAACTGATAATGAAGTTTTCCATTTGCCGTGTACTCTATCTCTTTCAACAAAGAAGAATACTGTAGCAGCAAGCATAGCAGCAGTTACTATCCAGAATGACATTCCTGTCATATCACTTGTGCTTAGATCTGAAGCAAAAGCAGGAAGCGCAACCACGCCTGCAAGTGTTAATAAAAATTTCATATATAACTCCTTATATAAGTAGTGGAGCAATAATTTACTCCCCCCATTTCATATGAACCTAATATGATACAAAAAACTCAAAAATCTATCAAATTTAGGGTTTTTTCGTAAAATCGCATTTTTTTGAATTATTTTGATTAAATTCTAATGTTTAGTATTATGCAACATATATGAAAGTAGCAATTTACCCCGGTTCGTTTGATCCAATAACATTTGGACATATGGATATTATAGATAGGGCATCAGGTTTATTTGATAAAATTATCATTGCAATTGCTAAAAGCGAAACAAAAAATCCATTATTTTCATTAGAGGATAGGATAAAACTTGCTAATACTATCTACAAAGATAACGATAAGGTTGATGTGATTGGATTTCCAAGACAATTAACTGTTGATGTTGCTAAAGAACATAATGCATGCGCAATAATAAGAGGTCTAAGGGCTGTTTCAGATTTTGAGTATGAATTTCAATTAGCAACGATGAATCGGTCATTAGCTCCTGATATTGAAAGTATATTTTTAACACCCAAAGAGAGTTTAATATATGTTTCATCAAGTTTAATAAAAGAAATTTGTGACCTCAAAGGAGATATTTCTAAATTTGTTCATCCTAGTGTTGAGCAAGCTTTGAAAGCAAAACTTGATTCCTAGTTCTGACAACTATCACAAAAGAATGAAGCTCTTTGACCAATAGTTACTTTTTTTATTTTTGATTTACAATTTTTGCAATTCTCATCTTCACGATCATAAACGTTTAAATTTAAATTAAAGTAACCCTCACTTCCGTCAGCCGAATAAAAATCTTTTAGGGTTGTTCCACCCTTACGAATTGCATATCTTAGGACTCTTTTAATAGCATTTGTTAACTGATCACATTCTTTAAGTGAAATTTTTTTTGAAAGCCTGTTAGGCTTAATTTTTGCAAGAAAAAGGCTTTCTGAAGCATAAATATTTCCAACCCCAACCACAACTTTTTGATCCATTATTAACTTCTTTATAGAGATATTCTTTATTCTACAAATCTCAAAAAGATAATCTTTATTAAACTCTCTCGATAATGGCTCAACACCAAGATTCTCTATTAACCTATGATTTTTGAAGCTTTTTGTAAAATGAATAGATCCAAATCTTCTAGTATCATTAAAAACAATTTTTTCTTTATCAAAGATAAGTTCAATATGATCATGCTTCTTAAAAAAGTTGTTTCCTATGTTCTGTATTTTTAATTTTCCGGACATACCTAAATGAATCATTAGCGATGAGTCATTAAAGTGAATAAGTATGTACTTTGCTCTTCGAGAAATTTCTTTTATAAGTTTGTTTTTTGAAAGTTGACTAATATTTTTATCAACCTTCCAACGTAGGTCTGCATTGTGAACAATAATTTCTTTTAGTATTTTATTTTGAAATTTGCTTATTGCTCTTATGGTTGTTTCAACCTCAGGCAATTCTGGCATGTCTTATTTAAGTAAATTATTAATTTCTACAATATCACTAGGATTTATTGTTCCAGCAGCAAGTGCTAGTCTCAAGTTTGCAAGGATATAGTCATATTTTGCATTAGCGAGATTTTTTTCAGCGCTATATAAGTTCTTTTCTGCCTGAAGTAGATCCACAACATTCCTAGTTCCAACTTTGTATCCCACCTGAGTTGCCTCTAGAGCACTTGTTGCAGAAACCACTGCTTGTTCTTGAGCTTCTACATTTGCAACTAAGGTGACTACGTTTGAGAACTGAGATCTTACTTCTTGAATAACTCTCCTTTCAGTGAAGAGAGTATTTTCATCAGCTTCATTATATTGAGAGTATGCTTGCTTTCTTCTTGAACTTACAGCTCCACCTTGAAAGATCGGTACACTCAATTGAATTGCATAATTTCTTCTACCAGTCACGGCAGGTACAGGAATTCCTTGACCATTAATCTCGAATCCTTCGTAGTTAAATTGATTAGTTTCAGATTCTGATCCAGAACCCACTATATCTATTTTTGGAAGATGATTAGAAGCAGCACTTCTTGCATTGCTTTTGGCTGCATCTTTTCTTAAATAAGCTGCCTTTAGTTGATAATTATTTTCTAATGCTGTTTTTACCCATTCTTCTTTAGAATTTGGAAATGGGGATGAAACGCTAAGACCTTCACCCAACTCATCAAGGGAAAATATCTCCCTTCCAATTAGAGCATTTAAAGCTTCTCTTGCAGAAAATAAATTACCCTCACTGTTAATCCTTGAAGCTTTACTTAGATCAAATGCTAATTGTGCTTCTTGAACACCAGTGATTGCTGATAGACCTACCTCGAATCTTTGTTGAGCTTGGTCAAGTTGTTTTTTTATTGCTTTTTCTTCTGAAATCGCAGCATTCAAATTATCTATAGCTCTTAAAACTCCAAAATATAATTCAGCCGTTCTTAATAAAAGATTTTGTTGTTGATATGCAAAATCTGCTTCTGCAGCATTTGTTAAAGATTTTGATCTTTTAAAATTAAACCATGTATCAAGTCTAAAAAGTGGTTGCGATACTCTGGCAGATTTAGAAAACGAGTTATATTCCTGTTGAAGAACATCATTTTGATAATATTCATTCCAGTTTGTTGAGCCACTTAAGGTTATGCTTGGTAAAAGCGCTGCTCTTCCTTGGACAACTATTTGTTTGTCAGCTAGATATGAGTATTCAGCTGCCTTGTATGTTGGATCATTTTCTAGAGCCTCGTTATATATTTCTAAGATATTTTCAGAATTAATATTAGAACTTATTATAAAAATAAAAATAAACTTTAATCTTTTTAAATGCAGCATAGTTTCATTTTAACCCATTTAATTAATGTGTGCAGTGTAAACATTATTAAAATAATTACAATAGTTAATAAATCATTGACTATATAAAATTTAAAAAGTTCAAATAAAGCGTTTTTTCTATTTGTTTAGAGTAGAATATCTAAAATTAAAAAAACTTTTTATGAAAAAAAATATTTACAAAAGTTTTTACAAATTATCTTTAAAGGCATAACAAGTTGGCCAAGAATACATACGACTCAAAAGCAATTGAAGTTCTTTCTGGTCTTGACCCTGTCAAAAAAAGACCAGGGATGTATACGGATACCTCATGCCCAAATCATTTAATACAAGAAGTTCTTGATAATTCCGTTGATGAGGCAATCTCAGGACATTGTACAAATATTAAAATTAAGATTCAGAAGGATGGATTTATAAATGTTTCTGATGATGGAAGAGGGATGCCGGTTGATATTCACCCTGAACATAAGCTTAGTGGAGTCGAACTAATACTATGCAAATTACATGCAGGGGCTAAATTTTCAGGTGATGAATATAATTTTTCAGGCGGCCTTCACGGCGTAGGAGTTTCAGTTGTTAATGCATTATCAGAATCACTGCAAGTTAACATCAAAAGAGACTCAAAAGAACATGAGATGAGGTTTTCAAATGGCGATAAAAAAAATGAATTAAAAGTTGTTGGTGATGTTGGTTTGAGAAATACAGGAACTTCAATAAAATTCAAACCAAATCCAGAGTATTTTGAATCTGACAAAATCAAAACAAAAGAGTTAAAGCATTTACTAAAAGCAAAAGCTGTTTTATGTCCAGGATTAACAATTGATTTTCATGATGAATCAAAGAAAGAAAAAATTAAATGGTTTTATGAAGACGGATTAAAGAGCTATTTAGAAGATCAATCAGACGGAATTGATTTAATTCTGAGTGAATCGATAGTTTCCTCAAATTCTTCAAAAGATCAAGAGGTTGAATTTGTAATTAATTGGACATCTAAACCTTACAAAAACAAACTTGATGAAACATATGTAAACTTAATTCCTACTGCTCAAGGTGGATCTCATTTAAATGGCTTTAAGTCTGGTCTTTTAGATGCATTAAAAGAGTTTTGTGAATATCGAAGTTTGCTACCAAAGGGACTTAAGATAAATGCAGATGACGTAATAAATAATGCTATTTTTGTTGTTTCATCAAAGATGCAGAACCCTCAATTTGCTGGTCAAACAAAAGAAAGGCTTGATTCTAAGGATCATATGACTTTTGTATCTGGTTCTACGAAAGACATTCTAAGTATTTGGTTTAATAAACATACTGAGGAAGGTGAAAAAATAGCAGAACTAGCAATTATATCTGCTCAAGCAAGAGTTAAGGCATCATCCACTGTAGAAAGAAAGAAAACTTTTAAAGGACCTGCTTTACCTGGAAAGCTTTCCGATTGTAACAGCGAAGATCTAAATAAAACTGAATTATTTTTAGTCGAAGGAGATTCTGCTGGTGGTTCAGCAAAACAAGCACGAGAAAGATCATTTCAAGCAATAATGCCACTTAGAGGAAAAATTCTAAACACATGGGACTTAGAGAGTAGTGAAATAATTAAGTCCCAAGAAATAAAAAATCTTTCTACTGCGATTGGAGTTCTGCCTGGAAATGCGGATGTATCCTCCTTGAGGTATGGGAAAATATGTATTTTAGCTGATGCTGATTCAGATGGCTTACATATTGCTACTTTATTGTGCGCATTATTTTTAAGACATTTTAAGCCACTTGTAAACGATGGGAGAATTTTCATTGCAATGCCCCCACTTTACAGAGTCGACTGTGGAAAAGAGGTTTTATATGCGTTAGATGAATTACAAAAAGATAAAATAGTTAAAGATTTTAAAAATAAAAAGGGCAAACCAAAAATTAATATACAAAGATTTAAAGGCTTGGGTGAAATGAATCCATCTCAGCTAAGAGAAACTGTTATGGATCCAGAATCAAGACAACTAGTTAGGTTATCAATTTCAGCTACCGATAATGCAAATGCAATGATGGATCTTTTACTTTCAAAGAAAAATGCGCCGGCAAGGAAAGAGTGGCTTGAAAAGAAAGGTTCACTAGTGAGGATGTAGGAATGCCAAAAGATCAATCTAATTCAATTAGCCTCAAAAAATACGCTGAGGAATCTTATTTAAATTACGCGATGTATGTCATTCTTGATCGGGCACTTCCAAATGTTGGTGATGGTTTAAAACCTGTTCAAAGAAGAATTTTGTATGCTATGTCAGAATTAGGACTAGATGCAGGCTCGAAATATAAAAAATCTGCACGTACAGTTGGAGACGTAATCGGAAAATTCCATCCTCATGGTGATAGTGCTGCATATGAAGCCATGGTTTTAATGGCTCAAAACTTCTCATTTAAATATCCATTAGTTGATGGTCAAGGAAATTGGGGTTCTCAAGATGACCCAAAATCCTTTGCAGCAATGAGATATACAGAATCAAAGTTAACAAATTTTGCAAATCTACTAATTTCTGAACTTAAGTCTGGAACTGTTGACTGGCAGCCAAACTTTGATGGCTCATTACTAGAGCCGGTAATTTTTCCTGCAAAAATACCTATGATTCTTTTAAATGGCACATCTGGAATAGCTGTGGGTATGGCAACAGATATCCCATCTCATAATATAAATGAAGTTATTGATGCTACTATAAAAATACTTGAGAAACCTAAGTCAGATCTAAAAGATTTACTTAAAATCATTAAGGGTCCTGATTTTTCAAATGATGCTTCTATTGTTGCAAGTCCAGAAGAGTTGGAAGAGATGTATTCATCAGGCAGAGGAGGTTTTAAAGTTCAAGCTCAGTGGAGGCAAGACAAGAACCAGATAATTATTAATGCACTCCCATATCAGGCTTCAGGTTCAAAAATATTAGAGCAAATAGCAGAACAAATGATCAATAAAAAACTTCCTATGGTCGTTGATTTAGCTGATGAGGGTGATCATGAAGATCCAATACGATTAGTAATTACCTTGAAATCAAATAGAGTTAATGCCGAAGATGTAATGAATCATCTCTATGCTTCCACAGATCTTCAAAAAAATTATAGAGTCAACATGAACCTTATTTCATTGAAAGGCGGACCAAAAGTTTTCTCACTTGTTGACCTTCTAAAAGAATGGGTAATCTTTAGAAAAGATACTGTAAAACGAAAGCTTGAACATCGTCTTGATCAAGTTAACGATAGGCTGCATATTCTTGAAGGGCTGCTAACAATCTTTGTTGATTTAGATAAAGTAATAAAAATCATTAGAAACTCAGATGAACCAAAGAAAGAATTAATAAAAGCATTTAAATTGTCTGAGATCCAAGCAAATGCAATTTTAGAAATTAGGCTAAGGCAATTAGCAAAGTTAGAACAGCTTAAAATAGAAAATGAAAGAAATGAATTGGTTGATGAACAAGATGATATTGAAAAAATTTTAAAATCAAAATCAAGACTCAAAACATTAATTAAGAATGAATTAAATGAAATTAAAGAACTATTTGGAGAAGAGAGAAAATCACCAATTATTGAATCAACAAATGCAAAGATTTTTTCTGAGGAACAAACAATTGTTACAGAGCCTATCACCGTAGTTTTATCAAAAGCTGGATGGGTGAGAAGTGCAAAAGGACATGACATCGATCCAAATACACTGTCATACAGAGGAGATGACTCTCTGCAAGATTTTGCAAGAGGCAGAAGCAATCAGCTGGCTGTTTTCCTTGACTCAAATGGGAAGGCATACTCAATACAAAGTCATTCTTTACCATCTGCAAGGGGTATGGGTGAACCAATTACTGGAAGACTAAATGCTGATTCGGGTGTCCAATTTATTTCTTCGGTAATTGGAGTTGAAGGAAATAAATTTTTGATAATGAATACCGCAGGATATGGTTATATTTCTGAATATCAGAACATGATCTCAAATAAAAAAACGGGAAGGGCATTCATGAAGTTACCTGATAATGCAAAAATGTTGAAAGCTATTCCTGTAAAAGATAATCATACTCATATAGCTGCAGTTTCAAATATTGGGAAGCTTTTAATTTTTAATATAGAGGAGTTACCAATTCTTGGAAAAGGTAAGGGCAATAAGATAATAAATATACCAAAAGATAAACTTGCTGCTGGAGAGGAATTTATGGCACATGCTCAACTCCTTGCAGATGATAGTTCTCTCAAAATAGAGGTAGGTAAAAGATCTGTAACCTTAAAACCAAAAGATTGGTCAGAGTATGTTCTTTCAAGGGCTAAGAGAGGAAAAAAAGTTGGTAAATTAATAAATATTGAAAGGTTGATAGAAGAACCAAAATCTCTAGAAGAACAATAATTTACTAGAAAAGGATTTAAAAAATTGATTTCAGTTGAAAAAAAAGAAAGTTCTAGTTATTTAATTTCTTTAAGTCCAAATAGCTCACTAGTTGGTATATATAGAGTCATCTTTCTAGCAAGCATAACTTTGGTTTGTGGAGGAATAGCAACTATTTTTTATTTTTTTGGGGCAGCATTAATTCTTCCATTTGCTGGATTAGAATTGACTATATTATTTATCGCATTTTATCTAAGCTTTAGATGGAGCAGCAAAAAAGAACAGATTTATATCTCTCAAGATATTGTAAGAATAGAAAAAGGTATTAAAAAAGCAGAGTACTCTTGGGAGGAATTTCGAACTTTTACATCATTTCAGGTTAAAAGAAATAAAGATAAAAGTTTAAGATTAAGCTTTAGATCAAAAGGCGAGGATGTCCACGTTGGTGATTTTCTTAATGAGGACGACAAAAACTTATTGAGAGATACTATCAGTGAAATTATTGAAGACCTAAATTCTTTATCTAATCCTTCCAACTAGGAAGTTTCTTTTTTACCTCGACTAGTTTTAATTTTTGAGAATGAGGAATGCCATTTTTAAACTTTGGATATGCTTCTCCTTGAATAAGAGGCTTGAGATATTTAATTGCTTTTGCAGTTACATCAAACCCATCTTTTGATATAAATGAATTTGGCAGTTTTTTTTCAACATTAGCTATTTTTGATAATGGTGCTGGTATTATCTTCCATGAATATTTTTCGCTCTTAGATCTAACAATAATAGGCATAACACCATTCAATCCTTTGATAGCATATCTTACGGCATGAACTCCAACAGCCTCAGCATGAAGTAAATCTGTCTTTGAAGAAATATGACGAGCACTTCTTTGTAAATAATCAGAAACAGCCCAATGATTTTTTAAATTTAGTTTTTGTGAAATTAATCCTGCTAAATATGGTGCCACTCCTCCAAGTTGCGAATGACCAAAAGCATCTTTTCTATCTGATTCGGCTAAAAATTTTCCTTTACTATTTTTCACGCCTTCGGAAGCAACTATTACACAATATCCATTTTTTTTAATAACATCTTTTACCTTATTTAAAAATTTAACCTGATTAAATCTTATTTCTGGTAATAAAATTATATGAGGCGCATCTTTTTGATCAATTCTTGCTAAGGCAGATGATGCAGCCATCCAACCTGCATGTCTTCCCATCACCTCTAAAATAAAAACTTTTGTTGATGTTTCAGACATAGATGCTACATCTAGAGATGCTTCCATTGTAGATGTGGCTATATACTTTGCTGCAGAACCAAATCCAGGGCAACAATCTGTTTCTGCTAAATCATTGTCAACAGTCTTTGGTATTGCAATGCAATTGATTGGATAACCAAGCTTCTTACTTATCTGAGAAACCTTATAAGCCGTATCAGCAGAATCATTTCCACCGTTATAGAAAAAATAACCAATATTATGAGCTTTAAAAACTTCTACTAATCTTATGTATTCTTTTTTATTTTCCTCAAAGCTTTTTAACTTAAATCTACAAGAACCAAATGCTCCTCCTGGAGTTGACTTAAGAGAATTGATAGCAGATTTGCTTTCTTTTGATGTGTCGATTAATTCCTCTTTAAGTGCGCCTAGAATTCCATTCTTTCCAGCATAAACTTTACCAATTTTTGATTTATATTTTTTTGATTCTAAAATTACTGATGCAGCAGTAGCGTTTATAACTGAGGTTACTCCACCTGATTGAGCATAAAATGCATTTTTTTTCATTATTTCCCCGCTTTAGCTTTGAATAAAATTCAAGTGTCGTATTATAACTAATATGAGAATACATATCCTAGGCATTTGTGGAACCTTTATGGCTGGTCTTGCACAAATTCTAAAGGAATCTGGACACGATGTTTCTGGAGCAGATGCTAAGTTCTATCCACCAATGTCTGATTATTTAAAAAAAATAGGCATTAAAACAATTCAAGGCTATGAGAAAAAATCTCTCCCTGAAGCTGATCTTTATGTAATTGGTAATGCTTTATCGAGGGGAAATGAGTGTGTAGAAGAAATTTTAGATCAAAAATTACTATACGTTTCTGGACCTGAAATGTTAGGAAAGGAATTAAAAAATAGAAATGTTTTTGCAATATCTGGAACGCATGGAAAAACAACAACTTCATATATGTTAGCGCATATATTTTTAGATCAAGGAAGAGAAATTGGATATCTTGTCGGGGGCATTTCTGATGATTTTGATAATCCAGCATGCTTAGGAAAAGATCCTATTTTTGTTATTGAAGCTGATGAATATGATTCTGCTTTTTTTGATAAACGCTCAAAATTTATTCACTACTCTCCTACTAATCTAATTATAAATAATATCGAATTTGATCATGCGGACATATTTAACGACATCGAAGATATCAAAAAACAATTTCACCATCTAATAAAAATTATTAAATCATCAGGCAATATTATTTATTTTGATGATGATAGTGCCTCCAAAGAAGTAATTGAAAAAGGAATTTGGTGTAACAGAATTGGAATAAATTCAAATGGAGTAAAAGCTGACTTTGAATCTAAAGAATTAATAATAGATGATGAAATATTTCAATTGAACGAACTTCCATTAATAGGTGAACATAACTTTAAAAATTATGTTTGTTCAATATTAGCAGCTAAGCTTGTGGGAATTTCAGAAACAGAATCAATTAATTCTCTTAAAAAATTTAAGGGTGTTAAAAGAAGAATGGATTTCATTAAAGAAATTTCAGGCATAAGAATATATGATGATTTTGCTCATCATCCAACAGCAATAAAATTATCATGTAGAGCAATCCGAAATAAATATTCAGATAAAAAAATTCTTGGTCTTATCGAGTTGGGTTCAAACACGATGTCATCAGGTTACCATAAAGAAAATTTGATAAATTCTTTTGATTCATTGGACGAATTTTTAATGTTAGATCCTAACAAGAATTATAAAATTAATAATGCGTTTGATTCTGAAAATGAACTTTTAAAAGATTTGGAAGAAAAAATTTTTGACTATGATATTATTTTGATTATGACTAACAAAGATAGTCAAAAGTTTATAAATCCAATAATTAATAGCATTGAAAAAAAATAATTTACCTGTTTTTCCTTTAGGCCTAGTAGCTTTACCTGGCACAATTCAAAATTTGCAAATTTTTGAGCCTAGATATATCAGCATGGTTAAAGACTGTATGAAAAACAATCATGGCTTTGTGATAGTTTTTCAAAAATCTGCTGAAGGCAATGACTTTGAAATATCTAAAAAGGGTTCATATGTTGAGATTATTGATTTTAATAATTTGCCTAATGGTTTGCTTGGAATCTCTGTCAAATCTATTAATAAAGTTGCAATTAGTAATTTAGTTCAGCTTCAAGATGGACTTAACGTTGCTGAGGTTAACCCTTTAATTGATCCTGAGGTTGATGATCAAGCTCTGTTAGCAGAATTTCCTGAAATTAGTAATATTTTGAATCAGCTTGTTAAGCATCCAAGAGTTGCTGATATGCCTATTGAGGTTGATTTTAACTCCGCTGATTCCGTGGCATATCATCTTGCCGGATTGATACCAATTCCATGGACTCATAAACAGAGTCTTCTTGAGGCATTTGATGCCACTCAAAGATTCGCAATTCTTTCTAAGTATATTGAAGAAATTTCTTCAAGCTAAAATAAGATTAAACTTTTAAAGGTTCTTGATTTGATCTTTTTCTTAACCAATTTATGGTCTTGAGAACGCTTGGAATTGCTATAAACTTCCTTTCAATAAAATATTTGCCAGGATAATTACTCATCATTAACCCAATAAATATTGTGAATAACCCCTGTCCAGGCAGGACAAGCATAAGAATTCCACCGATAATTAAAACGTATCCAATTAAATTTTTAATTATCATTGAAACTAGCCACATTACAGGATATTTGGATTTAAATTTTGAAGGCTTTTTATTTATAAAATAATCACTTGGTATGAGTGACACTAGCCATTTAATACTCATTAGACTAAAAATAAATATTGCAAAAGATATAGCTCCAAGCCAAAAAATATACGACTTGTAATTTATAATTTGCTGACTGAGTTGTTCAAAAATAATTTCCAATAAATTACTTACCCTTTTTCATTAATTTGATTTAGTATATCAATAAGAACATTTGTAGAGATAATTATTAGACCCATAATTTTATTTAATCTTGTCTAAAAAAACACTTTCAGAAATATGCAACAATAGTCTAACTGACAGCAAGGCAGAAGATTTACTTGTCTTAGATGTAGAAAACATCTCATCATTTGCAGATAAAATCATTATAGCTACCGCAACTTCAAATCGTCATGCTCTATCTGTTTCAGAAAAGCTTGTAGAATCGCTAAAAGAAAATAAATTTAATATTCTTGGAGTAGAAGGAGAAATTGATTCAGGATGGGTTTTGGTAGATTGTGGAGACATCGTGGTTAATATAATGAAAAAAGAGCAACGAGACTTTTATGACTTAGAAGGACTTTGGGGAGAAAAAACTCTATTAACTCAAGAAAGCTAATGATCATTAAAATTATTAGTATTGGAAATAAACTTAATACATGGGAGCAAGACAGCATTAATTTCTATTTAAAACAATTGCCAAGAAATTTAAAAATAGAATTCATAAATTTAAAAAGTCATCAAAATCCAAACTATTCTGAATCTGAGGTAGTAAAAAAAGAATCGCAATTGATAATGTCAAAACTAACTAAAGAGGATTTTATTATTGCATTTGATATGAATGGCGATCAAATTTGTAGCAAAAAATTTAGTGATCTTATATTTAATAATCAAGAATCTGATAAAACAATAACTTTGGTTATAGGTGGCTCATTTGGATTGTCATCAGAAATAAAAGATAATTCTAACAAGGTATTGTCTGCATCTTTGTTCACATTTCCTCACAGATTGTTTAGATTAATATTGGTTGAACAAATTTATAGGGCACACACAATTGTAAATAATATGCCATATCACAAATGATAGATTTAAACGAAAGGTTTTCAGAAAAAAGAAATTTCTTCAATAGGCTTGTTTTTGTTTATGTTTTCTTTGGCGTTCTATTTTTGTATTTGATTTATAAAACATTTTCTCTTCAAATTTCAAGTTATTCGGACTATGAGCTTGCATCGCTTGAAAATAAGACAAGAGAATTTTTGGTCCAACCAAGAAGAGGAATTATTTACGATAGAAATGGTGAAATTATTGTAAACAATAAACCCAGTTATAACATGATTCTTGACCCAGAAAATGTTGATGACATTAATGAGTTGATATTTGAAATTAATAAATTTGTTAATTTATCTGATGCTGAAATTAAAAATATAAATAACATTTTTCCAAACAAGAAAAAGCTTAATAGAGAAGTTGTGCTCAAAAGAAACTTAACTACTGAAGAAATTGCAAAATTTGAAGTAAGAAATTATAGATTTCCTGATATTCAAATTGCTGAGAGGTATTCAAGAGAAAATCTTTATCCGTACCTATTCTCACATTCCATAGGATACGTTGGCAATCTTGATGAGGAAAAACTTCAAGAAATATTATCATCTCAAGAACTTGAATCAAATGAGACAATTTTTACTTATTCAAATGGTTTTTTGAATGGAAAAACTGGCATTGAATATGTTTATGATGAAAAATTGCGAGGTTTATTTGGTAAAAAAATATATGAAGTTGATGCATCTGGCAGGCTATTACAAGAAAAACAGATGATACCTGCTGTTGCAGGTGAAGATATTTTTACTTCTCTTGACCTCCCAAGCCAAAAAGTTGCTTATGATGAGTTAAATAATAGAAGGGGCGCAGTAGTAGCAGTGGACATAAATGATGGCTCAATTGTTACCTATGTAAGCTCCCCATCATTTTCTGTAAATAAGATCGCTAACGGACTCACACAAAACGAATTTGATGAGTTAATAAATGATGATGATAAACCATTTTTTGATCGAGCAGCTCAAGGCAGGTATTCACCAGCATCAACAATTAAACCTGCTATTGGTCTATTCGGAATTGATAAAGATATTTTAGATTGGGAATATACTATTCAGGACCCTGGATATTTTATATTACCTGAAGATGGAAGAATCTATCGAGGATGGAAAAAAGGTGGCCATGGTGAAATTAATCTCAAAGATGCAATTATAGAAAGCTCAAATACTTTCTTCTTTTCACTTGCCTATCAAACAGAAATAGAAGAGTTAAGAGCGCACTTGTCGAATTTTGGATTTGGTAAAAATGTTTGTGATGATTGTTTTATGCCAGATAATGGACTGCTTCCAAGTCCAAGGTGGAAAATGAATACACATAATTTTGGCTGGTTTAAAGGCGATACAGTAAATGTGGGAGTTGGGCAAGGATATATAAATGCTACGCCAATTCAGCTTGCATATTATTCTGCCTTTCTAGCAACAAAAGGTAATATAAATAAATTCTCTTTTGTTCAAGATAACAAAAATGTTGATAAGAATATTTTTAACTCAAAAAATATTAAAAACATTGATTGGGATAATATTCATGAGAGCATGATAGGCGTAATTGAAAGTCCAAAAGGAACTGCGGGCAGACTCCGATCATTAAAAGATTACGTAATAGCTGCAAAATCAGGAACTGTAGAATTAGTAAGCACTGAAACCAAAGAAGATTATCAAATAATACGAGAAACTGAAGGCAAAAGAGACCACGCTATAATAATTGCTTTTGCTCCTATGCCAAATCCAAAATATGCGATAAGCGTTGTAATTGAAAATGGTGAAAGTGGTGGATCAGTTGCTGGACCGGTAGCAGTCGCAGTTCTAAATAGCCTAGTCAAAAATGATTAACTTTAAAAATTTTATTAAGGATAAAATCTATATCGATTCGTATTTATTTATTTCAATCACATTACTTTCAATCATGGGTCTTGTATTTTTATATAGCGCCTCTCAAGGGAACATAGAGACAATCATTAAACAGTCTTTTTTTGTTATATTTGGTTTGTTTTTAATGTTTATCGTTAGTCAGCCTGATCCAGATTTCTACAAAAATAATTCAGCAATTTTTTTAATCTTTTCCTTAGTTCTTGTTTTGATCACTCTTTTTTTTGGAAAGGAAGTAAATGGAGCAAGAAGGTGGCTCGATCTTGGATTCTTCACATTACAAACATCAGAAATTATCAAAGTTGCTTTACCAGTATTTTTAGCTGCATATTTATATGACAAACCCTTACCAATAAATTTATTCAATACCTTTACTACATTGGTCTTGATTCTTTTAATAGTTAATCTAGTTAGAATTCAGCCAGACTTGGGGACAAGTTTAATAATTTTGATAGCGGGTCTGTATATTTTATTCTTAGCCGGATTAAGCTGGAGATTTATTGGAATTTCATTCGGAATTTTTATTTTGTCTCTGCCTTTTATTTGGAATAATTTTTTAGAACCATTTCAAAGACAAAGAATTTTAACTTTATTAGATCCCAATGCAGACCCTTTTGGATCGGGATGGAATATTACTCAATCAAAGATAGCTATTGGATCAGGCGGACTTCAAGGAAAAGGATATCAAATGGGCTCTCAAGCCCATTTAGATTTTTTACCAGAGACTGAGACAGATTTTATTTTTTCAGTAATTGCAGAGGAATTTGGTTTTATAGGAGTATGTATTCTTTTATCTATTTTCTTATTTATCTTACTAAGATGTTTATATTTGGCTTTTAATGCAAGAGATAGATTTTGCAGATTAACCATTGGTGGACTTAGTCTATTATTTCTATCTACAGTATTCATAAATTTATCAATGGTGGTTGGAATTATTCCAGTCGTGGGCATGCCACTTCCATTTATAAGCAAAGGAGGCTCATCTTTGTTATCATTTTACATAGCATTTGGAATAATAATTTCTATGGCAACACACAAAAAATTGATGCAAAAATGAAAAACTTTTTATTTCTCATATTTATACTAGTAAATTTTAGTTATGCAGATTACTTTGAGCATCCTGAATCTCAAGAAATTATCAATGAGCTTGTTGAAATTCATGGCTTTGATAAAAAATATGTTGAAACAGTACTCAAAGACGCAAAAAAACAACAAAAGATCATTGATTCGATTTCCAAACCTGCTGAATTTACATGGACATGGGAGAGATATAAAAAGCTATTTATTGAAGAAAAAAGAATTAGAAATGGCAAAAAGTTTATTAAAAATAATTTAGTTACTTTGGAGAGAGCAGAAAAAGAGTTTGGTGTACCCAAAGAAATTATTACTTCAATTCTCGGTATTGAAACAAGATACGGAAAAATTTTAGGAAATTATAGGGTTATTGATAGCTTAACTACTTTAGGTTTTGATTATCCAAGAAGGTCTGCATTTTTTAAAGACGAACTCACAAAGTTTTTTTTGTTAACAAGAGAAAATAATTTGGATATTTACTCTGTAAAAGGTTCTTACGCCGGTGCAATGGGATATGGACAATTTATATCTTCAAGCTATCGCGCATACGCTATTGATTTTGATGGAGATAATAACGTTGATTTATTTAACTCTGTTGATGATGCTATTGGAAGTATTGCAAATTATTTAAAAGTTCATGGGTGGAAAAAAAATGGAGAAATTGTTAATGAGTTATCCATAAATAATGTAAGAGAAATCTATAAACCGCATGATAGTCTTTCAAAATTCATTCCTTTGAGTTTTAATGAAGATGGAAAAGACAATTATTTTATTGGAGATGATAACTTTGTTGCAATTACCAAATATAATAGAAGTCACTTTTATGCAATGGCTGTATATTATTTAGCAGAAGAGTTTAAAAAATGAAAAGAATTATATTATTTATATTATTTGTACCAAATCTTGTTGTTGGACAGAGCTTTGTTCCAAATGCTCCTGAATTAAATTTAAAAAGTTACATGTTAATTGAGCCTAAAACGAATACTGTTATTGCAGAGTCAAATGCAAGTGGTTTAATTGAGCCAGCAAGCATGACTAAAGTCATGACTGCTTATGTTGTTGCCGACCAGATTAAAAATGATCTCATTAGTCTTGATGATAATGTTCTTATAAGTGAAAAAGCATGGAGAATGGGCGGTTCAAAAATGTTTATCGAAGTTGGAAAAAGGGTAAGCATACTTGATTTGCTAAAAGGTATAATTATCCAGTCAGGAAATGATGCTTCCGTTGCAATTGCTGAATATGTTGGGGGTACTGAAGCTGGATTTGTTGATCTTATGAATTCCTATGCTGGAGCTTTGGGGATGACTGACACAACTTTTATAAATTCCACAGGTCTTCCAAATGAGGGGCATTTAACATCAGCAAGGGATCTTGCAACTCTTACTTCAAACTTTATGACAAATTTTCCAGACATTTATGCTCTTTTCAAAGAAAAAGAATTTGAATATGGGGGAATTACAGGAAATAAATATAACAGAAACAAATTACTTTGGAGAGATGAGAGTTCTGATGGAGTTAAGACAGGACATACATCCTCAGCTGGATATTGTCTTATTGGATCTGCCAAAAGGGGTAACATGAGACTAATCACAGTTGTGGCTGGAAGTGATACTGCAAATAATAGCTTCTCAGATACACAAAGACTTCTAGAGTATGGATTTAGATTTTATGCTACTCAAAAGTACTTTGATGCAGATAAAGAATATACAACTGCAAAAGTTTGGGGCGGTAAGAACGACAATATAAGCCTAGGTGTAGTTGAAGATATATTAATAACTTTACCTAGAACAAGTTTTAAGAACGTCAAGGTTAATTTTAATGTGAAAAATAATGTCCAAGCTCCTATAAGAAGAGGTGATAAGCTTGGAACTTTAGATATTATTAGTAATGATGAGGTTGTTCTAACAACTGATCTGCTTGCATTGAATGACGTTGATGCTAAAGGCTTTTTTGGAAGGATTTGGTCAAAATTCGTCCTCTGGATAATGAGCTTATTTGGATTAGCATAGATGGAAAATGTTCATGCTGTATTCAATGGAACATTTGATAACTTAGAAAATATAAAAATATCACCCTTAAGCAGAGCCTATACCTTTTCAGATAGTGTTTATGAGGTCATTCCTTTTCATAATGCAAAGGGTATTGCTTTTGATAGACATATAAAGAGACTTCAAAAAAGTTGTAATTCGTTATCAATTTCAGCAAATATTGATTTAATTTCAAAAGAGATCATTGAACTTATTAGTAAAAGTAAATTTAAAGATGGTTATGTTTACTATCAGGTTTCAAGAGGAGTTGATCAAATACGGTCACATATGTTTAATGCAGATATTTCAACTGAAACATTTGGTTATGTCGTAGAACATACCTTTCAAGCACAATCACTTAAGGTGATGTTATGTGAGGACGTAAGATGGCAGAGGTGTGATATTAAATCCACTTCATTATTAGGCAACATAATGAGTATGAATAATGCCAAAAATAGCGGATGTGATGAAGTAATTATGCATAAAGACAGAGTAATTACTGAGGGCGGAGCTTCAAATGTTTTTTTTGCAAGTAATGATTGTGTTTACACACCCAATTTGTCTAAAAATATTCTCCCTGGTATTACCAGAGAACTTTTAATTGAAAAAATCAAAGCATCTGGAATTAATGTTCAGGAGGGCAGCTTTAAAATTGATGATCTTACAGATGCAAAATCAATATGGTTAACTAGTTCTACGAAGGGGCTTGCTCAAGTAATTGAAATTACAAATCAAGAAACAAATATTGTTGTAGATCATCCTTTATTTTTAGAGTGTGAGAAAATATTTAAAAATAACTTTCTTAGTTAGAAGTTAGACTAATTACCATATTATCTAGCTCTTGCCAAAACTGATCTTTTGTCATGCCGCCCAATCCTTTTGAGGCTAAATCTAATTCATAAACTTTTTTCTGAAGTAAAAGCATTTTTTTGAGCGGGTTCTTTTTAATAAAATTTATATAGTTTGGAATTTTATTTTTCCATATTCCAGCTTTTTCTAAATTAACATTGTCTTGAAGCGATCCAACACAAGTATTTATAATTTTTCCAATAATCCAAACTAAGAGAGGGCCATAGTGATCATCATTTTTTTTGATTGATTTGGTTATTCGCAAAGCATATTTTGTATTAAGTTCAACAATTTTATCTTCTAGCTGGTAGGGTAAAAATTCTGCATTATCATAGCCTATTTTCTTATCTTTATTATTTTCTGAATAAGTTAGCTTAAGAATATTTATCTCATTTTGTTGAGCAATCAAATTGCCTGAAAAAATATCTGTAATTCTTATTGAAAATTCTTTGGCATCTGATTCGTTCATAAAACCTAATTGATTTTTAACCCAAGTTTTTTCTTCAAATGATTTAAGTTTGTTACATTCAACCATCAATCCAAGACTATCCATCAATTTAACCCATTTGGTACTTTTATTAATCTTTTCAGTAGAAGATTTAATAATCAATGCAATATTATTGAGTTCTTTAATATTCTTCATTTCAAAAATATTAGTAATTTCTTTTGGTATTTTTCCTTTATGATGACCAATTTCAATAATTATCTTAGATCCAAACAAAGAACCTGAGGCATTCTCAATTATCATATTTTCTATTTTTGAGTAGTCAGCTTCAGTAATAATTTTCTTTTCAGTAAAGTTCTGTTCCTTCAAAAACGAATTGATTTGATCAACTGAATTATTTTTTAAAACAATCTCTGAGCCAAAAACAAAAAATATATTTGAAGATTTACTTATGTATTTATTTAATGATGTAGACTCACAAATCAATTAAGTTAACCTCTAGCATTAGTTGCTCAATGACATCATTCATAATTTCCTCTTCCATAAATTTGCTCATCTGATTTTCTGCCAAAGGATTAAGTTCTAATGCACTAAATCTTTTCATTGAATTGATAGTTTTTATGTTATTTGAGTGATTCATATGCATAGAGTGATTAGAATGCATGGAATGATCCATTTTCATTGATTTTGAATCATCAATGTTGAAATTTAATTTTGCTTTGAGTTCAATTTCCATAGCTCTCAAAGATGTTCCAGAGTAAACTTCATATTTATTTAAATCAAAGCTACTTACATTTATGTGAATTTTTTTGTTATCAACTTTTTCAAAATTATCACCAAAAACTTTTTTAATTTTTAATTGAAAGTTATTAGGAACTTCCTGATCAAATGAAAAGTAATATTTATTTTTATCAAGCTGTAATTTTTGATACTCATTTAAGTTACATGAAGTAATTACAATGCTTAGCAATATTAGAAGTAATCCTTTTGTATATCTCATAGCCTTAAATGTTAGTTAAGATATTATATTTTATGTTTTTGTTTAAATTACAAAATTTATAAGTTTATCTTTAACAAAGATAGCTTTTTTAATCTCACTATCTGCAATGATATTTTTAACGTTTTCGACTTCTAATGATAGATTTTTAACAGTTTCTTCATCTAAATTTTTACTAATATTTAACTTTCCACGAACTTTACCATTAACTTGTATTATCAACTCGAATTCATCTGATTCAATAATAGCTTCATCGTACTCTGGCCAAGATGACTCGATACATGATCCATCATTTACAAAACTGCTCCATAAATATTCACAAATATGAGGAGATATTGGAAATAACATTTTTAGAGAAAATAGAATCGCTTCATTAAGACAAAACTTTTGAGCATCAGTAGCATCATCTTTTTTGAATTCATTTGGAATATGATTTAGTAACTCCATTATTGCTGCAATTGCAGTATTAAAAGAAAATCTTGATTCATAATCATTCTCTACTTTTTTCAATGTAGAGTGACATTTTCTTCTTAACTCAATTTCTTCTTTTGAGAATTCAAATTTCATGTCCAGTTTAATATATTTTTTTCCTTCAATAAGACTCCAAATTCTCTTTAAAAATCTTGAAGCTCCTTCAACAGACGATTCGCTCCATTCCAAGCTTTGTTCAGGTGGTGATGTAAACATCATATAAAGCCTAACGGTATCTGCTCCATATTTCTCAATGTATGATTGCGGGTCAACAGTATTACCTTTAGATTTAGACATCTTTGCGCCATCTTTAAGCACCATTCCTTGAGTAAGTAATCTTTTAAAAGGTTCATTACCTTCAACCAGTCCAATATCGCGAAGAGCTTTATGAAAAAATCTTGAATATAGCAAATGCAATATAGCGTGCTCTATACCACCAATATATAAATCTACAGGTAGCCAATATTTAGTATTTTCATCAAAAATTTCATTATTATTGTTTGAAGATGTAAATCTAGCGTAATACCAAGATGAATCCATGAAGGTATCGAATGTATCACTTTCTCTAAAAATATTATTATTCAAATTTATAAAATCTTCATTTTGACTTAATGGAATAGGTGGCGAATTCTTTTTAAGTTTTGGTAGCTCAACAGGCATATCCTTTTCGTCAATAACTTTTGGATCGCCGTTTTCATAAATAACAGGTATTGGACAACCCCAATATCTTTGCCTACTTACTCCCCAATCTCGGAGCCTGAATTGAATAAGCTGTTTACCAGATTTTAATTTAACTAACTCTTCGATGATTTTTTTTGATCCTTCTTCTGATGAAAGACCGTTAAATTTATCTGAATTTATTAAAATTCCATTTTCAGTTCTTGGTAACTCCTCTTCATTATTTTGAATGACTTCTTTGATATTAAGATTATATTTTTTTGCAAATTCATAATCTCTTGAATCGTGAGCTGGAACTCCCATTACAACCCCTGTTCCATAGTCAAGCAATACAAAATTTCCAATCCATACTGGTAATTTTTCTCCAGTTAAAGGATGAATTACTCTTAGATTTGTATCAATACCAAGTTTTTCTGCCTTTGCCATATCAGCTTCTGCAGCCTTAGCTTCTTTGCATTTTTCAAGAAAGTTCGATATTTTCTCATTATCTTTAGCAATCTTTATTGCAAGGGGGTGATTGGGAGATATTGCAAGAAAAGATACTCCGAAGATAGTATCTGGTCTTGTCGAGAAGGTTATTAGTGAATCTTTACTAGCATCAATTTTATATTTAATCTCAGCACCAAATGATTTTCCAATCCAATTCTTTTGCATCAACTTAACATTTTCTGGCCAATCAAGCTCTTCAAGTGAAGATAGAAGCTCATCAGCATAGTCAGTGATTTTTATAAACCATTGATCTATTTCTTTTATTTCAATTTGAGCTCCGGAGCGCCAACCTTTTCCATCTATTACTTGCTCATTTGCTAAAACGGTTTTATCTTCAGGATCCCAATTAACCATAGATTTTTTTCTATAAACAAGACCAGCGTCGTAAAATTTTTTAAAAATTAACTGTTCCCATTTATAGTAACTTGAGTCACATGTTCTTAGTTCTTTTGACCAATCATAACTAAAACCAAGAGATTGAAGTTGAGATTTCATGTTTTCAATATTTTGGTTTGTCCAATCGTTTGGACTTACTTTGTTTGCAATAGCAGCATTCTCTGCAGGCAGACCAAAAGCATCCCAACCCATTGGCTGAAATACATTAAAGTTTTTCATTCTTTTATATCTAGATATAACATCACCAATCGTATAATTTCTTACGTGACCCATATGCAATTTTCCAGAAGGATAAGGAAACATTGATAGACAGTAATATTTTTCTCTTTTATCTATTTTAGAAACATATCTTTTTTCTTCATTCCATTTGTTTTGAATGATTTCTTCGATTGTTTTGTGATTATAGATTGAGCTCATTATTAGAATTTTAAAAGTTATTTATTGAACTAATTATTAAAATTTAATTAATTACCAGTATCGTTATCAGAAGATTCTTTAACATCTATGTTATTTGATCCCTTAGTAATTCGAACTGACTCTTCTCCCTGACTTACTTCAATTTCTTTTAAATTTGATTCTTCTAGCATTTCAATCAAAGTTTTTATTTTTCTTATATCCATAATTTATACCTTCTTATTTTTTAAAGCCTCATCTAAAGCAAGAACATAGCCTTTCGTTCCATGCCCACTAAAAACTTTTTCTGCAATATCACTAAAGTAAGATTTTTTTCTAAATTCTTCTCTAGAATTAATATCTGATATATGAACTTCATAAAATGGTATTTTCACAGCTAAAATTGCATCTCTTAAGGCTATGCTTGTATGTGTGTAACCCGCAGGATTAAAAATTATTGAATCAGTCCCATTTTCAAAGGCTGTATGAATTGCATCTATTAGTTCATGTTCTGCATTGCTTTGATAAAAGTAAACTTCACATTCATTGCCATCAGCTTTATTTTTTAATTTTGCCTCAATATCATCTAATGTCTCAGATCCATAAATATCTTCCTCGCGCATACCAAGCATATTAAGATTTGGACCATTGAGTACTAATATCTTCATTTAATAGATTTTAACAGAATTTAAATGCATTTTAAGGATTTTATCTAATATTTTTATTTTGAACTGGATAGCAAAAGCCTCTATCAGAACAGCCCTGATATGTTATTTCAATTAAATTTGTTTCAATCTCTTCTATAGACGAAATCTCTAGTATATTTCTTATGATTTTGGTTTCACCAAAAAATTCGTCTTCATGATCAATAATCATTCCATCAGTGACATCAAAATCAACAATTTCTTGATTTTCTTTAATAAGAATCGAATCAAAATATAAATAGTAACCATCTTCAATCGACCAATTTACTTTTAAAACACCCCCGTCCTTAGAATAGCTCATTATAAATACCTCGTCGGCAGGCTTTATTTCGTTATCCTGTAAATACATGAAAGATATATCTTGGTCAGCCTTAGTATAGCCACCACATAACAAATAGAATATTAAAAATAATGTCTTTTTCATTAATAACTAGGATAAACTTGCCAAATTATAAAGCGAAAACGAACTTTATTTATAATTAAAATTAAATGATAAGAAATTTTTTAATAAATATTTTATTTTCAATACCTGTTTGGTTAATTGAACTCGTGTACAAATTTAATAAAGATGTTAAGAGAGGATTTATTTTTGATTCTCAATCAAGGATGTTATTTGCTTTAATGCCAAAATTTGATTTGCATAAGATAGAGGATGACGAAATTCCAAAAATTAGAAATCTTATTAATGAAAAAAGAAAGAATCTTAGACTTTCTAATAAAACAAAAAAAAACGTAACTACTAAGGATCATTTTATCGACCAAGAAAATAACTTAAAGTTGAGAGAGTACATCCCATATAAAACAGATAATAATAATGTCATTCTCTATTTTCACGGTGGCGGCTATGTATTAAATTCAATTGATACGCATAACCTTACAGTTTCTTATTTTTCTGAAAAGTTAAGAACAAGAATATTTTCTTTAGCTTATGGTTTATCTCCTGAAAATAAATATCCTCATGCAATGAATCAGGCATTATCAGCAATAGATTGGTTAGTCAAAAATGGTAATCACATCAAAAATATTAGCCTTTGTGGTGACAGTGCTGGCGCTCATCTTGCTGCCTCAGTATCTCATTCATTAGCAAATAACCAAAATGAAAATGTTCATAGTCAATTTCTTATTTATCCAATGTGTGATCCAAGTTGCGCAAGCGAATCAATCGAGCTTTTTAAAGATAATTATTTATTAACGAAAGAGTCCATGGAATGGTTCTGGGAAAAATTCAAAAATAATGATGAAGATAACTTAAAAGATACATTTAATTTACTGCTATTCAACCCAAATAGAGATTTTCCAAAGACAATCATTGTTACTGCTGGGTTTGATCCGCTTTCAGATGAAGCAGAAAAATATGCTTTTTTACTTCATGAAAATGGTAGTTATGTGAAACAATTACATTATCCATCTTTATTTCATGGGTTTGCTGCCATGACTAGATTGAAATCCGCTAATAAAGCGGTAAATGATTTTTTATTAGAGTATAAAAAAATTTTATGAGTAATATTGTAGAAATCAGAAATTTAAGCATCGACTTTAATGTAAGAGATGGAAAATTTCGAGCAGTTGATAGTATTAGTTTTGATATTCAGCAGAATAAAACTTTGGCTTTAGTTGGTGAATCTGGATCAGGTAAATCAGTTACAGCGATGTCAATAATGCAGCTCTTACCATTTCCTCAATCATCTTACACTAGCGAATCCTCAATTAAATTTAATAATAAAGAAATTATAAATGCCTCAAAAAAAGATCTTTTATCTTTAAGAGGAAATATAATTTCTATGGTTTTTCAAGAACCAATGACATCCTTAAATCCTTATCATAGAGTGGGAGATCAAATTACAGAATCAGTATTGCTGCACTCTAAAGTTTCAAAGAAAGAAGCAAAAGATGAGGCAATTAATTTAATGAATTTAGTTGAGATTGATGATGTTGAAAGAAGATTTAATTCATATCCTCATGAATTATCAGGTGGTCAACGCCAAAGAATAATGATTGCTATGGCTCTTGTTAATAAACCTCAATTGTTAATTGCCGATGAGCCTACAACTGCACTTGATGTAACTATACAAGCACAAATTTTGGATCTTATGTCTAAACTTAAGAGAGAGCTCGGTATGTCAATTCTATTTATTACTCATGATTTGGGTCTTGTTAGAGAGTTCTCTGATCAGGTTTGTGTAATGCAGAATGGAAATATCGTTGAGAATGGGAATACAGCCGATGTCTTTGATAATCCTAAACATGCCTATACGCAAAAATTATTAAACGCCGAACCTAAACCAAAAACAATAATAAATCATAAAGAGGACCCACTGATTAAAATTGAAAATTTAGATGTTTTTTATAATATGCCTAGAACCAGTTTTTTTAAGAGCAATAGATTCCATGCTGTAAAAGATACGTCAATTAATATATATAAAAATACGACAATTGGCTTAGTGGGCGAATCAGGGTCAGGTAAATCTACTCTAGGAAAGGCCATAGCAAATCTTACTCCTTATGAAGGAAAAATATATTATGACGGGCAGGACATTGCATCATCCTCAAAGGAAATTAAGAAACACATCCAAATAGTGTTTCAGGATCCATATGGATCTTTATCACCAAGAATGACTATAGGAGAAATAGTTGGAGAGGGACTGGGAGTGCATTTTAATCTTTCAAAAAAGGAATCAGATATAAAAATTGATAAAGTTTTAACAGATGTAGGAATTGAGCTTAATGCAAAAAATAAATATCCGCATGAATTTTCTGGTGGTCAACGTCAAAGGATAGCAATTGCTAGATCATTAATAATGAATCCTAATTTTATGATTCTGGATGAACCAACATCTGCTCTCGATAGATCAATACAAATTCAAGTGATAAATCTTTTAAAAGATATACAAAATGAATATGAATTGACATATTTGTTTATTAGTCATGATTTAAAGGTAATACGCTCAATGTCTGATTATATTTTTGTAATGAAAGACGGAATAATAGTAGAATCTGGACTGTCAAATGATGTTTTTGACTATCCAAAAGAAAAATATACTAAAAAATTGCTCTCAGCTGCGTTAAGATACGCAACCGATTGAGAAAATGTACACAAAATGAGCTCTAGAAAATATTCAAAGGAATTAGTTGATGGTCCAAATCAGGCCGCATCTCGTTCTATGCTTCGAGGTGTAGGATTTACATCTGAGGACTTTACAAAGCCATTTGTTGGAATTGCATCAACTGGAGCCAAAGTTACACCATGTAATATGCATATCAATCAATTATCAGAATTGGTAGAAGGTTCAATAAATGCATCTGGTGGCAAAGGTGTTTTATTTAATACAATTACTGTTTCTGATGGCATTTCAATGGGAACGCAAGGAATGAAATATTCTCTTGTTTCTAGAGAAGTTATTGCTGACTCAATTGAAACTGTTGTAGGTTGCCTAGGATATGATGGATTAATTGCAATTGGTGGATGTGATAAGAACATGCCTGGATGTCTTATTGGTATGGCAAGATTAAATAGACCGTCAATATTTATTTATGGTGGATCTATAAAACCAAGCAATGAGAATACGGACTATGTAACCGTCTCAGAAAAAGTTGGAGAATTCTCAAAGGGCTCTATAAATGAAGATGAGCTAATTCATTATGAAAAGATATCAGTTGACGGACCAGGCTCATGTGGCGGAATGTATACAGCAAATACAATGGCATCTGCTATAGAAGCATTAGGAATGAGTTTGCCAGGTAGCAGTAGCCAAGATGCAACATCTAAATCAAAGAATGCTGACTGTGTGAATACTGGATCGGCAATCATGAATTTACTAGATAAAGATATTAAACCTTCTGACATTATGACAAGAGAAGCATTTGAAAATGCTATAACTGTTGTAATAGCTCTAGGAGGATCAACAAATGCCGTTCTTCATTTATTGGCCATGGCTCATTCAATTGGAGTTGAACTTTGCTTAGATGACTTTACTTTAATCGGAAAGAAAACACCTGTATTAGCGGACCTAAAGCCCTTTGGAAAACACTATATGTCTGAGCTTAATGCAAATGGAGGAATTCAGCCCTTAATGAAAACTCTTTTAGACAAAGGACTTCTTCATGGTCAATGTATGACAGTTACAGGCAATACCTTAGAAGAAAATTTAAAAGACATAAAAGCATATGAGACGAGTGAAATAATTAAAGATTTTAATAATCCAATCAAAAAAGATAGTCATCTTAGAATTTTATACGGTAACCTTGCTAAAGATGGCGCGGTTGCAAAAATTACAGGTAAAGAAGGAACATCATTTGAAGGAAAAGCAAAAGTATTTAATTCAGAAGAAGAGGGCGTAAGTGCGATTCTATCAAATAAGATTAATGATGGTGATGTAATCGTAATAAGGTATGAGGGTCCTAAGGGTGGGCCTGGCATGAGAGAAATGCTAAAACCTACTTCTGCAATTATGGGATTAGGACTAGGAGATAAAATAGGATTTATTACAGACGGAAGATTTTCAGGTGGCACCCATGGTTTTGTAGTTGGACATGTTTCTCCAGAAGCAGCTGAGGGTGGTTTAATAGCATTAGTTGAAGACGGAGATACTATACTTATTGATGCAGAAAGTGATCAGCTTGTTCTAAAAGTTGATGACGATGAAATTAAAAGAAGACAATCAATTTGGAAAAATCCAAACAGCAAACCAAAAAAAGGAGTACTTGCTAAGTATGCTGAGAGTGTAAAATCTGCAAGCCTGGGAGCTATAACTGATTAAAATGTCTATTTTTAGAAAATATCCAAGTACCCGCTTAAGAAGGTTAAGAAAGAACCTAAATCTAATTGAACTTGTATCTGAAACTAACTTAACTTCAAAAGATCTTATACAACCAATCTTCATTAAAGAAAATTTTGAAGGCAAAGAAGAAATCGAATCAATGCCAGGTATCTTCAGATTTGGCTTAAATCATGTGCTGAGTGAAATAGAAGAAGTTATAAATGCAGGCATAAATGCTATAGCTGTTTTCCCAGTCATAGAATCTTCAAAAAAAGATGAAAAAGGGTCAGAGGCATTAAACAAAAGCAATTTTATCGCTCATTCAATCAATAAAATTAAACAAGAATTTCCTGAATTAATATTAATCGCAGATGTTGCATTAGATCCTTATACAGATCATGGTCATGACGGTATTTTAATAAATAACGATGTTGCAAATGATGAAACTTTAGAAGTTCTAATTGAGCAATCTATATTACTCGCTGAGGCTGGGGCGGATATTATTGCTCCTTCTGATATGATGGATGGAAGAATTGGATTAATTAGAGATTCTCTTGAAAAACAAAATTTAAAAGACACTATCTTGTTATCTTATGCTGCTAAATATAATTCAAAATTCTATGGACCATTTAGAGATGCAGTAAATTCTGCATCAAATCTTGGTAATTCCTCAAAATCATCATACCAAATGAATATATCAAACAAGAACGAAGCTTTGCATGAAGTCGCCTTAGATGTAAATGAAGGCGCAGACATAGTAATGGTAAAACCTGCAATGCCTTATTTAGATGTTATTCAATCGATCAAAAAAGAATTCAAAGTACCAACCTTTGCTTATCAGGTTAGTGGTGAATTTAGTATGCTTAAAAATGCTATTAATCATGGATGGCTTGATAAAGAGGTTATGCTAGAATCATTGGTAAGCATAAAAAGAGCGGGTGCTGATGCAATTCTTTCATACGCAGCTAAAGAAATTTCAAAGGAGATAAAATAAATATGAGTAACGTAGTAGTAGTTGAAAATAAAGATGATTTTCAAAATGAAGTTATTAACGCAGAAGGTCCTGTATTGGTTGATTTTTGGGCGGAATGGTGTGGTCCATGTAAACAGCTTGCTCCTCTAGTCGAAGATGCATCGGAAGAATTCAAAGATAAAATTAAAGTATGTAAGATGGACGTAGATGCAAATAGAGAGACTGCTGCAGAATATGGCATCAGATCAATACCTACTCTCATGATATTTGAAAATGGAGAACTGGTTGGAACTGAGATTGGTGCTCTATCAAAACTTCAACTTGAAGAGTTTATTAGATCTAAGATCTAATTTTTATACTTATATCTTTGCTTATTTTAAAAAAAGAGTTATTATTTCCTATCCAGAGTTAATAAAACCTTCCATTTATACCATTTCGAATTAAAAAAATAGTGGAATAATTATATGAATCTTAGTGAAATAAAAGATAAACCTATAAGTGAGTTAGTCGATATTGCTTCTGAATTAGGTTTAGAAGATTTAGGTCGCCTAAAAAAACAAGAAATAATTTTTAGAATCTTTAAACATAAAGCTTCTGAAGGAACTGATATTTATGGCGGCGGTGTTTTAGAGATTCTAAATGATGGTTTTGGGTTTCTGAGATCACCACAGGGATCATACTGCGCAGGTGAAGATGACATATATGTTTCACCTAGCCAAATCAGAAAATTTGGTTTAAGAAAAGGTGATTCCGTTGAAGGCAAAATTAGAACACCTAAAGATAAAGAAAGATATTTTGCTTTAATTCAAGTCGATACCATAAATGGTGAGGAGCCTGCAAAAACAAAAAATAAAATACTTTTCGAAAATTTAACTCCACTTTTTCCAACAGAAAGATTAATGCTTGAGCAAGGAAGTGGTTCAAATGAAGACTTATCATCAAGAATTATTGATCTAATTGCACCAGTAGGAAAAGGTCAAAGAGGTTTAATTGTTTCACCTCCAAAAGCTGGTAAAACTTTAATGCTTCAAAGTATTGCTCATTCTATTAAAAGTAATAATCCAGAAGTTGAGCTAATAGTTTTATTGATTGACGAGAGACCAGAAGAAGTTACAGACATGTCTAGAACTGTAAAAGGAGAGGTGGTAGCAAGCACTTTTGATGAGCCACCTACAAGACATGTTCAAGTTGCTAACATGGTTATTGAAAAGGCAAAAAGATTGGTCGAGCATAAAAAAGATGTTGTGATTTTGCTTGATTCAATTACAAGACTAGGTAGAGCTTATAATGCTGTTCAGCCAGCATCAGGTAAAATTTTGAGTGGTGGTGTGGACTCAAATGCTCTAGAAAGACCTAAAAGATTTTTTGGTGCAGCTAGAAACTTAGAGGAGGGCGGAAGTTTAACAATTATAGCCACTGCTCTAGTAGAAACTGGTTCAAAAATGGATGAAGTGATTTTCGAAGAGTTTAAAGGGACTGGAAACATGGAAATCCATTTAGAGAGAAAGATTGCTGAAAAAAGAATATATCCCGCAATTAATGTCAGAAGGTCTGGAACTAGAAGGGAAGACCTTTTAACGTCAGATGATGAATTACAAAGAATGTGGATACTTAGAAAAATTCTTGACGAAATGGAAGATGCTCAAGCAATACAATTTTTAATTGATAGAATTAAATCTCATAAAACAAATGATGAATTCTTTAGTTCTATGAAAAATGGAAATGGTAAGAAGTCTAAATAGAGTCTTTAATTGATTTTGTAATGTCTTTAGAAAAATAGTCTATTAAATCTGAATCCAAATCATAGCTCGAAATATAATCTATTATTCTTTTTGATATACCAAACAATTTAGCTTTAACTTTAGTTGAATATATTTCTTCAAAAAATATTTTAAAAGCATAAGTACTAGGGAAAATAATTGCATCGGCATCATAAAATTCATTCCTAACATTTTCATAGCTTTCTAATTTAAATCTTTTATAACAATTTATTTCTTCAACATACTCATTAGATGAATTTAGATAATTCGAAATTTCATTAAGGCCATTTTCACCCTTTACAATTAAATAATTACCACTCTTTTTGTTTTTAGATAAAAGTTTTTTTAATTCCTCAGATCCAGGAATACTTGGACACACAGATTTTATGCCTTGTTTTGAAAGATAATCTTGAGTCGATTTCCCCATTGAGAATACATTTTTATTTTTTAAAGACTTGAATTCATTAAAGAAAGCTACAGATGAAATGCTCTGGAAAATTATATTTTCAAATTTATGGATATCTATTTGGTATTGAATTCCTTTTGTTCTAAATAGAGGAATATTTTTTATAGACCCACAAGATTTATTTATAGAAGTAGTGCCTGAGCTTGTATCAATTATGTTCATTTAAAAACCTTCGACCATTTTGTCTTTCGATATCTTCAACCGCTTCTATATCTGAAGCACCAGAAAATGTTATAAATTCTTTAACACCATATATTTCGCCTCTGATAATTTGTTTAGAATTTTCTGAAATACTCTCAATTGCAATTGCAGAATTACATCCAGCATCAACTCTTTCTAAAATATTTCTTTCATACTCAATGCCATTTGTAGCTAATTTATCTTTAATATTTGAGTGAATTTCTAATAATTTTTCATTTTCATGAAAGGAATCTGTCATTTCAACAGCCAACGTTCCTTGCCCTGAGGCAGTTATCCAATCCATTTCTTCATAATTTAGTTCATCAAGTAATCTCAATCTTTCAAGACCTGCTTTTGCCAAAATTATGCAGTCGTAATCTCCTCGATAAAGTTTTTCTAATCTTGTATCAACATTTCCATTTATATCAAAAACATTTGTTGATTTTAAGAAATGGAACGCCTGTAATTTTCTCCTTAAGCTGCTAGTACCAAGCTTCATGCTTGAATTAAAATTATTATTATCTTTAAATATCAATACATCCTTTGAAGTTCTACTAATTATAAAATTTCTTTCAATTCCATTTGTCTTTTTTGCAGGAGTATCTTTTGCAGAGTGAACTGCAATATCTGCATCTCCTCTTAAAAGACTTTTTTGAATATCTGATACAAAGTGAGCTTTATCAAAAAGCGTCTCTCCTTTTGAGCTTTTGACGTCTCCTTCAGTTTTAATCTTAATTATCTTGTAATCAGATATATTGTATTCAGATACAAATTCGTCTACTTGGGCTAAAGCCAATTTAGAGGATCTTGTTGCTATCTTTAAAGTCATTTTTTTGAAATAAGAAGTGCTCTTACGTCTCCAATCATTTTATCTTTAATAATTTTAAACGAGTTAGGTAAATCAATTTTAGTGAATTTATTAAATTCGATATAGATTTTACAAGATAATTTTAAATTTTCATTCTTGTGGAAAATTTCTAATATTTTTTTTTCAATGTCTTGATTGAATGGAGGATCTGCAAATATTAAATCAATATTTGATAAATCATTATCCTTAATCCAATTGATACCATTTTTAAATAGAACCTTTGAGTTTTTCTCTAAACCAAGCTCTTTAATAGAATTTCTTAATAATAAGAAGTTTTTTTTATTTGATTCTATAAAAATTGATCTTTGAGCACCTCTTGATAAGGCTTCTATGCCTAACGCGCCAGTTCCAGCAAATAAGTCAAGACAATTGCATTCTTGAATCTCAAACTGAAGCCAGTTAAATAATACTTCTCTTAACTTACTTGATGTAGGTCTCAATGAGGATCTGAAATCAAATGGGATTTTCTGTCCTTTGAGGCTACCTCCTGTTATTCGTATACTGTTTTTCATCTATAATATTTTTATTAAGTATAATTCAAACTATGAGTATTCAAGATAATTTTAGATTAGCAATGAGAAGATATGTTTACTCAGTAAGCATTCTTTCAAATAAGGATTCTGATGGTAATTCAAATGCAATAACCGTATCTTCTGTAACATCAATCTCTATGGACCCTCCAAGCTTATTGGTTTGCATCAATAAAAACTCTAGAATTCATAATAGCCTAACTGTTGGCTCTAAATTTTGTATTAATCTTCTTAATAAAGATCAAGAGGATCTTTCCAATATATGTTCTGATGATGATAAATATGACCAAAGATTTAATGATAAAAATTGGAATCTTGATGATGTTCCATTCTTAGCAAATGCACAATCAAATATCTTTTGTTCCATTGAGAATGTAACATCTTTCCATACTCATTCGATTATTGTCGGTCTTGTAGAGGATTCAAAGTATAAAAATGAAATAAAAACTCTCACCTACGTGGACGGAGAGTATTCATAGTTTTTTAGAATTTATTAAAGAATTTTTCTAGGTAAGAATCCAAATTCTTACTAATTAAATTAATTGCCTTGAATGGGGTATCTGGCATTTCCACAAGTTTAACAGGAACCACTTCCAGTTTTCTAAGAAGACCAACCATTCCATGAATCTTAGCCCATATATCAATACAGCTTTCTTCTATGTATAAATCATCTTTATTTTTTGAGAATTCTTTAAATGTTGAACGAATATGAAGATATGTTTTATTTGCTGCCTCAAAGAGCATTGGATATTTTGTAAAGTCTTTAATTGCAGTTCCAAACATAAGGTCATATATATTTGCATTTTTTAGACCAAATTTTATATAAGCTTTTGCACCATCTATTAAATTTCTCTTAGAATCATTTGAATCATATTTAGATATGGCTTTATGAATCTTATTAAAACCCTCTATTGCAACTTCAGCATAGAGATCTTCTTTTGTTTTAAAGTGTCTATACGGAGCGGTTTGAGAAACATTACTCTCTTTGGCAAGAGACCTAATACTGAGTTTAGTATATCCATCGCGCTCACACATTTTAAGTGCGCAATCGAGCAGTTCTTTTTTTAGATTTCCATGATGATAAGAATTCATTTGACTATAATAATGTTGACACTGCTTACATAATACATTAATGTTTACACTGCTTACATTAAAATCTTTAATAGTAAAAGTCAAATATGATAAAAATTTTTAATACTTTAGTTTTGTTTTTAGTATCTTTGAATATTTATTCAATTGAGGTTCTAGAAGTTGAGATATTAGATTCTTATCAGTTAAAAAAAGAATTTCCTGGAAAACTACTACCAGTTGAACAATCAAAATTAGCCTTTGAAATACCAGGAAAAATTAAATTTATATATGTTGATGTTGGTGACAAGGTCGAAAAAGGGCAAATCTTAGCAAAATTAGACGACAGGGAGGCTAATGCAAGATTAAATCAAGCTAAGGCTAGTTATGAACTTTCTGTTCAGGTCTTTGATAGATTTGAAGATTTGAGACAGCAAGGACACATTTCTATTCAAGATTTGGACAAAGCAAGATCAGATTTAACTATAGCTAAATCACAGTATGAGTTCTATAAAGTAAAACTTGAACAAACCAATCTTATGTCTCCATATTCAGGAATAATTCAAAGTAGATTTCTTGATAGTGGAACAGTTATTAGTCAAGGCATTCCAATATTGGAAATAATAGATTCAGATTATGTAGAAGCTCATATTTCAGTTCCAGTTTTATATTTAAATGATATGGAAATTGGTAATGAGTATGATTTTGAGGTTGATGGGAAAAAAACTAAAGCAGAATTTTCAAGGTTGGCTCCAATGTCACCAGGTGGCTCTGACAGTAGATTAGCTATTTTTAAATTTAACAGTTTTTTAAATCCTGGCTCCATAGCAAAGCTTAATATAAAAATAAATAAACAATCTAGAGGAACATGGGTTCCACTCAGATCACTTTCACAGTCTGATCAAGGCTTATGGGCTTTATACACTATTAACGAAGAAAACACCGTTGTAAGAGATTTGGTTGAGATAGTATATTTTGAAGATCAATATGCTTTCGTTAATGGAACAATAAAAGATGGAGATCTGATTGTTCTAGGAGGCGCAACTAAAATTATTCCTGGTAAAAAAATAGATTAATTAAATGAAATTTATAAGCGTTTTTCTAGAGAGACCAAGAATATTATTTCTTACTTTAGCTTTTATCCTTCTTTCAGGGATTTCATCATTAGTTAGCGTTCCTATTCAAGAAAATCCGGAACTTGCAGAGAGATGGGGAAACGTGAGTGTTTTTTATCCAGGAGCATCTCCTGAGAGAATTGAAACACAAGTAATTAACGATCTAGAAATAAAGTTAAGAGAAATAGTTGAGATAGATGAACTAGACTCAATAATTTCTCAAGGCTATTCAAAAACTCATATAGAGTTAGAAGACAGTGTACCATTTGGAAAAATTGAAGAAACTTGGTCAAGAATTCAGGGAAAGGTCGATCAAATAATTCCTCCAGATAATGTGGCCTTGATTCTTAATAGAACAGCTGGACCGCCAATAACTCTGGAATATGCTATTGACTGGAATGGTGATGGAGAACCTCCATTAATCATGATGTCTAGATTGGCTCAACAATTAAAAAGAAAATTTAGTTCTATATCACTTACAAAAGAAACTGCAGTCTATGGAGCAACAGATGAAGAAATAGTTGTTGAAATAGATTCAGCAAAAATGTCTTCATTAAATTTAACTTATCAAGATGTAGCAAAAGCAATTAGTTCATTTGATAACAAAAAACCTGTTGGTGTTGTCTCTGATGATAGGTCTGAATACCTTATTAGACTAAAAGATAATATAAATTCACCACAAAAGGTTGGTGAAATTCCAATAAAAGTTCTGAATAACTCTGAAATTATAAGAATTCAGGATATTGGCAGTGTTTCCATTCAACCTGGAACACCAATAGAAGATATTTTTTTATATAACGGTAAAAAAGTTATTTCAGTATCGACAACCGGCACGATGTCTCAACGAGTTTATGACTATGTTGATAGAGTAGAAGCAGTCGTTGAAGAAATGAGGGAGGTTCTCCCAGAGGAATTTAGCATTGAAGAAATTTATGACGAATCGTTATATGTTTCGTCAAAATTTAGTGAGTTGATTAAGAGTTTTTCATTAGCAGCCTTTTTTGTATTAAGTATAAGTTTCTTTCTTCTTGGAATAAGGCCGGGATTAATTGTTACAGCTATTTTGCCATTTTCAGTTTCATTAGTTTTATTAGGTTGTCAACTTATAGGACTGCCGTTACATATGACCTCGATAACAGGAATAATAATTGCCTTGGGGTTATTAATTGATAACGGGATTATCGTTGTTGAGGACTATAAATTCAGAAGATCTCAAGGCCTATCAATAAAAGAGTCTATTAATGAAACTTTAATCCAGCTTACAACACCATTAGCTGCTGCAACTGGCACTACAGTGTTTGCTTTTATGCCAATTGTTACAGGCGAAGGCTCTAGTGTTGAGTTTGTAGGAGGTCTAGCAATAACAGTAATAATGTCTATAGTTTCATCTCTAGTTTTGGCATTAATAATGGTACCTGTTCTTATGAGCTACATGGAAAAAATACCTTATTTTGCAAATATAAAGGTTCATGAAGAAGGCTACAACAATAAAAGGTTGCATGCGCAATATAGAAAATTTTTAACTTGGGCTTTTGATGTTCCTAGAAGAGCAATACTAATTTCTTTATCTCTACCAGTATTAGGATTTCTATTATTTGGAACAATTGAGAAAGATTTTTTCCCATCGAGTGATAGAGATATGTTTAGAGTTCATATTGATTTACCGGAAAATTCTTCGTCAAACAAGACTGCAGAAAAAGCAAAAAAAATAAGAAAAGAAATTATAGAAAGCAATTTAATTGAGATTGAAAAAGATTATTGGTTTGTTGGGAGATGGATGCCAAGAGTATTAATGAATATTGTTGGAGGAAAAGAAAAAACTGGATCAAACAACTCTGCTCAAGCTGTTTTTTTTGCAAAAGATTATTATGAGATGATTGAAAATCTTCCAGATCTATCAAGGTTAATAGTTTCAAAAAATCCTGATCTAGTTGTTTATATTGATAGTTTTTATTCTGGGCCGCCATTCTTTTCGGATATTAGATATGACATCTTTGGGGATGATGAAAACGTTCTCGTAGAATTAGGATCTGAACTTGAGCTAATAATAAATAATGCTCCAGACATCAGTCATACCAGATCAGAAGCAACTAACTCAAATACTAATGTTGAATTTGAATTTGATAGTTCAAATATATCTTTATCAGGAAAAAATACAGAACTTATGGTGAATGAATTATTTGCAGCTAATAACGGTCTCCTAATTAGCTCTATGCTAGATTCAAATATAGAAATACCCATTAGACTCAAAGGAATTTCAAATTCATCTGATTTAACAGGAGGTTCAAATTCATTGTCTATCCCATCATCTAACAATATTGATTTAATAGGTAATTATTCAACAACTTCTTTAAATAAAAGCACAAGCACTATTACAAGAATAAGCAGCCAGAGAGTAAACATTGTTGAAGGCTGGGTTTGGACAGGAAAGTTAGCATCAGAAACTGAGATATATATAAAAGATGAAATTGAAAGATTTAAAAGTAATTTACCTCCTGGCTATACATTGAGACAAAGTGGTGAGGCTGAGGTAAGAGGTGAGTCTCAATCACAAATTTGGTCATCAGCGATTATTTACATTTTCCTCATAACTATAGGGTTGGTATTTGCATTAAATTCATTTAGAGAAACTATACTAATCCTTTCTGTAGCACTTTTATCAATTGGATTATCCTTTATGGGTTTAAAAATTGGATTTCAAAATTTTGGATTTATAGCAACTATTGGAGCAATTGGAATAATAGGTCTATCAATTAATGATTCAATTATAGTTCTTTCCCACATCAAAGAAAGGGCGAAAAAATCTTTAATGACAAAAACTGATCTTATAGAAGTAGTTATAAGATCTACAAGACACATTATTACAACGTCGCTAACAACGCTGGGTGGATTTGTCCCTTTAATATTTGCAAGTATTTTCTTTAGGCCGCTAGCATGGGCAATGAGTATTGGAGTTTTAGGAGCAACACTTACTGCGCTTTTATATATTCCAGCCATGTATATATGGATGAAAAAGGTTAAGAATTAGTACATTCTTTTGAGCAATATTTTTTTCCGAACCTTGAAATAAGCAGATCCTCATGTACAAATGTTCCGCACGAATCACAAGAAATCATTTCTTTTGATTTTTGTGTAGTCTTTTTTGTAAATAAGGTTGAGAGTATGTATGACTTAGCTAATCTGATTAATATTAGAATTAGGAATGGTGCTAATAATGGTATTAACTTAACAATCACTATTATTCGTCTTTTTTATCAGGTCTATCAAGGAAGTTCCAAGACCATTCTCTTGTTCTTGAAGTCTGATTAGACTCTTTACCTAAATAATTAGAACTTAGAACTTGCCTAACATCCTCAAGAAGTTCTGTATAGCCTAATGCTTCATAACTTTCTTCAAGAATCTTAAGAGCTCTATAGTTTTCACTAGAATTTGGAATATTTTCAATAACATAATTTGCTCTTCTAATCGCTCCGACATGCGCGTCAATTGTAAGGTAATAATCTGCAGCACTTAATTCACTTTTTGCTATCAAATTTCTAAGATAAATATTCCTTTGTTTTGCATATGAAACATATTGACTATCTGGAAATCTTGTAATGAACTCAGTTAACTCAGCAAACGAGGCTTTTGCTCCAGAGACATCTCTATTAGATATATCAGTATCAGTAAATCTTATTAGTAAGTCTCTGTCTCTTGTATAGCTTGAAAGACCTTTCATGAAATATGCATAATCAATATTAGGATGCCTTGGATGTAACCTAATAAATTTTTCAGCAGCAGAGTGTGCAGCTTCTGTTTCAGTATTCATAAAATGAGCATAAATTAGCTCAATTTGAGCTTGTTCAGCATATTTACCAAATGGATATCTTGTATCTATGGCTTCTAGAGATTCAATAGCCCCAAAGTAATTACCAGATGACATTCTTGCTTGCGCCTGGTCATAATATATTTTTTCAGGTTGTTCAATTTCCTCTCCATCAGATTTGCATCCGGCAATAATTAAAGTTAGAAATAAACCAAATATAAGTGTTTTGATATTTTTTTTAAAATCTTTCATAGATATTCTGATAATTTTACCTTCATAATTACATTTTGGATTATAAAAACATAAAATTAGAACAATTATTTTTGAATTAGTTCAAATGGAAGTTACAAAAAAAATTACAGAAGATCTCTCTATGGAGAGATTTGATAAGGCATGTGCATTAATTTTTAATGATTACTCTAGATCTCAGCTCAAAAAATGGATTATTGAAGGGCGAGTTCTGCTTAATAACGAAATAGCATCACCAAAAGAAATTGTGACGACAGATGATGAGATAAGCTTAAATCCCATATTTAAGAAAATAATCCAATGGGAGCCTGAGAATATTGATTTTGAAGTTATTCATGAAGATGAGAATTTTTTAATAATCAATAAACCAAGCAAATTAGTTATCCATCCTGGATCAGGCTGTGACAGTGGAACTTTAGCAAATGGACTGTTGTTTAAGTATCCTGAGCTAAATAAGATGCCAAGAGCTGGTATTGTTCATAGACTTGATAAAGATACATCTGGGATATTATTAGTTGCAAGAACAGAAAAGTTTAGAAATTATTTTGTTAGCCTTCTTCAAGAAAGAAAAGTAAAAAAAATCTATAAAGCTGTGGTTGTTGGAAAGATAATCGGTAGTTTTCAGATCAATGAACCTATTGGTAGAGATAAAACGAATAGAATTAAAATGTCAATTAGATCAGATGGAAAGGAAGCAATTTCCTTTGTAAAACTGCATGAAAGTTTAGGTAATTATTCAGTTGTGGATGTATCAATTGAAACAGGAAGAACGCATCAAATAAGGGTTCATTTAGCAAATAAAAAATTACCTATAATTGGAGATAAAACTTATAATTCAGCCGGAAATATTGCAAAAGAAACTTCTCAAGAGTTGACCGAGTCAATAAGGTCTTTTCCAAGGCAAGCACTTCATTCATGTAATTTATCTTTTAAAGATATTTCTTCAGATAACATCATATCTTTTGAGTCAGACTTACCAAATGACATCAAAACACTCATAAATACAATTAAAAAACATATTTAAAAATTCCTAAAAAGCTTGTTTTTACAAGTAAGATTAATGTATAAACCTTTTTCTTAGGTAAATATTATGAAATTGGCCGGTAATGACATATTAATTCAATCTCTTATAGAGGAGGGAGTTGAATATATTTTTGGTTATCCAGGCGGTGCAGCTCTTCATATATATGACTCAATTTTTAAGCAAAAAGAAATGGAACACATTCTTGTTAGACATGAACAAGGCGCTACTCATGCCGCTGATGGTTACGCAAGAGCAACAGGAAAGCCTGGAGTAGTTTTGGTTACTTCTGGTCCAGGGGCCACTAATGCAATAACCGGAATAGCAACTGCATTTATGGACTCTATACCAATGATTGTTATATCAGGCCAAGTTGCAAAACACCTTATTGGCACAGACGCTTTTCAAGAAACTGATATGATTGGTATTTCACGTCCGATTGTAAAACATAGTTTCACTGTCGATAGTGCAGAAAATATACCAGAAATTGTTAAACAAGCCTTTCATATTGCAACTTCTGGGAGACCTGGCCCTGTCGTAATAGACGTTCCTAAAGATACTACTGCGCCAGATAAGTTATTTGAATTTAAATATCCTAATGATGTAAATATTAGATCTTATAAACCTCCAATTGATCCTGATCCAAGACAAATTGAAAGAGCCGTAGATGCAATCATAGAATCAAATAAACCTGTTATTTATGCTGGAGGTGGTGCAATAAATAGCAATGCCTCTGAAGAGCTTATTCGATTAAATGAAATCTTAGATTTTCCAGTTACCAATACTCTTATGGGATTAGGTGTTTATCCTGCTACTCATAAAAGATTCTTGGGAATGCTTGGCATGCATGGGACATACCAAGCGAATATGTCAATGCATAATGCAGATTTGATAATTGCAATTGGAGCAAGATTCGATGACAGGATTACCAACACACCAAAATTATTTGCTCCTAAAGCAAAAATAATACATTTAGATGTTGATTACTCATCAGTATCTAAAATTATTGAGGCAAATATCGCAGTATTTGGTCAAGTTAAAAACGCATTATTAGAGATGATTAAATTATTAGAAGTTAAAAAAGAATTAATTGACCCAAAAAAGATTCTCCCTTGGAAAGAACAAATTTCGGATTGGAAATCACAACATGGTTTAAATCATGAAATGCACTTATGTGAAACGGACGATAAACCAATAATGCCACAAGCAGTTGTTCAACATTTATACAACATTACAAATGGAAAAGCATTTATAACTTCTGATGTAGGACAACATCAAATGTTTGCCGCTCAGTATTATCATTTTGATGAACCAAGAAAATGGATCAATTCTGGTGGCTTGGGAACAATGGGCTTTGGTTTACCTGCTGCAATGGGCGCAAAACTTGCATATCCAAATGATGAAGTAATTTGTATTACAGGCGAGGGTAGTATTCAAATGTGTATTCAGGAATTATCTACATGCACTCAATATAATTTACCTATAAAAATAATTAATATTAATAATGAGGCTCTTGGGATGGTTAAACAATGGCAAGACATGAATTATGGAGGACGTCATTCAGCTAGCACCTATCAGAGCTCATTACCTAACTTTGTTGAGCTAGCAGAATCATATGGACATGTTGGAATAAAAATTGAAAAAAATTCTGAATTAAAAAGTGGACTCGAAAAGGCACTTTCTATGAAAGATAGATTGGTATTTGTAGATGTTTATGTTGACCCTAACGAGCATGTTTATCCAATGCTTGTTGCGCCAAACGGTAGTTTAAAAGATATGTGGCTAGATAAAGAGACTAAAACATGATTCAAAGAAAACTGTCGATAATTCTTGAAAATAAACCAGGAGCTCTAGTTAGAGTGGTTGGCCTATTTCACCAGAGAGGATATAACATTGAGAGCCTCCATGTTGATCCAGTTGAAGATTTAAAAGAGTATAAATTTGTGGAAGATAAACTTAATATCAAGTTAAAAGAGGGTGAAGTATCTCATTTGATAATTGCGACGACGGTGAATGATAATTTGCTTCGACAAATTTTAAGGCAAATAAATAAATTAATTGATGTACTAATTGCAGAGGAAGTTAAATGAATATTTTTTATGATGATGATGCAAATATTGAAATAATTCAAAAATTGAAAGTAACTATTGTAGGTTATGGATCTCAAGGTCATGCGCATGCAAATAACCTAAGTGACTCTGGTGTTGATGTTACTGTCGCTCTTAGAGAAGGTTCATCTTCATGGGAAAAAGCAGAGGAAGCTGGTTTAAAAGTCATGCCTGTTGATGAGGCAACAAAAGATGCAGACCTTGTTATGATTCTTGCTCCTGATGAGTTTCAGAAAGGAATTTATGAGAAGAGTATCAAACCTAATTTAAAAAACGACGCAATTTTAGCCTTTGCTCATGGATTTAATATTCATTTTAAAAAAATTATACCTGATGAAACCAACAGCGTTATCATGATTGCACCAAAAGGACCAGGCCATACAGTAAGAAGTACTTATTTAAAAGGCGGAGGCGTTCCATCTTTAATTGCTATATATCAAGATTCAACCAATACAAGTGACTCTAGCGCCAAGGAAGTTGCTCTTTCTTATGCTAAAGCTAATGGAGGCACAAGGGCCGGAGTTTTAGAAACAACATTTAAAGAAGAAACAGAAACAGATCTTTTTGGAGAGCAAGCTGTGTTATGTGGAGGTATGACAGCCCTAATAAAAGCTGGATATGAAACATTGGTTGAGGCAGGCTACAGTCCTGAAATGGCTTATTTTGAATGTCTTCATGAAACAAAATTAATTACAGATTTGATTCAAGAAGGTGGGATTGCAAATATGCATTATTCTATTTCAAATACAGCTGAGTATGGCGATTATTTGAGTGGACCAAAAATTATTACTGAGAAAACTAAAGAAGCAATGAAAGAGGTTTTGGATAATATACAATCTGGAAATTTTGCAGATGAATTCTTGGATGATTGCAGGCAAAGTAATGATGGCTCTGGAGGACCTTTTATGAAATCAAAAAGAGAATCTACCAAAAATCACCCTATAGAAAAAGTTGGAAAAGAGCTCAGATCTAAGATGAAATTTTTAAATTCTGAGAAACTCGTTGATAAAGAAAAAAATTAGTAAAAAAAGGCTTTCTTCTTACATCTAAGTCCGTTAGAATACGCTTCCCGACCTTCGAGTCGGATAGTTCTTTAAAATATTTGGTTACTCGTGTGGGTGTTCAAAATACGAGAAAAAATTTAGATTTTTTATTTAAAAATCAACAAACATGATATTAATTGAAGAGTTTGATCATGGCTCAGATTGAACGCTGGCGGTAGGCTTAACACATGCAAGTCGAGCGAGAAAGTATCTTCGGATATGAGTAGAGCGGCGGACGGGTGAGTAACGCGTAGGAATCTACCTAGTAGAAGGGGATAGCCCGGGGAAACTCGGATTAATACCGTATACCTCCTAAGGGAGAAAGAGGGCCTCTCTTGAAGCTCTCGCTACTAGATGAGCCTGCGTAAGATTAGCTTGTTGGTAAGGTAATGGCTTACCAAGGCTACGATCTTTAGCTGGTCTGAGAGGACGATCAGCCACATTGGGACTGAGACACGGCCCAGACTCCTACGGGAGGCAGCAGTGGGGAATATTGGACAATGGGCGCAAGCCTGATCCAGCCATACCGCGTGTGTGAAGAAGGCCTTCGGGTTGTAAAGCACTTTAAGCAGGGAGAAAAAGCAATAAGTTAATACCTTATTGCCGTGATGTTACCTGCAGAATAAGCACCGGCTAATTCCGTGCCAGCAGCCGCGGTAATACGGAAGGTGCAAGCGTTAATCGGAATTACTGGGCGTAAAGCGCGCGTAGGTGGTTTGTTAAGTTGGATGTGAAAGCCCTGGGCTCAACCTAGGAACTGCATCCAAAACTAACTCACTAGAGTACGATAGAGGGAGGTAGAATTCATAGTGTAGCGGTGGAATGCGTAGATATTATGAAGAATACCAGTGGCGAAGGCGGCCTCCTGGATCTGTACTGACACTAAGGTGCGAAAGCGTGGGTAGCGAACAGGATTAGATACCCTGGTAGTCCACGCCGTAAACGATGACAACTAGCTGTTGGGAGACAATGTCTTTCAGTGGCGCAGCTAACGTTTTAAGTTGTCCGCCTGGGGAGTACGGCCGCAAGGCTAAAACTCAAATGAATTGACGGGGACCCGCACAAGCGGTGGAGCATGTGGTTTAATTCGATGCAACGCGAAAAACCTTACCTACTCTTGACATACTTGGAAGCTCTTGTAATGAGAGTGTGCCTTTTGGAGCCAAGATACAGGTGCTGCATGGCTGTCGTCAGCTCGTGTCGTGAGATGTTCCGTTAAGTCGGATAACGAGCGCAACCCTTACCCTTATTTGCCAGCGATTCGGTCGGGAACTATAAGGGGACTGCCGGTGATAAACCGGAGGAAGGTGAGGACGACGTCAAGTCATCATGGCCCTTACGAGTAGGGCTACACACGTGCTACAATGGGGAATACAGACGGACGCTAAGCCGCGAGGTGGTGCTAATCCTATAAAGTTCTTCGTAGTCCGGATTGGAGTCTGCAACTCGACTCCATGAAGTCGGAATCGCTAGTAATCGCGAATCAGCATGTCGCGGTGAATACGTTCTCGGGTCTTGTACACACCGCCCGTCACACCATGGAAGTGGATTGCACCAGAAGTAGATAGTCTAACCTTCGGGAGGGCGTTTACCACGGTGTGCTTCATGACTGGGGTGAAGTCGTAACAAGGTAGCCGTAGGGGAACCTGTGGCTGGATCACCTCCTTAACGAAAAATGTGTTTTAAACGCCCACACGAGTAATCAAATATTGAAGACTAATGTTATGTAAAATAAATGGTATGTAATTTTCTAGTGTATACATTTTGTATACATGAGATCACTGCAAATTAAAAAGTAGTTAATATTTTATTAAGTACTCTCAAAATGTTAAATAACCTTTTTAAGGTTATATGATCAAGTAAAGGAAGAGCACAAGGCGGATGCCTTGGCAGCATAAGGCGATGAAGGACGTGGTAACCTGCGATAAGCCTCGGGAAGTTGGTAAACAAATTTTGATCCGAGGATTTCCGAATGGGAAAACCCAATATACATAAGTATATTATCTTGTACTGAATACATAGGTACATGAGGCAAACCTAGGGAACTGAAACATCTAAGTACCTAGAGGAAAAGAAATCAATTGAGATTCCGACAGTAGCGGCGAGCGAAATCGGAAAAGCCCTTAAGCTTATTTTAGTCCAGCAAAATATTCTGGAAAGTTTAGCCATAGTAGGTGATAGCCCTGTATGTGAAAGACTAATTTAAGTGAAATCGAGTAGGTCGGGACACGTGAAATCTTGACTGAATATGGGGGGACCATCCTCCAAGGCTAAATACTCTATGCTGACCGATAGTGAACCAGTACCGTGAGGGAAAGGCGAAAAGAACCCCGGCGAGGGGAGTGAAATAGAACCTGAAATCTTGTGCTTACAAGCAGTCGGAGCAGACTTGTTCTGTGACGGCGTACCTTTTGTATAATGGGTCAACGACTTAATTTCAGTAGCAAGCTTAACCAATTAGGGTAGGCGTAGGGAAACCGAGTCTTAATAGGGCGTTCAGTTGCTGGGATTAGACCCGAAACCGGGTGATCTATCCATGGCCAGTGTGAAGGTCGAGTAACATCGACTGGAGGCGCGAACCCACTTATGTTGAAAAATGAGGGGATGAGCTGTGGATAGGAGTGAAAGGCTAATCAAACCCGGAGATAGCTGGTTCTCTTCGAAAACTATTTAGGTAGTGCCTCGTGTATTACCATAGGGGGTAGAGCACTGTTTCGGCTAGGGGGTCATCCCGACTTACCAAACCGATGCAAACTCCGAATACCTATGAGTATGAGCACGGGAGACAGACTGCGGGTGCTAACGTCCGTAGTCGAGAGGGAAACAACCCAGACTGTCAGCTAAGGTCCCTAATTATGATTAAGTGGGAAACAATGTGGGAAGGCACAAACAGCTAGGAGGTTGGCTTAGAAGCAGCCACCCTTTAAAGAAAGCGTAATAGCTCACTAGTCGAGTCGGCCTGCGTGGAAGATATAACGGGGCTAAATCATAAACCGAAGCTACAGATCTTTTTAAGATGGTAGAAGAGCGTTCTGTAAGCTGTTGAAGGCAAGCTGTGAGGCGAGCTGGAGGTATCAGAAGTGCGAATGTTGACATGAGTAACGATCAAAGAGGTGAAAAACCTCTTCGCCGAAAAACCAAGGGTTCCTGTCCAACGCTAATCGAGGCAGGGTGAGTCGGCCCCTAAGGCGAGGGCGAAAGCCGTAGTCGATGGGAAACAGGTTAATATTCCTGTACTTTTTGCAATTGCGATGGGGTGACGGAGAAGGTTAAGTCAGCACGGCGACGGTTGTCCGTGTTTAAGATTGTAGGCTGATATTTTAGGTAAATCCGGAATATTAAGGCTGAGAATTGACGACGACCACTTTATAGTGGGAAGTGGCTGATACCATGCTTCCAGGAAAAACCTCTAAGCTTAAATTGTAAGAAACCGTACCCTAAACCGACACAGGTGGTTAGGTCGAGTAGACCAAGGTGTTTGAGAGAACTATGGTGAAGGAACTAGGCAAAATAGCACCGTAACTTCGGGAGAAGGTGCGCCGCGATTGGTGACAAGACTTGCTCTTTGAGCTGAACGTGGTCGAAGATACCAGGTGGCTGCGACTGTTTATTAAAAACATAGCACTCTGCAAACTCGTAAGAGGACGTATAGGGTGTGACGCCTGCCCGGTGCCGGAAGGTTAATTGATGGGGTTAGCTTATGCGAAGCTCTTGATCGAAGCCCCGGTAAACGGCGGCCGTAACTATAACGGTCCTAAGGTAGCGAAATTCCTTGTCGGGTAAGTTCCGACCTGCACGAATGGCGTAACGATGGCCACACTGTCTCCACCATAGACTCAGTGAAATTGAATTCGCTGTTAAGATGCAGTGTACCCGCAGCTAGACGGAAAGACCCCGTGCACCTTTACTACAGGTTCACACTGGACTTTGACTTTATTTGTGTAGGATAGGTGGGAGACTTTGAAGCTGGGACGCTAGTCCTAGTGGAGTCGTCCTTGAAATACCACCCTTGTAAAATTGAAGTTCTAACCTAGGTCCATTATCTGGATCAGGGACAGTGTGTGCTGGGTAGTTTGACTGGGGCGGTCTCCTCCCAAAGAGTAACGGAGGAGTACGAAGGTATCCTCAGCACGGTCGGACATCGTGCACAGAGTATAAAGGCAGAAGGATGCTTGACTGCGAGATCGACGGATCGAGCAGGTAGGAAACTAGGTCTTAGTGATCCGGTGGTTCTGTATGGAAGGGCCATCGCTCAACGGATAAAAGGTACGCCGGGGATAACAGGCTGATACCGCCCAAGAGTTCATATCGACGGCGGTGTTTGGCACCTCGATGTCGGCTCATCACATCCTGGGGCTGGAGCAGGTCCCAAGGGTATGGCTGTTCGCCATTTAAAGTGGTACGCGAGCTGGGTTTAGAACGTCGTGAGACAGTTCGGTCCCTATCTGCTGTGGGCGTTTGGAGATTTGAGGGAAGCTGATCCTAGTACGAGAGGACCGGATTGGACGAACCTCTGGTGTTCCGGTTGTCACGCCAGTGGCATTGCCGGGTAGCTATGTTCGGAAAGGATAACCGCTGAAAGCATATAAGCGGGAAGCCTCTCCCAAGATGATATCTCCCAGAGACTTTATGTCTCCTAAAGAGTCGTCATAGACTATGACGTTGATAGGCAAGATGTGTAAGCGTTGTGAGGCGTTGAGCTAACTTGTACTAATAACTCGTGAGGCTTGATCATGTAACCTTAAGAAGGTTTGTATGAAATTCATAAATTTACAGTGATTGTAAAAATTACATACCAGTTTGCCTGATGACAATAGCAACTTGGTACCACCTGATCCCATTTCGAACTCAGAAGTGAAACGAGTTAACGCCAATGGTAGTGCAGGGTCTCCCTGTGTGAGAGTAGGAAATCGTCAGGCTTTTTTTATTTTAGGCTCTTAGTAATTACTAAGAGCCTTTTTTTATGTCTAGGTCTATAATTATTCAATGATAGTTGGTCTTACTGGTGGAATTGGTTCAGGAAAATCTGTTGCTGGAGATTTTTTTATTGAATTAGGAATCGATGTAATAGATGCAGATCATGTTTCAAAAAACATTCTTGATGATAATGAAAGCGCAAAAAAACTTTTCCTAGAACACTTTGGTGAAAAATTTATTGATAAAAATAAAAATGTTGACAGAGCTCTTTTAAGAGATGAAATTTTTAAGAATGAAGATAAAAAAGAAGTACTTGAATCAATAATTCATCCACTTGTTCGTGAGGAAATCTTTAATTTTATAGAAAACTCAAATAGCGTATATAAAATCATTATGGTCCCATTAATTTACGAGACTAATTCACAAGATTTTTATGACAAAATTGTGGTAGTTGATTGCAAAGAGGAAAATCAAATTATTAGGGCAAGTAAGAGAGATAATAAAACAAAAAATGATATTATCAATATTATGAAAAATCAGGCTTCTAGTAACGAAAGGATGTCAATTGCAGACGAGGTTATCAAAAATGATTCATCATTGGATGATCTAAAAAAACAGGTGATCAAAGTTCATCAGAAATTACTGGGAATTAATATTGATGATTAAATGTCCAAGGTGTGAACAACCATGCTCAAATTCTAAACAAAATGAACACAGACCATTTTGTTCAGAAAAGTGTAAATTAATTGATTTTGGTACATGGGCAAATGAAGAAAACATTATATCCCGGCCTGCTAAGTCTGAAGATTTTTACGAAGATTAAAATATATCTAAGAAATTCTCCATTCACCAGAATCAATTAAAGGCTTAGCTTTTTTATATTTCATTTCTTTGGTTTCGGTACCATTTGTAATTGAAATAATTTCATTTCTACCAACTTTTACATCCTCTCTTTTAATGGTGCTAGAAATTATATTTTTATTATTAGTATTTTCCTCTACAGCAGAAGCTTCTGCTTTTTCTAAAACCATTTCTACGTCTTCCTTTTCTTTCTTTTTGATAGCTTCAAGTTGATCTTTTGAAACAATATCAATTGAGAACAATGCTCTTACTGTTTCTGAATCGATTGCATCTAACATAGACTCAAACATTGAATAAGCCTCTTGTTTAAATTCGTTTTTAGGATTTTTTTGAGCATAAGCTCTTAAACCAATGCTTCCTCTGAGATGATCTATTTCAGCTAGATGCTCTTTCCAATGAACATCCAATACTTGCAACATTACTTGTTTTTCTAAAAGAAGTCTTGTTTCACCAAAAGACTCATATTTTGATTTGTAGACTTCAAATGAGTTATTTACTATCAGCTCTGCGATTGAATCAGGCACTAATTTCTTATCATTTTGAACTCTAACATGAATATCGTTTTCGATTCCGTAATTCACTAATAGTACCTCTTGAAGCTCCTCAGTTCTCCATTGGGATTCTATAGATTCTTCTGGGACATAGAGATTTGATAATCTTTTAAACTCAGATCCAATTAGTTCATTTATAGTTTCGCTTATATTTTCTTCTTCTAATAGCTGATTCCTCAGCGAGTACACAGCCTGTCTTTGATCGTTGGAGACATCATCATATTCAAGAAGATTTTTTCTTGCATCGAAGTTTCTATTCTCTATTCTTTTTTGAGCATTTTCTATTCCCCTAGATAACATCTTATGTTCAATATGATCATCGCCCATTCCAATTCTCTCAAAAAGAGCTCTTCGATTATCGGAAATAAATAATCTTAATAAATCATCTTCTAATGAAAGGAAAAATCTTGAGTAGCCTGGGTCGCCTTGTCTTCCGGATCTACCTCTTAATTGATTATCAATTCTTCTAGATTCATGTCGCTCTGTTCCTAAAATATGTAAACCACCAGCATTAAGAACAATTTCATTATTTTTTTTCCAATCTTCATCAGATTGATCGTCTTTTCTCCCACCTAAAACAATATCTGTTCCTCTTCCAGCCATGTTTGTTGCTATAGTGACCATTCCAGGTTTACCAGCATTTGCAATAACTTCAGCTTCTTTTTCATGCTGTTTTGCATTCAAAATTTGATGAGAAATATTTTTTTCTTTTAAAAGTTTAGAAACTTGTTCGGATGATTCTACTGAAACAGTCCCTACTAAAATTGGAGCAGACTTTTTTCTAAGTGATTCAATTTCATCAATCAGTGCTAAATATTTTGCTTTTTTTGTAAGAAAAACTAAATCGTTTAGATCATCTCTTATCATAGGAACATTAGTAGGAATAATTACTACATCCAAGCCATATATCTGTTTAAATTCCACAGCTTCTGTATCTGCAGTTCCAGTCATTCCTGACAAGTTATCAAAAAGCCTAAAAAAGTTTTGAAAAGTTGTTGATGCCAATGTTTGTGACTCTCTTTGAATTGGCACATTTTCTTTACATTCAAGAGCTTGATGAACACCATCACTCATTCTTCTACCTGGCATAGTTCTTCCAGTATGTTCGTCAACTAAAAGAACCTCGTTGTTTCTTACAAGATAGTGGACATTTTTTTGAAATAAGTAATTTGCTCTGAGCGTAGCCTGAACAAATTTCATAATTTTTAAGTTTGAAGCTGAGTAGAGACCATCTGATTCTCCAAGCATATTTGCTTGCTCTAATAAATCTTCTACCAGAATATATCCATCATCAGTAAGCTCTATACTTCTGTTTTTTTCGTCAATTAAATAGTGACCTCGTTCTTCATCAAGAAGTGGCTCTTCTTCTGTTCCCTCTCTGTCCTGTTTTTTTAAGTGAGGAATAAATTTTCTAATTTGTCGATAATAATCTGATGTTTCAGCTGTTGGCCCTGAAATTATCAAAGGAGTTCTTGCTTCATCAATTAATATTGAGTCAACCTCATCAACAATTGCAAAATCAAGAGAACATTGAACTCTCTCCTCAACTGATCTAGCCATGTTGTCTCTTAAATAGTCAAAGCCTAACTCATTATTTGTTGCATAAATCACATCTGACTTGTAAGCATAAATTTTTTCCTTTACTTGCTGATTTGAATTAACTATTCCAACCTTAAGCCCTAAAAACTCATACACAGGCCTCATCCATTCCGCATCTCTTCTAGCCAAATAATCATTGACTGTAACAATTACAGCTTTATTTTCCATTACGTAGTTTAGATATACTGGCAGGGTCGCAACTAATGTTTTTCCCTCACCAGTTTTCATCTCTGCAATATTTCCCTCTGCTAGAGAAATTCCTCCAAGCATTTGAGAGTCAAAATGTCTAAGACCAATTGTTCTTTTACTTGCCTCTCTTACCGCAGCAAAAGCATGAGGCAGAATTGAATACATATCGTTATTTTCTTTATATTTCTCTGAGAGTTGATCTTTTAATTCTAGGAAATACGAATCAGGTTTTTCAGAAAGTTCCTGTTCCATTTTGTTGGCTATGTTAACTAATGACATCATTCTTTTAAGAATTCTGTCGTTTTTCGAACCGAAAATATTAGAAAAGAAATTTAACATTTTTATATGATCTGATAATTTAAATCAAAGCTACTCTATATCCCCATATCCCCAAAAGGTGGCCTTACATATGAGATTGGGGCATTTTCTGAATTTTCAAATTCAACAGTTTCATAAGCATCATCATCTTCTATTATTTTTCTTAAAAGCTTATTATTTAATTCATGTCCTGATTTATAGCCAGAAAATTCGCCAATCAAGTTTCCACCCAATAAATACAAATCACCTATAGCGTCTAACGTTTTATGTTTTACTATTTCATCATTAAATCGAAGTCCTTCGTCATTTAAAATTTCATCATCACCAAAAACAATTGCATTAGATACACTTGCTCCAAGAGCCAGATTTCTGGACTTTAGCATTTCAGCTTCACTCATCAAACCAAATGTTCTCGCTCTACATACCTCTTTTACAAAAGAAGTTGAAGAAAAATCTATAACTGATTCAGATGGAAGTTGTTTGTGCACAGGATGATCAAAATCAACCTTGAATGAAACTTTAAAACCATCAAAAGGTTTTATAGTTGCATATGCGTCATCTCTTGTAACTGTTACTTCTTTTTTTACTTTTATGAATTTTTTTAATGCTTCTTGATCTTCAAGCCCAGCAGATTGAATTAAAAACACAAAAGGGCTTGAGCTTCCATCCATTATTGGGACTTCAGGACCATCAACCTTAATGAGACAATTATCAACTCCAAGACCAGCAATGGCTGACAACAGATGCTCAATTGTGGAAATTTTTACATCATCTTTGACTAGTGCTGTAGATAAACTTGTATCGCCAACATTCTCAGCAATAGCAGGAATAACTAGATTTTCATCGACATCAGTTCTAATAAAGTTTATACCAGAATTTATTTCAGATGGTATAAGTTCTAAATTAATGTTTTTGCCAGTATGAAGTCCGATACCTACAGCCTTTATTGAATTTCTAAGCGTTCTTTGTTTTAGCATTTTCTTTGTCGCGCAATTTCTGACAGTATTATCCCAGTTGCGACAGAAACATTAAAGCTTTTAAAATTTTTATTATTGCTAAGCTTTATCATTGAATCACAACTTTCTTGCGTTTTTTTTCTTATACCATCTTCTTCAGATCCCATTATAACAGCAGTATTTCCAGTAAAATCTGCTTGATTATAATCTGTTCTAGAGTGCTCACTTAGACCAAAAATATTGATATTTAATCCCTTTAAATACTTTATGCAATTTACTAGATTTGAAACAAAGAATATCTGAACGTATTCAGCACCACCAGATGACACTGAATGAGCAACATCATTTAATGGCGCACAGTGGTGTTTATTAATAATGACTGCGTCTACATTAGTTACCGCAGCTGACCTGATACATGCACCTAGATTTCTTGGATCAATAATATTATCTAGAATTAATAAATTCAGCTTCTCATTAATTTGATTTTCTAAGAATATTTTTAAATCCTGAAAGCTTAAATTATTTTCACTTAATATTTCAGCTTCAGGTTCCTGTTTAAGCTTTTTTGATACCTGATACTTAATTCCATTTTTTTCAGCAAGAGCAATTAAGTTAATTATCCTTTTGTCTTCTCTTGACTGGGGTATGAATAATTTTTTAATTTTATGAGGATTATTTTTGATAATACTCTCAATGCTATGAAAACCGACCCTCTTGTTATCAATTTTTTTATTCATAGCTATTTTGGTACAAGAACAATTTTTCTTTCTTCAGGGATTACATTAGCAAGCTGAACATTTATTTTTTGCCCAATTCTAAAAGTTCTCCCTGTTCTTTTCCCTTTTAGTATATTTGCTTCTTTATCAAAAATATATCTATCACGACTTAAATCAGATACATGAACCAGGCCTGATATAAAGTGATTTTCAATTTCGCAAAAAAGTCCAAATTCTGTAATTCCAACAACTATTGAAGAAAATTCTTCTCCAATAGATCCTTCGAGATGATGACAAATAAGTCGCTGAATAACTTGTCTAGACGATCTTTCTGCTCTTTGCTCTAAGTCTGAAAGATCATTAAGTGTTATCTCAAGATCATCTTGATTAGAATCAAGTTGTTTTTTATTTAGAACATTTTTGATAAGCCTGTGAGATATTAAGTCAGGATATCGCCTTATTGGAGAAGTAAAATGAGAATATTCTTTTAATTGAAGCCCAAAGTGGCCGATTTCCTTAGTTGAGTAACATGCTCTCTTCAGCGATTGAAGTATTAAAACATTCATTATTTTATTTTTCTCATCTTTATAAATATGTTTGATAAAGCTATTAATCATTTCCAAGGGACTTGAAAAAGATTTTGTTGATAATCCTTTTAAAGAAAAAAACTTCTTCAAGTTTTCAAGTTTTAAATGTTCAGGCTCTTCATGAATTCTATAAACACCAAACCCTAAATGTTTTTTAATGAATTTAGCAGCACAGATATTTGCAGATATCATTGCTTCTTCAATCATCTGATGTGCAAATAGTCTTTTTGGAATAAATATTTCTGAAATATTACCCTCATTTCCAAAAGAAAGAGTTGGTTCCGAAGATTCTATTTCTAATGCATATCTTTTTGATCTATTGTTAAGAAGTTGTTTTGTAAGCTTTTCAAGGGCATTTATTGAGTTAAGAATGTCAGCACTTAGATTAGTGTCTTTATTTTGCTTTAAGAATTCAACCTCGTTATAAGTAAATCTTTTATGAGAATTTATTATAGACTCTGAGAAATCATATGAATTAATTTCTCCTTCTTGAGTAAAATTAATTTTACATACCAAAACATTTCTATCTTCATTTGGAATTAATGAACACAAGTTGTTTGAAATCTCTTCAGGAAGCATGGGAATAACCCTCTTAGGAAAGTAAATAGAAGTTCCTCTTGATAAAGCCTCTGTGTCGATAGATGATCTAGGTTCAACAATCTCAGCTACATCAGCAATAGCTACTTGAAGAACAAAACCATCTTTATTGGCTTCGCAAAACACTGCATCATCAAAATCCTTGGCATCTTTGCCATCAATAGTTACAAATGGGATTTTTCTCAGGTCATCTCTTTTATTATTTTTTACTCCTAAGTCTTTTAACTCAGCAAGCACTTCCTTTGACCATTCATGTGGCAAAGAATTTTCTTCAACTACTTGATCAATAGAATTAGTAAGGTTATCCATATTTTTGAAAAATTTTAAAAATCAGAAATTATACTCAACATTTAATCCTAGAATTCTTCCCCTTGGATCATGCAATCTCGTATCAAAACTAAAATCAGGTGCATCATATAACCTTGGAGCAGATTTATCGAATATATTTGAAAGATATACTCTTAAATCAAGTTGACCACTCGAAATGAATAGCTTTTTGTTAAGTGATATATCATGAACAAAGAAAGATTTAACTTGATTGGAATACCCATATGTTAGTCCTAATCCGGTAATGGCTCTTTCATTAACATATCCATCCAAATATCTTGAGTTTAAGCTTAAGCTTAAGTCTTTGAAGTTCCAGTTTACAAAAGAATTAATTCTTTTCTTTGGTAGAGAAAAAGTATGAGTATCAAAATTAAACTTCCCAACACGATTAATCAATAAGTTTTGATTTGTGAGGCTAGGAGTTTTAAAGTCAGATAAGTTAGTACCCATCAAATTTATAGACAGATCGCTTTGCTTCAAATTTATAAGATATTGAATTTGAAGATCAATCCCCTTTACCAAAGTATTATCTTCATTGAAGTAGGTAGTTGTAACTCCTATAAGATCACTAAATTCATTTCTTGTAATACTTGGTCCAAATGGATTTGAAGATAATATTGCTTGAGCACTTTCGACCTCGACTCTATCTTCATATTCTATCTCCCAAACATCTATGCTAATTCTAAGATCATTTCTTTGAAATATTAGTCCAATATTTGAATTTGTTGAGGTAGCTGGTTTCAAATTTGGATTACCTGTTGAAGCTTGTCTTACAAAAACCGAATCATTAACGTCTCTTACGCTTCCAAGATTAATTTCACTTGAGTACATTTGCGCCATAGATGGTGCAGAAAAAGCGGTTCCTTTGGAAAATCGAATTGTTAGAGCATCAGCTACATTATATTTCAATGAAATCTTTGGATCGAATGATGATTCATTCTTCATAGACTCATATCTTGCTGCAACTCTTAAATCTAAAGCCTCTTGAATACTTTTTTCTATTTCAAGAAATAAAGCATTGCTAGTCCTTGATTTGGATAAATTAATTCCTCCACCCAGAAAGAAAAGGTCAGCTGTTTTAACTAACCTTCCATCCTTATCAAACTCAGCTCTACTAACTTCATCATAATAAATATCTAAACTTTCTTTATTTAGTTGAAACCCATAAGCTAAATTGAGGTTTTTTAATTTCCTATTAAATATTCCATCAACAGAAATAAGGTCAGCTACTTTTGATGAAACTTCTGCGCCTCTAACATAATCAATAAGAGACTTTGGATTTTGAGTTGAATCAAATATATTCCAAGTAAGATTTCCATCAGGACCACCATTTCCTTTTATGGCAGCAAGAAATCTTGAATCAATAATATCAGGCCTAAAGTGATTATTAGAGTGCTCACTCACAGTTATAGATATATCGGCATCAGTTGTTTGATTGATTAAAAAAGAAAGACTGTAATTAACATTAAATTGTTCAATGTCTTTAGGTGAGTAGGGTGACTTGAATTCCGAACCAAGAGGTCTGCCATACCATACGACTGGAACATTAAAAGGGCTCCCGCCCTCACCAGGCTCAATATTTCTTGATAAAAAAGGAAGAGCAGGATATGAAGGAGATTGAGGATTATCGTTTACATTAACTTTAGATGATATGAAATGGAAATTATGTTTTAAAACCTCCGTTTCTTTTGAAAAATTCAAATAAATTTTTTGATGATCCTCATCATTTACAATATTAAATCTTTCTCCATATAAAAATCTACAAAAACTTCCATCAAGAACGCCGCCATTTTCTTCACAATTTGGATCTGGAACAAATTGACTTACTTTTGGGTAAGCTCCAGCAAAAAGTCCAGATGAAACAATATCCGGACCAAGCACCTTGAAGGTTTTACCAAGACCACTTAATCCCAATTCAGCAATTCCATCTATTTCACTTGCAGACAATGGAGACCTCTCAAGCGCATTGAAACCAATCACAAGTTTTCCATCTAGGATTTTTGTTCCAAACAAAATACCAAAACTATTATCATCTTGATTATAGTTTGTAGTAGTCTGTTTACCGGCTTTAACCCTTAATCCTTCAAATTCTCTAAATGTAAGAAAATTAACAACTCCAGCAATTGCATCTGAGCCATATATTGATGTTGCACCTTCTTTTAGGATTTCTATTTTTTCAATAGCAATTTCTGGAACAATATTTGCATCAATATAGCCATTTCCGTTATTGGATGGTGTTCCTGAAAAAGTATGTCTTCTAGAATTTAATAGTAATAAAGTTGCGGAAGCATCCAAACCCCTTAATGTAATTGATGACATGCCCTGATCAACTCCTTCAAGTGCATTTGTTTGAAATCTAGATCCTGAGCTTACGTTCAAATACTTACTTATTTCACCAATATTTGTGATATTAAAATTTTTATAATCATTTTCATTAATAAGTTGAACAGGCGATAAATCACTTTCTGCATTTTTTAGAAGTGTTCCTGTCACAACTATTTCTTCAATTTCGTTTGAGTGAATAAAAAAAGAAAAAATTAACAAAGAAAAGACTTTTATCTTTAATCGCATATTGTTGATTATAGAGCTTTATTTAGAAAGATTATAAATGTTTTAATGAACATAAAAAAACTGGCCCAAATTTGGGCCAGTTTTATTTCTAAGTTAAGATACTAGAAGGTTAGATTAAATTTTAATCCGTAATTTCTTCCAGGAAGAGGAACTTCATTTTTCACAAAAGAAGAGTGATTCCTGGCAACTTCATCAAGAAGGTTATTAGCGAAAAGCGAAACTTTTAGTTCACCTTCGCCCATTCCTTTGAATGTTTTGGTTAGTCTTGTGTTAAGCATTTGATAAGAATCAGTTGCTGTTTCACCTTCACCAATATCATTTTGTTTTTCAACATCTTTAAGCATTAGTTTAAAGAGCAAATCATCTTGAGTATAAACTAAAGAATAAATGTTTCTTGCTGGATTAATTCTTGGTACGTAATGTCCATCTGCGAATTCAGCATTCACAACATCTCTTCCAAAAGATAAAGCAAGCTCGCCAGAGCCAAGATCAAAACTTCTTCCAAATTCAATCTCGTATCCATCAAACTCAGCATCTTCTTGCATGTAATTAGCATGAATTAAATTACCATGACCATGATCATCATGCTCGTCTTCATGATGCTCGTCCTCACCTTCATGATGCTCATCTTCGTCTTCATGATGCTCGTCTTCACCCATGTGATCATCTTCTTCATCTATTAGAGCGATGTAATTATCCACATCAGTGATATAAAAACTTGCGAGAGCATAGAAATCACCATTATCAAAATTAAAAGTGATATCAAAGTTATTTGAAGTTTCACTGTTAAGATTTGGATCACCAACTTCAAATCTTCCTGTTGCCATATGAGGTCCATTCATGAAGAGCTCAATTGAAGATGGAAGTCTTTCAACACTTGCATACCCAAGACTAATACCAAGATTATCACTTAGGTCTCTGCCAAGAGTTATAGCAAAACTACTTGTTGTATCATCTATGTTGTAATAATCAACGTCTCCATGTTCATCACCATGTTCATCACCATGATCATCTCCATGATCATCTTCATGTTCTTCCTCAGAAACACTTCCACTTCTTTCAATTTGATCCAATCTAAAACCAAAATCAAGATCAAATGTTCCTAGGTCTTTACTTAAGTAATAACCAATTGTGAATTCTTCACTATTTGCAGGATTCATGAACGCTTCTTCGCCAACAATAGAGTTATCTTCATCGACAAAATTTACAACAACCTTTTGAGTTGAAGAGTCATTTGAAATATCAAAAGTAGCACCATACTCAACAGCCTCATTCATGAAAACGGTTGGAGCATGTTCTTCATGTTCTTCTTCCTCTTCATGATCTTCTTCTTCGTGATGCTCTTCTTCAGCATGAGCCTCTGTTAAAGAGTAATCTGAATCTCGGTATGTAAAGTCAACTTTATTAACAAGACTTCCATTGACATTGTATGAACCTCTGATAGAAGAAGTCTCAGAATCAGTAGTGGAAAAAATTCTTTCCTCACCATGCTCTTCTTCATCACCATATTCATCTCCATGCTCATCGCCATGCTCATCTCCATGCTCATCGCCATGAAAGGGAATACCATAAACACTTTCAAGATTATCAATTCCAAAGCCAATATAGCCCCAGTCTGTTAATTTGGATACACCAAACTTTGTTGCCTCTACAGCAAAATCAGAGTTATTTATGTATCCTAAATCCTCTTCAGAATGTTCATCATCATGATGTTCATCTTCATCGTGATCTTCATCATCATGATGCTCCTCCTCTGAGTGAATTACAGCACCACTAGGAACATCATAGTTTCCAAAATCAGTATTTTTATAGCCAAAATTAACATTAAAACCACCAACATTGCCTTTTAAATTCACAAATTCTGAATTTCCGTCATTTACAGATTGAGATTCATATCCAACTGAAACCTCAGGAATTTCAAAATTCTTAGTTGAAATTAAATCATCAACAACATTGATAATTCCTCCTATGGTCCCATTTGCATATAGAAGTGATGAGGGTCCTTTGACAATTTCTACTTGAGAAATATCATTCAAGTCCACGTCATTCAAGTGATCAACACCAAGACCAGACACATCTCTGTTGACGACACCATTTTTAAGTATTTTTACTCTTGGGCCTGACATACCTCTAATAATTGGTTGGCCAACAGCTGAACCATAGTCTGCAATTGAAAGACCAAGATACTCATCAATCGCATCACCCAAACTTGTAGTTGCTCCATCTGAAAATTCAGAACCATCAATAACGTATAGCGGATTGTTAATTTCACTAGTATCGATAAAAGCTGAAGTAACAACAATTTCTTCAACCTCATCCTGTGAAATTATATTTATCGAATGAAAAGCAATTAATACAATAACTGCGTTAAAAAATTTTTTCATGTTTCCTCCTTTATGAAAAATTAGTTAAAAATTTATTAATTAACTAATTTAAAGGTGGAGCTCTTGATAGATTTGATTTTTGTTTTTGACTTACAAATCTATTGATTAGATTTGATTCAGGGGATTCTTTTAAAAAATTGTTTTTATTTTTTGTTGAAGCAATTTTAATTTCAACATTTTCTTCACAAGCCTGGCATTCAGCCAAATGCTCTTCTTCAAAGCTGAAGTGATCATGATGATCTGCAAAGCTGTGCAACGACAAACTTGCTATAAATAGAAATGAATATAGTAGATATTTTTTATTCATGATCATGAGTCAGGCATACTAAACCATTAATCTTTCCATTTTTCAAGTCATTTAAAGTTTTATTTGCCTCTGAGGCATTTCTTCTTTCAACCTCTACATGCTCAATCTTGTTTTCCCTTACAAGCTCCATTAATTCACTCATTTCTTGCAGACTTCCAACATAGACTCCTCGAATGGTTCTTGCAGTTAAAGTTGTCATTGGAAGCTGTAAGTTTGTTTCTCCTCCAATCAAACCAACAATTACATATGTGCCACCTCTTTTCATACCGAACATTCCAGATGCAAGCTCAAACGTCTCAGCTGCACCTACAAAATCAATGACACTGGTGGCACCACCATTAGTAAGTTCTGCAATTTTTTCGTACAACTTCTCATCTCTTGAATTAATTACTTCAGATGCTCCAGCTTGTTTTGCTAGTTCAAGTTTTTCATCGTCAATGTCAACAACTATAGGATTAATAGAATAGGCTGCTTGAATTATTTTTAATGAAAGTAATCCAAGCCCTCCAGCGCTTATGATAACAACAGAATTTTGACCTTTAACTAAATCCGCTTTTTTAAGCGCACTGTACGCAGTCAAACCTCTGCAAGCGTAACTTCCAGCAACTTCGTCTGGAGTATCTCCGGCATCAAATAAATATTTAGAATCTGGCACAAGAACATATTCTGCATAACCACCGTCTACATTAATACCTAAATTTTTTGTTGTTAAAGGTGAACAATAATGCTCTCTATCATTAGCGCACTCATCACAATTACCACATCCTATCCAAGGATATGCAACATATTTTTTTCCAATTTCAATATCCGAAACATCTTCCCCTAACTCAACCACTTCACCATATATTTCATGACCCATAGCAAGCGCATCTGTCATTAGAGGTACTGGAAGTTTTGCTTCTTCCCCCAAACTAAAAAAACCTTCATGTATATGGACGTCTGAATGACAAACGCCACATGCTACAGTTTTAATTAAAATTTCTTTACCAGTCGGTTTGGGTTTTTCTATTTCTCTTTTTTCTAGAGGTTTGCCGTTTTCAACAACTTGATATGCTTTCATATATATTTTTGTGTTTTATTTATTATAGATTATATTATTCATTATATGACCAAGCTAATAAAATACTCTTTTTTAATTTTTGCGTGCTTTATTGAAGCAAAGCCATTTGAATCAACTTACGAACCTTTACCTTCAGAGAATATTCTTATTAGAAATGCAAATATTTATGATGGAGAAGGAAATGAATTTAATGAAACAGATCTTTTAATTCAGGATAGAAAAATTGTTGCTATTGGTAAAGATTTACCAGTTGGTAGTGAATTTTTGATCATTGATGCATCCAATAAATGGGTAACTCCTGGAATTATAGATATTCATTCTCATATGGGCGTTTACCCAGCTCCTGGGGTAAGCACAAGTTCTGATGGAAATGAAGCAACGAGTCCTGTTACTGCAGATGTATGGGCTGAACATTCAATTTGGGTTCAAGATCCTCAGTATGCTCTTGCTTTAAAAGGAGGGATAACTGCTTTTCATATTTTGCCAGGATCGGCAAATTTGATTGGTGGTAGGGGAGTAACTGTAAAAAATTTACAAAGAAACACCATCAATTCTATGAAATTTCCTGATGCACCACATTCATTAAAAATGGCCTGTGGAGAAAATCCAAAAAGAGTTTATGGAAATAGACAACAAGCTCCATCCACAAGAATGGGTAACGCAGCAGGTTATAGAAAATCTTGGATTCAAGCTGAAGCTTATTTAAGTCGGTTAGATGAATACGAAGCTAAATCTGAGGAAGCTAAAGAAATAGGATATGCACCTCAGAGAGATCTTGAGATGGATACTCTTGCGGGAGTACTGCGAGGTGAAATATTAGTTCACAATCATTGTTATAGAGCTGAGGAAATGGCAACAATGATAAATATTGCAAATGAATTTAATTATAAAATTACAGCTTTCCATCATGGTGTTGAAGCATACAAAATTGCAGATTTATTGGCAGAAAATAATATATGTGGAGCTTTATGGGCAGATTGGTGGGGGTTTAAACACGAGGCATATGATATGGTTCAGGCTAATATAGCCATTGTTGATCAAGCTCTTGGTGGCAAAGGGTGTGCAATTGTTCACTCTGATGATGCCATAGGGATTCAGCATCTCAATCAAGAAGCATCAAAAGCTTTAGCTGCTGGTTTGAGAGCTGGTTTTGATATATCAAAAGCAAGAGCTATGAATTGGATTACTTCTAACCCAGCAAAAGCTGCGGGTATTTATGATCAAACTGGATCATTAAAAGTTGGCAAAAACGCTGATGTCGTCATTTGGTCAAAAAATCCTTTTAGTGTATATGCTCTTGTTGAGAGAGTTTTTATTGATGGCGCAACAGCTTATGACAGAAAAAATAATTTCCAACCTGCAAGTGATTTTGATGTTGGAATAATTAGTCCAGAAAAAAATAGGATAGAAGAATGATAAGCCAATCAAAGAAAGTTCTTTTTTTAGTGTTTATTTTTTTTAATGGAATTATAAATTCTGAAAGTATCCTTATTCAAAACGCAACAATTTATGATGGAAAAAATAATAATGCTTTTGTTGGAAATGTTTTAGTTGACGGAAACAAAATATCTCGAGTCTCAACAGCTAATCTTCGAGGAGACAAGATAATAGATGCAACAGGAAAAATATTGACCCCAGGAATAATATCTACTGACACTGGTATTGGAATTGTTGAAATAGGCGCATTAAGTGTAACTCGAGACGATTCATCAGATTTATATAAGATAGGATTTAGCATTTATGATGCTTTTAATCCAAACTCAGTTCTAATTCCATGGAATAGGTCAAATGGCATCACCTCGACTCTTACACTGCCTCAAAATACAGATAGTCCAATAGGAGGGCTTGGATCTTTCTTTGTCCTTGATAGTAATCTTGAAATCACAGGTATAAAAGATAATGTGATGATAGGTCGAGTTGGAGGATCAGGAGGAGAATCTAGATCTGAAACTTTTTCAATTATGGAAGACTTATTAGAATTTGCATCATCTATTGATTCTAAAGATATGGAATCATACCAAGATGCAGCTGACTTGATTGATGATTCTCCAATTGCAGAAACAATGGAGCTTCATCCAAGAGATTTGAAAGCACTTTATAGATTGATTAATGACGATCTGCCTCTGATTATTAAAGCAAATAGGGCCTCAGATCTATTAAAACTTATTAAAATAAAAGAAAAATATGATTTAAATTTAATAATTATGGGAGCACAGGAAGCAGGATTGGTTGCAAATAAAATTGCAGAAAGTGATGTACCTTTGATAATAAATCCAATTAATAATATTCCTGAGTCTTTTGATGAGCTAGCAGCTAACATTGAGCTAGCTGGAGATCTTGAAAGAATGGGTATTACTTTGATGTTTAATGCTCCAAGAAGCCATAATTATCACTTAATTAGGCAGGGAGCTGGCGTTGCAGTTGCTAATGGGATGTCATATGAAGGCGCCCTAAAAGCAATCACTTTATCACCAGTAGAAATTTTTAATTTAGGTGATAGAGGACAAATCGCACAAGGAAATATAGCAGATCTAATTATTTGGGATGCTGATCCTTTAGAACCTTCTTCAATGCCTGAAAAAGTATTTATTAATGGCAAAGATATTGATCTAACATCCAGGATGTCGAGATTAACAGATAGATATACAAAAAATAAAGATAAGCCTAACGGATATAGAAATTAATTATCTTTGTTCATAACAACCCAATATAAAAGACCAATCAAAATTACATTTCCAATAATATAAGTTGTTAAATCCATTATTTTTTATTTTATGTGTAAAACACTACTAAACAAATTATTAGCAGAATATATATAGAAACATACACATACTGAGCAATCTTAAAATCTTTTTTAAGTTTAGTATCTTTAGTTACAGATTGGTCGTTTTGATTTTCAAAAGAATTCATATTTTAATAATACCATTAGATGGAGCCACCTGTCAGATTCGAACTGACGACCTGATGATTACAAATCAACTGCTCTAGCCAACTGAGCTAAGGTGGCGTGGGTTGAGATTTTACATCATAGAATTGTAAAAATTAATCCCTTTATATAATTAAATCTAAAAATTACATCTAAAATTAAGTATTGAATTTAATATTAAATGTAATAAGATTTTTAATTATGAAAAAATATATATTAATAACAATTTTTATGATGTCTTCAATCTTGATTGCAGATGATCATACCGAACCAAATTATTCAAAGTTCCAAGCAAATTACTTCTTTAGTTGTCCTAATGAACCTGCTTGTGGGGCTGCATTCGATAAAATGATGAATAGTCCAGACATAAAAGAGCAAAAATATGAAGCCGCTTTGTCAAGAATTAATCTTCAAGGTTATACAAATATTACCCATTCGATTAATTTTTATTACAAAAGTGCTGAAAGATTCCAAGAGGCATCAGAAATATTTTCTGGTTCATCTGCATTTGCTGTATTTGGACAGGAGATGGCTGCTGCTGGAGCAGAACCTTACTACCATAATTTGACTAGTTATTTGATAGCTGAGGGTGATGGAAGGGGTGCTAATTATGGTGTTACTTTTGTAAGTGAAGTAAATAATCCTATTGTCTATTTTAATGCTTTTAAAAAGATGGCAGCAAAGATGTTTGAAGAATCATTCGGTGGCGAGGCATATGTCTTAAGACAACAGCATACTGGTGGCGGTAACGTAACTCATTCAGTATCTGTTTATTTTAACTCAAATGCTGATGTGCTTGATTTTCTTGCAAATTATCAAAATACATCTCAATTTGCAAAATTTGTTGAAGAAGCAGGAACTACATTTAAACCGGTAAGAACTTACTTGGAGCAAGCCTTGCTTCAGTACAATCCTGATTAATAATTAATCGAGAGTACAACCTGTTCCACCTAGCCCACAATATCCATTAGGGTGTTTGGCTAGGTATTGTTGATGATATTCTTCAGCAAGATAGTAGTTTTTAATTAAGCTTATTTCAGTTGTAATATCGCCAAATTTATTTTCTCTAAGAATATTTTGAAATTTTTCTTTACTTTTAACAGCTTGTTTAATGTCATCCTCATTTGAACAGAAAATTACAGATCTATACTGAGTTCCAATATCATTTCCTTGACGCATACCCTGAGTAGGATCATGACACTCCCAAAATACTTTTAGTATCTCATCGAGTTTAATTTCATTTGAATCATAGTGAACTTTCACAACTTCAACATGATTCGTATTTCTATAACACACATCTTCATAGGAAGGATTTTCAGTATTTCCACCTGAATATCCAACTGAGGTAACATATATTCCATCTAAATCCCAAAACTTTCTCTCCACTCCCCAAAAACATCCTGCTCCAAAAACAATTTCATTTAAGTTTTTAGGAATATTTTCATTTATGGATATATTTTTTACATAATGCAACATTTAATAAACTCCTTTTATGCTAATTTCACCACTCGAAATTACTTTTTTTCCTTCATCGGTCTCAATAATTGCATTTCCATTTTCATCGATATCTTTAAAAAAAGCTTCTTTTTTAAAAGAATTACCAACTTCAATTATTATTTTTTTGTTCATATGGATGCAACTATCTCTCCATTCATCCATCCAATTAGGATTCATGTTTTTCGACATTGAAATAAATTCAAGCAATATCTGATTGATAAGTTCATTTCTTTTAGTTTCAAGATTGTAATTTGATAAGTCGCCCCACCAAGATTCTTGTTTTTTTATATTAATATTAATTCCTATACCAATTATTGTCCTTGTAATTTCTTTCTGAATCTCTTTTTCTACTAAAATTCCCCCAATCTTCTTATCCTTTACAAGGATATCGTTTGGCCATTTCAAAGATACTAATAATTTATTAGAAATTTTGTTTATAGCTCTTTTACATATCAAGCCAGTAACAAGGCTTAGTGGAGAATTAGAATGATCATTTTCAGTGCAAATTGTCAAATAAATATTGCCAGAATTTGGACTTGACCATTTTTTTCCAAGCCTACCTCTGCCTTTTGTTTGCCTCTCAGCAATAATTACATGGAAGTCATTTTGTACGATAATTCTTTTAGCTTCATCATTGGTTGAGTCGATTTCATTAAAAATCTCAAGATTTACCTTATTTGCTGGTAAATTTTGTAAAATTTTGTCTTTATTTAACTTTTCCAATGTAAGAAATTAGTTGACTTAAAGTCATTCTAGAACAAAAATAGCTACCTTTAAATGGAGAGGTGGGTGAGTGGTTAATACCAGCAGACTGTAAATCTGCCGCTTCGGCTACGTAGGTTCGAATCCTACCCTCTCCACCATTAGTTTTTTTTAGAAAAAGTAAACTTAAAATATCTTTTAAAAAAGGTTGAGTTTATAGCCTTTTAGAGAGATAATACGCCACCAAAAATAGGATGCTTATGAACGGGCTCATATAGCTCAGCGGTAGAGCACTTGCTTGGTAAGTAAGAGGTCACCGGTTCAAGTCCGGTTATGAGCTCCAATTTATAACAATTTAAGAGAGGCATAAAAATGGCTAGAGAAAAATTCGAGAGAACCTTACCCCACGTTAATGTGGGTACTGTTGGTCACGTCGACCACGGTAAAACTACTCTTACTGCTGCTTTAACAAAAGTAGCTGCAGAGGTTTATGGTGGTGATGCAGTTGATTTTGCTAACATCGATAATGCTCCAGAAGAAAGAGAAAGAGGGATTACAATTGCAACTTCTCACGTAGAGTATGTATCAACAGCGAGACACTATGCACACGTTGACTGTCCAGGACACGCTGACTATGTTAAAAATATGATCACTGGTGCTGCACAAATGGATGGTGCAATTCTTGTTGTAAGTGCTGCTGATGGACCAATGCCTCAAACAAGAGAGCACATTCTTCTTGCAAGACAGGTTGGTGTTCCATACATCGTTGTATACATGAACAAAGCTGATCAGAATGATGATGCTGAAATGATCGAATTAGTTGAAATGGAAATTAGAGAGCTCTTAAATGAATATGATTTCCCTGGAGATGATACACCTATTATTGTTGGAAGTGCATTAAAAGCACTTGAAGGAGATACTTCAGATATTGGTGTCCCTTCAGTACAAAAATTAATTGAGACTTTAGATACATATGTTCCTGAGCCTGAAAGACCTGTTGATGGTAATTTCTTGATGCCAATTGAGGATGTTTTCACAATATCTGGAAGAGGTACTGTAGTTACAGGAAGAATTGAAACTGGCATTGTAAATACTGGAGATCCTCTTGAGATCGTAGGTATTAAAGAAACAACTGATACAACTTGTACCGGTGTTGAAATGTTCAGAAAATCCCTAGATGAAGGTAGAGCTGGTGAGAATTGCGGTATTCTTTTAAGAGGAGTCGAAAGAGATGCTGTTGAAAGAGGACAAGTTTTAGCAAAACCTAAATCAATTTCACCTCATACAAAATTTGAAGCTGAAATATATGTTTTAAGTAAAGATGAAGGTGGAAGACACACTCCATTTATGAATAATTACAGACCTCAGTTTTATTTCAGAACAACTGATGTAACAGGTGCTTGTGAATTACCTGAAGGTACTGAAATGGTTATGCCTGGAGATAATATCAAAATGGTTGTTTCATTAATTGCTCCAATTGCGATGGACGAAGGTTTGAAATTTGCAATTAGAGAGGGTGGAAGAACTGTTGGTGCTGGCGTAGTATCAAAAATAGTAGAATAACATAAGACTTTTTGGCCGAGGCTTTATGCCTCGGCTTGTTTGTCTTTGAGGAAAATGAAAAATTATAGGCCAGTGGCTCAATTGGTAGAGCATCGGTCTCCAAAACCGGGGGTTGGGGGTTCGAGTCCCTCCTGGCCTGCCATGAGGAACGAGCTGGTAGAGAGTTGAATTATGAATAAAGGGTCTACTTCAAAAACTCTTGATAACCTAAAGTGGTTATTAGCATTAGCTGTATTTGCTGCAGCTGTTGTTGGAAATAGCTACTTTGTTGAGATTGCATTCTTGTATAGAGTTCTTGGTGTGTTATTTCTTTTCATTATCGGGCTTGGAATAATTGCTATTACGAGTTTCGGCACAAATGCTCTTAAGTTAATGAGAGAATCTAGAACGGAGATAAGAAAAGTTGTTTGGCCAACAAGAATGGAAACAACTCAAACTTTTATGATCGTATTTGGTGCAATCGTTGTTTTATGTTTATTTTTTTGGGGACTTGAATCCCTTCTTAGTTTTTTAACAGGTTTAGTTTTAGGATAATAAATGGATTGGTATGTGATACAAGCTTATTCTGGGTATGAGCAAAAAGTTAAAGCTGCTCTTGAGGAGAGAATTGCATTAAATAACCTATCTGAAAAGTTTGGAGAAATCCTTATACCTACTGAGCAAATTGTAGAATTAAAAGGCGGTGCGAAAAAAACAACAGAGAGGAAGTTTTTCCCTGGTTATATATTAGTTCAAATGAATTTAGAAGATGACTCATGGCAGTTAGTTCAATCTACTCCTCGTGTTTCAGGTTTTGTAGGCGGAACTAGAGATAAGCCTCTACCTATATCTGAGGAAGATGTTAATAATATTATTAATAGAATTGAAGTTGGCGAAGATGCACCAGCTCCAAAAACAATTTATGAGCCTGGAGAAGTTATAAGAGTTTGTGACGGACCATTTAATGATTTCAATGGAGTGGTTGAAAACGTTGATTATGAGAGAAATATGGTCAAAGTTTCTGTTCAAATCCTTGGTAGGGCAACTCCAGTTGAGTTAGATTTTATGCAAATTGAGAAAACATAATGGCAAAAAAAGTAGTTAATGTATTAAAGTTACAAATTCCAGCCGGAGGCGCAAATCCAAGTCCTCCAGTAGGTCCTGCTTTGGGCCAAGTTGGACTTAATATAATGGACTTTTGTAACGCATTTAATTCTGCTACTCAAGAATCTGAAAAAGGCATGCCTCTTCCAGTTGTTATAAATGTATATGAAGATAAATCGTTTGATTTTGTTGTAAAAACTCCACCAGCAGCTGTTTTAATTAGAAAAGCCCTAAATATTCAAAAAGGAAGTGGTGAACCTAACAGAGAAAAAGTTGGAAAATTAACTAGAGCACAATTAGAAGACATAGCAAAGGCAAAAGAACCAGATTTAAATGCAAATGATATGGATGCTGCTGTGAAGATTATTGCAGGAACAGCAAGAAGTATGGGTGTTGAAACAGACTTATGAGTAGCGTAACTAAAAAACAAAAAATCATTCAAGAAAAACTAGATCCTGAAAAAACTTACTCTGTTACTGAGGCTATGGAAATCATTCAATCAGTTAAGTCTGAAAAGTTTGATGAATCTATTGATATATCTGTGAAACTTGGAGTGGATCCTAATAAATCTGATCAAAATGTTAGAGGAGCTGTTACTTTACCAAATAGTCTTGGTAAAGAAGTGAAGGTAGCAGTATTTGCAGATGGTGATCATGCCAGTCAGGCTGAAAAAGCAGGAGCTGATTTCATTGGAATGGATGATTTGGCAGAAAAGTTTCAAAAAGAAGAAATTAGCGTTGATGTTGTTATTTCATCAAATGCTGCAATGAAAGTGGTTGGTAAATTGGGCCAGGTACTAGGACCTAAAGGACTAATGCCGAATCCAAAAACTGGAACAGTTTCTGACGATGTTGAAACAGCTATTAAAAATGTGAAAGCTGGACAAGTAAGATTTAGAACAGATAAAAATGGAATTATTCATGGAAGTATTGGCAAAGTATCCTTTGATGGAGACAAAATTAAAGCAAATGCTTCAGCGTTATTAGAAGAATTAAAAAAATTAAAACCAGCATCTGCTAAAGGTGTCTATATTGGCAATATTGCCATTAGTAGCACCATGGGACCAGGTATTAAAATAAATCCTGGCGAGTTGGGATAAGTTTTAGTTTTACAGCGATGTAAAACTAGATAGTTGCGTTTTACGCAGCCGTCGAAGACCGTAGGTGTCGAAAGACTTAATTGCCTACGTAGGGGGTGTTCAAATTGTAATTTTTGCAATTTGTCGCCAAATAGCCGAAAGGCTTTAATTGGAGAATTGCTGTGGCATTATCTAAGAGTGAAAAAGAAAAAATAGTTCAGGATGTTAAAGAAGTTGCATCAAATGCTTCTTCATTAGTTATTTCTGATGCCAGAGGTTTAAAAGTATCTGAACTTTCTGAGATTAGAACTAAAGCAAACCAGTCAGGTATTCATATCCAAGTGATTAAGAATTCATTGGCTAAATTAGCTTTTGAAGGAACTGATTTTGGATGTTCTGACGAAGTTCTTTTTGGACCTTCACTATTTGCTTTTTCTTTCGAAGAGCCAGGTGCAGCTGCAAAATTGCTCAAGACTTATGCTAAAAATTTTGATGAACTTGAAATTAAGGCTTTAGTAGTTGAAGGGCAATTATTAGATGGAAGCCAAATTGATATTTTGGCAAAACTTCCATCTAAAGAAGAAGCATATGGACTTATTGCCAATGTATTACAGGCTCCAGTAGGTAAGTTTGCAACTTTACTAAATGAAGTTCCGAGCAAGCTTGCAAGAGTACTAACAGCAGTTCGAGACAACAAAGAGGCGTCAGCCTAAATTATAAGGAGAATAAAAATGGCAACTAATAAAGATGATATCTTGAAAGCAATAGAGGAAATGTCAGTTATGGATCTAGTAGATCTTATTTCTGCTATTGAAGAAAAATTTGGTGTTACAGCAGCGGCAGCTGTTGCAGCAGCACCAGCGGCAGCAGGTGGAGACGGTGACGCTCCAGCAGCTGAAGAGAAAGATGCATTTGATGTTGTTTTAGCAGCAGCAGGTGATCAAAAAGTTCAAGTTATTAAAGCTGTGAGGGCTATAACTGGACTTGGTTTAAAAGAAGCAAAAGATATGGTTGATGGAGCACCTAGTACTTTAAAAGAGGGTGTTAAAAAAGAGGAAGCCGAAGAAATGTTAGCAAAGCTTACTGAAGCTGGAGCTACTGGCGAACTTAAGTAAAACAATCATATTAAATTAATAAGGAAGCATTTATGCCATATAGCTACACAGAAAAGAAAAGAATAAGAAAGAACTTTGGTACCTTCGCTCAGGTGATGGATCTACCAAACTTGATTGAAACCCAAACTAATTCTTATGCTGAATTTTTGCAAGCTGATGTGGCACCTGAGGCAAGAAAGAAACAAGGACTTGAGGAAGTTTTTCAATCCTTGTTTCCAATTAAAAGTGTTTCAGGTAATGCAGCCTTAGAGTATGTTTCTTATGAACTTGGTAAAAATACATACGACGTTCAAGAATGTTTAATACAAGGATTGACATATTCTGCACCGCTTAGAATAAAAGTTAAGCTGGTTTTATTTGACAGAGATTCTAATTTTGAAGAAGTAAAAGATATTAAAGAAGGTGAAGTATTTATGGGCGAAGTGCCATTAATGACTGATGATGCTTCATTTATTATCAATGGGACTGAAAGGGTTGTTGTATCTCAATTACACAGATCTCCAGGCGTATTTTATGATCATGATAAGGGTAAAACCCATTCTTCAGGAAAGGTTTTATACTCTGCAAGAATTATTCCATATAGAGGTTCATGGTTAGATTTCGAGTTTGATCCTAAAGACATTCTATATAGCAGAATAGATAGAAGAAGAAAAATTCCAGCCACTATAATGCTTAGAGCTCTCGATATGGGCACTGAAGAAATATTATCTGAGTTTTATGATGAAGACATTTTTACTATAGATAAAGATAATGTAAAGGTAGCATTAGTTCCGGAGAGACTGCGTGGTGAGACTTTATCAGTTGATATAAAAGTTAAAAGTAAAGTTTATGTAGAGGCCGGTAAAAGAATTACAGCTCGTCACATTAAAGAGCTTACAGGTTCCAAAGCTTCTGAAATATCATTAGCACAAGAATTCTTATATGGAAAAGTTCTTTCGAAAGACATTTTTAACAAAGAGACTGGTGAAGTTTTATTTTCTGCAAACACTGAAATTGACGAAGTTATTTTGGAAGAAATTAAAAATAATGATATCAATCAAATTAAATGCTTATACATAAATGAATTAGATAAAGGTCCATATATATCAAATACTTTGAGAGCTGATCCTACAACTAATAAATTAGAAGCTTTAGTTGAAATATACAGAATGATGAGGCCAGGAGAGCCGCCAACAAAAGATTCGGCAGAAACCTTATTTAATAATTTGTTCTTTAATGAAGAAAGATATGATTTATCTGAAGTCGGCAGAATGAAATTTGATAGAAGACTTAAGCTAGATGCTAAAAAAGATAATCCACATGTCTTAGACAAGCAAGACATAATCGAGGTTATGAAAGGTATTGTTAATATTCGTGATGGACATGATATTGTTGATGATATTGATCATCTTGGAAATAGAAGAGTTAGATCTGTTGGTGAAATGACTGCTAATCAATTTAGAGTTGGTCTTATTAGAGTTGAAAGAGCAGTAAGAGAAAGATTAAGCATGGCTGAAGCTGATGAACTTGGACCGCAAGATTTAATTAATGCCAAACCAGTAACTGCTGCAATTAAAGAATTCTTTGGTTCTAGTCAATTATCACAATTTATGGATCAAAATAATCCTTTATCAGAAATTACTCATAAGAGAAGGGTTTCTGCACTTGGGCCTGGAGGACTTACAAGAGAAAGAGCTGGGTTTGAGGTGAGAGACGTTCATCCAACTCATTATGGAAGAGTTTGTCCAATTGAAACTCCAGAAGGACCAAATATTGGATTAATTAATTCTTTTGCATCATATTCAAGAACAAATCAATATGGTTTTATTGAAACTCCATATAGAAAAGTATCAAAAGGTAAGGTTACAGACGAAATTATATATTTGTCAGCAATTGATGAGGCTGAGCATGTTATTGCTCAAGCAAATGTAATGCTAGATAAAAACAATAGATTTGTAGATGATCTTGTTGCTGTAAGACATGCAAATGAATTTGAGTTAATGTCCCCAGACAGAATTGATTTAATGGACGTATCTCCACAACAAGTTGTTTCAATTGCTGCTTCTTTAATACCATTCTTAGAGCATGATGACGCTAACAGAGCTTTAATGGGATCTAACATGCAACGACAAGCAGTTCCGGTACTAAGAGCTGAGAAGCCGCTAGTAGGAACTGGATTAGAAACGGTTGTAGCAAGAGATTCAGGAGTCTGTATTGTTGCTAAAAATTCAGGAGTTGTAGAAAGTGTTGACGCTTCTAGAATTGTTGTTCGTGTAACCGATAAGAAGTCTAAAACTGCTTCAGACGTCTATAATCTAATTAAATATACAAGATCAAATCAGAATACTTGTATTAATCAACGCCCGATTGTAAAAGCAGGCGATGTCGTTAAAAAAGACGACATTCTTGCTGATGGACCTTCTGTTGATAACGGGGAATTAGCTTTAGGGCAAAATATCAGAATTGCTTTTATGCCATGGAATGGATACAACTTTGAGGACTCAATTTTAATCTCTGAGAAAGTTGCAAGAGAGGATAGATTCACATCAATTCATATTCAGGAAATAGTTTGTATTGCCAGAGATACAAAGCTTGGTTCAGAAGAAATTACAGCAGATATTCCAAATGTTGGAGAAGGCTCATTAAACAAGCTCGATGAATGCGGAATTGTATATGTTGGCGCTGAAGTTGAGCCAGGAGATATTTTAGTAGGAAAGATTACACCAAAAGGTGAGACTCAACTTTCTCCTGAAGAAAAATTGTTAAGAGCAATTTTTGGAGAAAAAGCATCTGATGTAAAAGACACATCACAAAGATCAAGTTCAAAAGGCACAGTAATAGGTGTTGAAGTTTTCACTAGAGATGGTGTTGAAAAAGATGAAAGGACTAAAGCAATTGAGCAAGACCATCTTGATCAGTCAAAAAAAGATGCTGATGACGAGGCGGGTGTTGTAGAACAAGCCACTAAAACAAGGTTATGCGAGCTATTAAATTCTAAAAAAGCAGTTAAAGGAAATGGTGTAAAAAGAGGAGAGGTTCTCTCAGCTGAAAAACTAGAATCTTTTAAACTAAATGATATTTTCTCACTAAGAACCAGTGATGATTCTATTAATAATGTTATTGAAGAAACAGAAACCTCATATAAGCAATATATCAAAGATATTAAAGCAAGATATGAGGAGAAAGTTGCAAAAATTACTAGGGGTCATGATTTAGCACCAGGCGTAATTAAAATTGTTAAAGTCTTTTTGGCAATTAAAAGAAGAATTCAGCCTGGAGACAAAATGGCAGGAAGACATGGAAACAAAGGTGTTATTTCTGAAATCATGCCTGTTGAGGACATGCCATATGATGAAAAAGGAAATCCAGTTGATATTGTTTTAAATCCGCTAGGAGTTCCCTCAAGAATGAACGTTGGGCAGATACTTGAAACACATATGGGATCTGCTGCAAAAGGTATAGGAAGAAAAATAGATGAAATGATTAAAGATAATGCAAAACCTGCAGAACTCAAATCTTATTTGGATAAACTATATAACCAAAATGCTGCAAATAAAGAAGACATTAATTCACTTAATAACACTGAAATTAATGAGCTTGCAGAAAATTTGAGAGATGGCTTACCAATTGCTACTCCTGTTTTTGATGGTGCAAAAGAAAGTGAAATTAAAGATCTTCTTAAACTTGCTGACATACCAGAATCAGGTCAGATAAATCTTTATGATGGAAGAACTGGATCAAAATTTGACAGACCTGTAACAGTTGGTTACATGTACATGATTAAGTTGAACCACTTAGTTGATGACAAAATGCACGCTAGATCAACTGGATCATATAGCCTTGTAACACAACAACCATTAGGCGGAAAGGCTCAGTTTGGAGGCCAAAGATTTGGTGAAATGGAGGTTTGGGCGCTTGAGGCCTACGGAGCTTCATACACTCTTCAAGAAATGCTTACTGTTAAATCTGATGATGTATCTGGAAGAACGAAAATGTATAAAAATATCGTAGACGGAAGCTATGAAATGGATGCCAATGTTCCAGAATCATTTAACGTTTTAAGCAAAGAGATTAAATCTTTAGGAATTAACATCGAATTAGATTTAGAAAATTAGGAGAATAAATTGAAAGACTTATTAAATTCTTTAAAAACTGGTCAAGAGGACTTCACAACAATCTCTGCAGGCTTAGCCTCTCCTCAAGTAATTAAATCTTGGTCCTTCGGTGAAGTGAAGAAACCTGAAACAATAAATTACAGAACATTTAAGCCTGAGAGAGACGGTTTATTTTGTGCAAAGATATTTGGGCCTGTAAAAGATTACGAATGTATCTGTGGTAAATATAAAAGAATGAAACACAGAGGTGTTGTCTGTGAAAAATGTGGTGTTGAGGTAACTCTAGCAAAAGTTAGAAGGGAAAGAATGGGTCATATTGATCTTGCTGCGCCAGTTGCACATATTTGGTTCCTTAAATCTTTACCATCAAGAATTGGTTTGTTACTTAATGTAACTTTAAGAGAAATAGAAAGAGTCTTGTATTTTGAAAGCTATATAGTTACAGACCCTGGACTTACTGAATTAGAAAAAGGACAGATCCTCACTGAAGAAGAGTGGGTGGAAAAATACGAAGAGTTTGGAGACGAATTCTCTGCTGGAATGGGTGCTGAAGCAGTGCAAATACTGCTTGAAGAGCTTGATATAGATGATGAGATAAGAGTTATTAGAGAAGAAATTCCACAAACAAATTCTGAAACAAAACTAAAGAAATTTTCAAAGAGATTAAAACTATTAGAAGCTTTTAACAATTCTGGAAATAAGCCTGAATGGATGATAATGAATGTTCTTCCAGTTTTACCACCAGATTTAAGACCTTTAGTGCCCTTAGAAGGCGGAAGATTTGCAACATCTGATCTCAATGATCTTTATAGAAGAGTTATTAACAGAAATAATAGATTGAAAAGATTATTGGAACTGAATGCTCCGGAAATTATTGTTAGAAATGAAAAAAGAATGCTTCAAGAGTCTGTTGACGCTCTCTTAGACAATGGAAGAAGAGGAAGAGTTATAACAGGTACAAATAAGAGACCTTTAAAATCTCTTGCTGATATGATCAAAGGCAAAGGTGGAAGATTCAGACAAAACTTACTTGGAAAAAGAGTTGATTATTCTGGAAGATCTGTAATTGTTGCTGGCCCTAATTTGAAATTACATCAATGCGGATTACCTAAGAAGATGGCGTTGGAATTATTCAAACCTTTTGTCTATGGAAAATTAGAGAATAGGGAGCTTGCAACAACAATTAAAGCTGCAAAAAAACTTGTTGAAAGAGAAACTCCAGAAGTTTGGGAAGTGCTTGAAGAAGTAATTAGAGAACATCCAGTTTTGTTAAACAGAGCACCAACTCTTCATAGACTTGGTCTACAAGCTTTTGAACCGAAATTGATTGAAGGTAAAGCAATTCAGTTACATCCTCTTGTTTGCGTAGCATTTAATGCAGACTTTGATGGTGACCAGATGGCAGTTCATGTCCCATTAACATTGGAGGCGCAGCTTGAAGCAAGAGCTTTAATGATGTCAACCAATAATATTCTGTCTCCTGCAGATGGATCACCAATCATTAATCCTACTCAAGACGTGGTTCTCGGTCTCTACTACATGACAAGAGATAACGCCAACGCTTTTGGTGGCGGAAGAACATTTAGTAATGCTGATGAAGTTTTAAGAGCATACGAAACAGAGAATTTAGAAATTCATTCACCAGTAAAAGTTAGAATTACTCATGAAAGTGGTGAGACATCAATTGAAGAAACCACAGTTGGGCGTATTTTAATATGGAGAATAACTCCTGCTGAAGTTGGTTTTAACAACATTAATACTGTTTTAAACAAGAAAACAGTATCAAAATTAGTTGATACTTCATATAGAAAAGCAGGTCTTAAGAAAACAGTAATATTTGCAGACCAACTAATGTATCTTGGTTTTGATTTTTCAACTAGGTCTGGTTCTTCTATTGGCGTCAATGATTTTGTCATACCTGAAGAAAAAGCAAGCATCATTGATTCATCAGAAAAAGAAGTAAAAGCAATTGAAAAACAATTCGACTCTGGTCTAGTAACAAGAGGAGAAAGATACAATAAGGTAATCGATATTTGGTCTAGAGCTAATGAACAGGTTGCAAAAGCAATGATGGAAAAAATTAGTTCAGAAACTGTTAAAAATCCCGATGGAGAAAATGTAGATCAGTCATCTTTTAATTCTGTTTATATTTATGCAGATTCAGGTGCAAGAGGTTCACCTGCTCAAATTAGACAACTCTCTGGTATGAGAGGATTAATGTCTAAACCAGATGGATCGATTATTGAAACCCCTATTACTGCAAACTTTAGAGAAGGCTTGTCTGTACTTCAGTACTTTATATCAACACATGGAGCCAGAAAGGGCCTTGCAGATACTGCTTTAAAGACCGCCAATTCAGGATATTTAACAAGAAGATTATGTGACGTATCAATGGATTCAGTTATAAACATTGATGATTGTGGAACAACTGAATCAATAACGGTTACTTCGATCATTGATGGTGGAGAAATTATTCAACCTCTTACAGATAGAATTTTAGGAAGAGTAATTGCAGAGCCAATAGTTGATGCTGATGGAAAAGAAATTTTCCCAGTCAACACAATGCTTGATGAAGATGCGCTAGTTACCATTGAAGAATTGAACTTATCTAGTCTAAAAATCAGATCCCCAATGACATGTGATGCTCCTATAGGAGTATGTGCTAACTGTTATGGAAGAGATCTTGCAAGAGGTCATTTGGTTCACAGAGGTGAAGCTGTTGGGGTTGTTGCTGCACAGTCTATTGGAGAGCCTGGAACTCAATTAACCATGAGGACATTCCACATTGGTGGTGCCGCATCGAGTTCATCTGAAGAAAATGCAATTTTTAATAAGAATTCAGGAGTTGTGAACTTTTCTGATGACATGAAAACAGTTACAAATAAAGACAAACTTGAAGTTGTTGTATCAAGAAATGCTATGTGTTCAATATCAGATGCTAATGGGAAAATTATTGAACAATATAAGGTGCCATATGGAGCTACTTTGGAGGTTGCTAACTCGACTGATCTTGAGGAAGGTATCAGAATAGCATCATGGGATCCATATACAAGACCCATAATCTCTGAAACTTCAGGTAAAGTTAAATTTACTGACATACAAGACGGAATAACTGTAAGAGAACAGCTTGATGAATTAACAGGTTTATCAAGTGTTGAGATCATTGAAGTTGCTGACAGAACTTCAGCAGGTAGAGACATGAGTCCAACAATTGAAATTGTAGATTCAAAAGGTAAGCCAGTTTTAATTGGAGAATTTAAACAACCAGCAGTATATCCATTGCCTGCAGGAGGACTTGTAAACCTTGTGAATGGTCAAAAAATAACTGCTGGTGAAGTGATTGCTCGAATGCCTCTAGTTGCTTCTAAAACTAAAGATATTACAGGTGGACTTCCAAGAGTTGCAGATTTATTTGAAGCTAGAACACCTAAAGATGCAGCAGTTCTAGCTGAAGAATCTGGTGTCGTATCATTCGGTAAAGAAACAAAAGGTAAAGTTAGGCTTGTAATAACTCCTGAAGGCGCTACTAAAAAAGCTCAAAACAAAGAAATGCTTATTCCAAAACATAGAACTTTAAATGTTTTTGAAGGAGAGAGAGTTAATAAGGGTGATGTAATTTCAGAAGGACCTTTAAGCCCTCATGATATATTAAGATTAAAAGGCATACCTGAGTTAACAAACTTCATTGTAAATGAAATTCAAGACGTATACAGACTTCAAGGAGTTTCTATTAACGATAAACATATTGAAACCATATTAAGACAGATGCTTAGAAAAGCATTGGTCATTGAAGGTGGTGATACAAAATTCATACAAGGTGATCAGGTGAGTTATGCAGAATTGAAAGAAGAAAATTCAAAAGCTGAAGCTGACGGAAAAAATCCTGCTGAATATGAAAGAGTATTACTTGGTATAACAAAGGCATCATTAGCAACAGATTCATTTATATCTGCTGCGTCTTTCCAAGAAACTACAAGAGTATTAACTGAGGCTGCTGTTACAGGCAAAAAAGACCATTTGAGAGGTCTTAAAGAAAATGTTGTTGTTGGAAGACTTATACCTGCCGGTACTGGTATGGAATTTCACGACAAACTAAGAAACAAAAAAATAGGTGAGTTTGAAGAGAGCACGTTATCAGATGAAGATATTGAAGCTGCATTAAGGCAAGAGCTTCAAGAAAATGATGAAGAATAATGTTGACCATTAACCATATGCTCTATAAAATCGCCGCCTATATAAGAAATTAATATGGCAACAGTTAATCAGTTAATTAAAAAATCTAGAAAACCAAAGGTTAAGAAAACTGATGTGCCTGCATTAAACTCATGCCCTCAAAGACGAGGAGTTTGCACAAGGGTTTACACCACAACTCCAAAAAAACCAAATTCTGCTCTTCGTAAAGTATGTAGAGTTCGCTTAACTAGTGGATATGAAGTTACTTCATATATAGGTGGAGAAGGTCATAACTTACAAGAGCACTCATTAGTTTTAATTAGAGGTGGAAGAGTGAAAGACTTACCTGGTGTTCGGTACCATACTATAAGAGGAACGTTGGATACATCTGGAGTTGCCAGCAGAAAACAAAGACGTTCAAAATATGGGGCTAAGAAAGGTAAATAGTTATGCCTAGAAGACGAAGTCCAGAAAAGAGAAAAGTTCTCCCAGATCCAAAGTATAAGGATGTTGTTCTAGCAAAGTTCATGAATAATTTGATGAAAGATGGCAAAAAATCTGTCGCAGAAAAAATTGTTTATGGCGCATTTGACGAAATCAATAAAAATTCTAAAGAAGACCCACTAGAAGTTTTCATGAAAGCTTTAGAAGAGGTTAGTCCAGTTGTTGAGGTTAAGTCTAGAAGAGTCGGCGGAGCTAACTATCAAGTTCCTGTTGAGATAAGACCTTCTAGAAGACAAGCTTTAGCAATGAGATGGATTGTTGAGGCTGCTCGTAGCAGGAATGAAAAATCAATGGATTTAAGATTAGCTGGTGAACTTCAGGATGCTTCTCAAAAAAAGGGCTCGGCTTTTAGAAAAAGAGAAGACGTTCATAAGATGGCTGAAGCGAATAAAGCATTTTCACATTTCAGATTTTAATTAAAAGTAATTATGGCTAGAGATACTGTTTTAAACAAATATAGAAACGTTGGTATATGCGCTCACGTCGACGCTGGTAAGACTACTACTACCGAAAGAGTTTTGTTTTATACAGGTCTTTCTCATAAAATCGGAGAAGTGCATGATGGTGCTGCTGTAATGGATTGGATGGAACAGGAGCAGGAAAGGGGAATAACAATTACATCTGCGGCTACTACTTGTTTTTGGAGTGGAATGGAGCAGCAATTTCCCCAACATAGAATAAATATTATTGATACACCAGGTCACGTAGATTTTACTATTGAGGTAGAAAGATCTTTAAGAGTATTGGATGGAGCTGTAGTCGTTTTTTGTGGAACTTCTGGTGTTGAACCTCAATCGGAAACGGTATGGAGACAGGCTAACAGATATGAGGTGCCTAGGATTGTTTTTGTTAACAAAATGGATAGAGCAGGCGCTAACTTTGAAAGGGTAGTTGATCAAATTAAAGACAGATTACAAGCAAATGTAATACCAATTCAATATAACATCGGAGCTGAAGATGATTTTAAGGGTGTTGTTGATCTGATAAATATGAGAGCAATTTATTGGAATGAAGATGATCAAGGTCTTACATTTGATTCAAAAGAGATACCAGATGATTTAATGGATAAATGCTCAAAATTAAGAGAAGAAATGTTAGAAGCTGCAGCTGAGGCAAGTGAAGATCTTATGGATGCATATTTAGAGTCAGGAGAATTAACACCAGATCAAATTAAAGAAGGATTAAGAATTAGATCTCTTGCAAACGAAGTAATATTAGCGCTATGTGGTTCTGCATTTAAAAATAAAGGTGTTCAAGCTGTTTTAGATGCAGTTATTGACTTTCTACCAGCTCCTGATGAAGTTAAAGCTATAGAGGGGGTTATACCAAACAATTCAGATGAAGATGATGAAATTGATTCAAGATCATCATCTGACGACGAACCTTTTTCTGCACTAGCATTTAAGATCGCCACTGATCCATTTGTAGGAACCCTTACCTTCATTCGAGTTTATTCTGGTGTTTTAAATGTTGGTGACGGCGTATTAAATACAACTAAGTCTAAGAAAGAGCGTGTGGGAAGAATGGTCCAGATGCACTCAAATAACAGAGAAGAAATTAAAGAGGTAAGGGCTGGAGATATTGCTGCTTGTATTGGACTAAAAGATATTACAACTGGAGATACTTTATCTGATGCAAACAAACCGATTATCCTTGAAAAAATGGATTTCCCGGAACCGGTCATCTCAGTTGCTGTAGAACCAAAGTCAAAGCAAGACCAAGAAAAAATGTCCTTGGCTCTGGGTAAGCTTGCACAAGAGGATCCTTCATTCCGTGTTGCAAGTGATGAAGAATCTGGACAAACAATAATTTCAGGCATGGGTGAGCTTCATTTGGATGTACTTGTCGATAGAATGAAAAGAGAATTTTCAGTTGAAGCCAATATAGGGAAACCACAGGTAGCTTATAGAGAAACTATAAAAGAAACAGTAGAAATTGAAGGTAAATTTGTTAGACAAAGTGGCGGCAAAGGTCAATATGGTCACGTTTGGCTGAAGTTAGAGCCTTTAGGCTTAGATGACGAATATGAATTTGTTGATAAGATTGTAGGCGGAGTTATTCCCAAGGAATATATACCAGCTGTTAATAAGGGAATTCAGGAGCAAATGCAAAATGGAGTAATCGCTGGATATCCTCTATTAGCATTGAGAGCAACTTTATATGATGGCTCCTTCCATGATGTTGACTCAAACGAAATGGCATTCAAGATTGCAGGCTCAATGGCGTTAAAAGATGGAGCCTCAAAAGCTAAACCAGCTTTGCTTGAACCAATAATGAAAGTTGTTGTTGTTACACCAGAGGAGCATATGGGTGATGTTGTTGGTGATTTAAACAGAAGAAGGGGAATCATTCTAGGTATGGATGACATCACTTCTGGTAAAGAAGTTTCTTCTGAAGTGCCTCTAGCTGAAATGTTTGGATATGCTACTGATTTAAGATCACAGACCCAAGGTAGAGCAACTTTTACTATGGAATTTACAAAATATGGCGAAGTTCCAAATAATATTGCTGAACAGCTAAAAACATCCTAAAAACAATATAAATAAAACTGTTCAATAAAGTTGACAGTACTGCTCTAAGGGGCTTAGAATACGCCACATTTTGCGATTTGTAGGATGTAAAATTTTTTTTAAAAAAGGTATAAAAATAGGGTAAATGGAGAATCAATCAATAAGAATTAGGCTAAAGGCTTTTGATTACAGATTAATTGATGCATCTGCAAAACTAATTGTTGAAACTGTAAAAAAAACAGGAGCAGTAATTAACGGACCTATCCCATTGCCAGTTAAAAAAGAAAGAACAACAGTACTGATATCAC
>CACMVA010000005.1 GCA_902617045.1 uncultured SAR86 cluster bacterium
ATCAGTTTCCTCCAAAGATTTAACAATTGATCTATCTGCTGCGTATAGTCAAAACATAACAGTTGATTATGCGGTAACTGGAACAGCAACAGGCTCCGGTACTGATTACACTCTAACCAATGGAACCCTCACAATAAGCGCTGGTTCAACGACTGGAACAATTACTATTACTGATATTATTGATGATACGTTGGATGAAGAGAATGAGACGGTTATAGTCACCTTATCAAATCCAAACAATGCAATCTTAGGTAGCGATAACACTCATACTTACACCATTAATGATAACGATAACCTACCTGCAATTGATTTTAATATTACAAGTTCAGAAAGTGATGAGCCTTCATCTTCAATAAGTATCACGGTCGATATTTCTGAGATATCTGGTAGGCAAATTTCTGTAGACTATCAGTTGACGGGTACAGCTACTGGGTCAGGTGTTGACCATGATTTTGAGAATGGTACTTTAACAATAGATCCTGGCGAAAATACTGGCATTATAATAATCCCTAATATTATTGATGATGATCTGGCAGAAGGAGATGAGACGATCATCATTACGTTGTCTAATCCAACTAATGCAATTATTGGTGATGATAATATTTATACTCATACAATACTGGCAAATGATGATGATAAAAGACCTATTTTAATAACAACTAGTCCTCAAGATGATACAACAAGGGTTCCAGTAGACAGTGATATCATTTTGACCTTTAACAAGGTTGTGAATTGTGCATCAGGCACGATTAACATTGAATCAGAGGATAATTCTTCTTCTTTTACTGTAAGCCTACCAAATGATATTGTTTCAGGTTGTGGGACAGATACTATTACAATTAATCTACCAACAGATCTTGAATATGAAACTGAATATTACGTTTTAATCGAGTCGACTGTATTTGAGGATCTTTTAGGTAATTCTTATAAAGGCATTAGTGATAAGAAAGAGTTTAATTTTAAAACTCCTATTATATTAACTGATCCTACTCTAAAGCAGCCAGTTATTGATAATGCAAAAGCTATGACGCAAATTGCAACACGATGGGTTGATAAAAATATTGATGTAATTTCTAAAAGAATGCAGACTTCATCTCGACAGGGATTAAGGGTCAATTTTAGCAATAATATTATTGATTCAATTAGTACTATTGGAGTGACTGATGTTGATGATAGTTATGTTGAGGAGCCAATAGTTGAGTTTTGTAGGATTAATTCTAGTGGCTCAAAAACTGATCCATCTTTAAGAGTAAAAGTTCATTTATCTTCAATTTCAACTGAAAATATCGCTGTAAAATTTAATGTTACTGGATCATCAGAAATAGAAAACTTCTCATATGGGGAAGGGATATTAAATATTGATGCTGGGCTTAAATTTGGCATTATTAATATTGATGATATTCCTCAAGACAGATTTGCTTTTATCCAAGGTGATAGAAAGATTATTTTAACTTTAACAGAATCTTCCAATTCACAGCTAGGAAATAATTTGGTCTATACCCATACATTAACAGATGATCAAAACACATGGACAGATCCAAATGTAAATTATTTCTGTCTGTCAGATTTTGATAATCCAAGATCTTCAGAATCAAATCTTGTAAAGTCTCCATCTAATTCTGAATCAGAGGTTAATAACTCTCAAGTCAATAATTTAGATCCACAAAGTAACTTTGTAGATGTAAATCCTGAAGTAAATATTATGAATACAACTCCTGAACAGGACCAAGTCGATAATACGCAAAATTTAGAGGAATTTAAATCAACTATTAAAGCATGGGCATCGGACCCTGTGAAAGTTACAGCTGATGGAGAACTCAATGAGGTTATTGGTGATTGGACGGTATGGATTGATGGTGAATTTGGAGAATTCACCTTGGGCAAGACTAAGCCTAGTCCAAAAATTCTTGATGAAAGGTCTTTTCACATAGGGACTGATAAGTTAATGAGTGATGATGGTGATTTGTTTGGTTTTGCATTGGGATTAGGTGAAAGTAAGCCAATAGAAAGAAATCACGATTCAAATGTAGAGTCTAGGAACTATAGTTTTTCAACATATGGAAAATTTGATGATGCAAGTAGTGCTATACAATATATCTTTGGTATTAGTAAATTAGAGTTCAATACAGATCGATTGGATAAAGAAGAGCTTTTAAAAGGCGAACGAGAGGCGAACCAATTATATGCTTCTCTTGCTTTTATTCGCTCTCTTAGCAATGAGTCTAGCAACTGGAACGTTTCACCTTATCTCAGATTTGATGGTTCATATACTGAGTTCGATAGATATAGTGAGATAGGTGGTGAAACAGCACTAACTTTTGATGAATTAACACTATCTAATACTAAAGCATCAATCGGAACAGATATCAGTTATATTTTTGCAGGATCAAAATATAAAGTAATGCCGTACATTAACCTAGAATACGGCTTGGATTACTCTAAAACCTCTAGCCAGAATATGTATTACACCGTGGAAGGAGCAAGTAAAAATTATATGTTAGAGTTGGATGATGGAATGAAAGCTCATAATTGGGAAGTTGACGTAGGATTAATACTAGAAATATTCACCAATATGAACGCAAATATTGGTTGCAGACGGGAAGGAAGATCAAGCTATCTCTCTGATTCATCAAGTGTTACCAACAACGATCTCTCGTCATCAGATGTTTGTTTCCTTGAACTAATGTGGAATTTTTAATCTTTAAAATTATCAAATTTTAAGTTTGTATCATCAATTGACATTAATCTAACAGCAAATATATCTTTTATATAATTTTGGTAATTTTTCCAGGGTGCTTTATTTCCTTGTTTAGGCATTTGATTTAATCCTCTTTGAAAATAACCTGAAGTAAAATCAATTAGCTTATCGTCACCATATGCACTTTTATCATCCATAGGCATGCAGCATTTAACACCCTTTTTATCCATTAAGTTAATTAATCTACATACATATTCACAAGTAAGGTCAGCTCTCAAAGTCCATGAAGCATTTACATATCCAAATGAAATTGCAAAGTTTGGAACTCCACTTAACATCATACCTTTGTATGTCAGTCTTTCATTTGCAACAACTTTGATGTTGTCAATGGTCACGTTAATATCATTTAGTGAATTTAACTCTATACCTGTAGCAGTAATAATAATGTCTGCTTCAATTTTTTTTCCAGAGTCAAGAAGAATGCCATCGGATTGAAATTCAGAAATTGTATCAGTGACAATAGATGCTTTTTTATTATTTATTGCATTAAATAAATCGCTATCAGGCACTAAGCATATTCTTTGGTCCCATGGTTTATATGATGGAGTAAAGTATTGATTAACATTATCAGAACCTATCTCACTCTTGGCTAAATCTAAAATTTTATTCTTAGTTCTTTCAGGAAATTTTTTTGCCATAAAAAAACTAAAACTTTGAAATAATATATTTTTCCATCTAATTAAAAAATATGTAACTCTTGTTGGAAGAATTTTTTTAAGAAATTTATTTATTGCATCTTTACTTGGTCGAGATACAACATATGTTGGCGACCTTTGAATCATTACCACATGATCTGCATTTTCTGCAATTGCAGGAACAATTGTTATTGCAGTAGCGCCGCTCCCAATAACAGCTATTTTTTTGTTTTTGTAATCAAGTGATTCATCCCAAAATTGAGGATGAATTATTTGGCCTTCAAAATTATCTTGATTTTTAAAGTAGGGCATATGAGGTTTTGAATAACTGTAATACCCACCACATAAAAACAAGAAATTACATGTCATATTTTTTATCTCTTCATTGAATTTAATCTCTAGCTCCCATAAAGATCTTTCTGAATTCCAGTTCGCTGAATCGACTTGATGATTTAATAAAATATCATTTTTTAATTCATACTCATTAACTGTTTCATGAAGATACTCCATTATTGAGGGACCATCAGCTATGGATTTATCATGTATCCATGGCTTAAACCTAAACCCAAGAGTATGCATATCAGAATCAGATCTAATACCCGGATATTTAAAAAGATCCCACGTACCACCAATATTTTTTCTTCCTTCAAGTATTGAAAAGGATTTATTAGGACAGGATTTTTTTAAGTTATAACCAGCAGCTATACCTGAAATTCCGGCTCCGACAATAATTACATTTTTATGCATTTATTTAATATTAGTAACTTAAAATATCTTCGTTGAGTTAAAATTTATCAATGAAAACTATTCTACTATCAATATTGTTATTTTCTAATACTTTATTGTCATTCGATGTAAATGTTAAATCTTTAGACAATAAAACACCCGAAAGGGTTTTATACATAGGAAACAGCTACTTATATTATAACGATAGCTTGCATAATCATGTAAGGAGAATGTTAGAGGAAAAATATTTAAAAGAAGTTGATACTAATAATTATAAAATGGTAACAATTAGCGGTTCTAGACTTTCACATCATAATATTGATCACTCTTTAGATTACTCTAAACTTGGAGCTGAAAAATCTTTTGAATTAGTTATTCTTCAAGGTGGAAGCGGCGAAACAAATTCTCCATTAGAAAGAAAAGTATTTGCTGATAAAGCAAGTGAGATGATTCAAAAAATTCATAAAGCAGGAGCTGAAGCTGCTTTATATATGATTCATGCTTATGTAGAACCTCATGAAAATAGTAACCCGCAAATGATTAAGGACATAAAAAAAATGTACATTGATGTTGGTAATAAGAATAATATTTTAGTCATACCTGTTGGAATTGCTTTTGAAAATGCATATTATGCAAATCCAAATATTAAGCTACATAAAGAATATGATGGATCTCATCCAAGTCTTCTTGGAACATATTTAGCAGCTTGTGTAGTCTATTCTAGTATCACTCAAGAATCGCCCAAGGAAATAAGCTATAACTATTTTGATAATATTAGTGACGAGCACAAAAGTTTCTTACAGGAAATTGCACACGAAACTATTGAGAATTTTTATGATATTGAATTATAGTTTGTCTGCGTAATTGTGATTGGTTTCACTATGATGCTCCTCATCAGCTCTGACACATCTAATTAAGTCAGAAAGCTTTGAATCTGTACCAAGTTTATAATATTTAATTGCAAGCTCTGGTGCTTGAATATTTTCAACCACTCCTGTTTCAACAAGTTCTAAATATTCTGAATAACTTTTCACTGCTTCATCTTCAAAGTATCCAATCATTCGATGTGCAGTTCTTGTAAAAAAAACATACATGAAAAGGTAGAAGAGACCAAAAATAAACTGGGCTAATAAAACAATGGATCTCTCAAAAAAATTTGGTTTTGCTATTTCAATAAAAAACATTAAATGCATTCTTTCATTTTCAGCTTCGGCAAGCATCTCTCTGATTTGTTCACCATAACCTGCTTTCATGGCTCTTAAGCTCTTGAAATGCATCCAAACACCAGCAACCATTCCTGGAACACCAGCAACAGTTTCAAGTACAACCGCTCTATGCCCATAACGTTTTGCAAAAAATGTATCAGCAATTGTTCTGAAAAACTTTGTCATTGAAAGGGCAAAGGCATCAGATATATTTTCTTTGTTAATTTTATCTAAAATTTGCATATATAAATTATATTTATAATATATTATATATATTAATGATACTATATTCAAATGCTCATTAGATTAATTAAATAAGTTAATATTTAAAGATGAAATTAGATATTTATTATGTTGATGCATTTTCACATGAAACCTTTGAAGGAAACCCGGCTGCCGTTATATTTTCTAATCTCAATGATGACAATCTTATGCAAAATATTGCAGCTGAAAACAATTTATCTGAGACGGCCTTTGTTAATGTTACAGAAAATGAAAATATTATTAGATGGTTTTCTCCAACAAAAGAAGTAGATCTTTGTGGGCACGCGACTTTAGCATCAGCTTTTGTATATTTTAATTATATAAACACTGGAAAAGAAACTATTGAGTTTAAATCAAATGGCGGAATCTTAATTGTCAATAAAAAAGATAATCTTCTTGAATTAGATTTTCCCAAAGATACATTTACTCAAATAAATAACCGGGACGTAGTAGGTGATGCGGTTGGATTGAAACCAATTGAAACATACAAAGGCCAAATAAATTTAATGGCTGTTTATGAGAATGAAGAAGATATTTTAAATCTTAAACCTGATTTCAATAAAATTATTAAGCTTGCTGGTCAAGGGCTAATAGTTACTGCTCCAGGCTTATATCATGATTTTGTGTCTCGATATTTTTGTCCAAAATACGGTATAAATGAAGATCCAGTCACAGGATCTGCTCACACTACATTGACACCTTATTGGTCAGATAAACTTGCCTCTAAAAAGCTTTTAGCCAAGCAAGTATCCAAAAGAGGAGGTGAGTTGTTCTGTGAAAATAAAGATGATAGAGTTTTAATTGGAGGTAATGCTGTTTTATATATGAAGGGCAGTATCAATATTTCCTAGATTTCAATAATTTGTTTTCCGAAATTTTTACCAGTTAATACGTCTCTCAATGCTTGAGGAGCATTCTCAAATCCTTTTGTAATAGTTTCTCTGTACCTCATTTTATCTTCAGACACTAATTTGAGGATTTCTTTTGTAGCCATTTCCCATTCATTCATCCATTCTGTTACAACAAAGAATCTATGCTCTGGTTTTGGATTAAGTGATCCAAAGACGTGAAAAGGCGTTTCAACATTCATCATGTCTTTCTCATTATATTGAGATATAAAGCCACAAATAGGAACCCTCGATCCTTCATTTAATAGTGGTGCAACAGCTTTCGAGACAGGACCACCAACATTTTCAAAATATATATCTATGCCATTAGAACAAGCTGATTTTAGATCATCTTCTAAATTATTTGTCTTATAATCAATACACTCATCAAACTTTAAAACATCTTTAACATAAGCACATTTTTCAGGACCTCCGGCAATACCAATTACATTACATCCATATATTTTGCCTAACTGACCAACTACTGTTCCAACTGCTCCGGATGCAGCTGAGACAACTAAAGTTTCGCCAGATTTAGGTTTTCCGACTCTATTTAGTCCAAAGTATGCGGTTCTTCCAGGCATCCCTAGCGTCCCTAAGAAAGAAGACAATCCAATGTCGGCTTCAGGAACTTTTAGCAAAGCAGGGTCAGTATCCTTTACTTTAATATATGTTTGCCAGCCTTTATGAGCACAAACTTTATCACCAACGCTAAATAGTTTTGATTTACTTTCAATAACAACTCCTGCAGTTTCACCTGTCATAGGATCACCAATCTTTGCTGGTGCAGCATATGATCTTGAATCATTCATTCTTCCCCTCATGTATGGGTCTATAGACAAGTATTTAACCTCTATCAAAATTTCATTGTTTCTAATGGTAGAGATCATTTCTTCATTCATTTTCCAGCAATCATCTTTTGGCATTCCTTCTGGCCTTTTATTTAACAACAATTGCTTATTCATATATTCCATTTTTACTCCAACTTTTTAAATTAAATTTGTTAATTTTCTAAAATGCTTTCTACATACTGTCTTATAGATATCATTTCCACCTACAAGAACTTTATTACCTTTTAATAAAACATTTCCATTTTCATCAAGCCGAACAACCATGGTTGCTTTTTTATCACACTCACTACAAATTGTTTTTAATTCTATAAGGTTATCTGCTATCGCAAGCAGAGCAGAACTGCCTTCAAATAGATCTCCTCGAAAATCTGTCCTTATTCCATAACACATAACAGGAATATTTAATTCATCTGATACCTTGCCTAGACTGTTAACTTGTTTTCTTGATAAAAATTGTGCTTCATCTACAAAAATACAATTAATGTCCTCAGGAGTATTTTTTTTAATTTCAGTAAAAAAATTATAATCTTTGTTGACTACTTTTGCTTTTGCCTCTAATCCAATTCTTGATATGATTTTGCTATCTGATATTTCTTTTAATTCTTCTGGAATAAAAAGCATTGTCTTTAGATCGCTTTCTAAATAATTATGATTAGACTGAAGTAGAGCAGTAGATTTGCCTGCATTCATTGTTGAATAAAAGAAATGAAGTTTTGCCATATAATTATTATATAACTTTAATTTGGTTTCTTGTTTATGATTGTATTCAATGAAAATGGCATTACACATCTAGATTTACATGGAGTAAGACATTCGGATGTCTCAGAGGAAGTAATTGATTTCATCTTTCAGTACCAAAAATTAATCCCATTGATAATTATTTGCGGCAATTCAAACAAAATGATTGAATTAGTTGAATCCTCATTAAATTCAAATTCTATAATGTTCTCGATGCCAAGATTTGGTATCATTAGGGTCGAAAAATTATGAGCAGCACGGATATACTTCTTTTTGAGAGCCAATTGACAGATGAGGAATTAATAATTCAAAAATCTGCAAATGATTATTGCCAATCTAAATTAATGCCTCGAATACTTGAGGCAAATAGAAATGAAGTTTTTGATAAATCTATTTACAAAGAAATGGGTGAGATGGGTTTTTTGGGAGCTCCAATAAATGGGTATGGATGTGCAGGTACAAATTATGTTTCTTATGGATTAATTGCCAGAGAAATAGAAAAAGTTGATTCTAGCTTCCGATCTGCTTATAGCGTCCAGACTTCACTCTCTATGCATGCTATATATGAATTTGGATCTGAGGAACAAAAAGAATTTTATCTCCCAGTTATGGCAAAGGGTGAAAAAATTGGTTGTTTCGGTCTAACAGAAGCTGATGCGGGCTCTGATCCTGGTTCTATGAAAACAAATGCAAAAGAAAAAGATGGAGGATATATTCTCAATGGCTCAAAAAATTGGATAACAAATTCACCAATTGCAGATGTATTGGTAGTATGGGCAAAAGATGAGCAAGGTATTTTAAGAGGCTTTATTATAGACAGAGATTCTAAAGGTTTATCAACTCCAAAGATTGAAGGTAAATTTGCACTTAGGGCATCAGAAACAGGTCAAATATTTCTTGATGATGTCTTTGTTCCAAAAGATAAAGTATTACCAAATGTGCAAAGTTTTAAAGGACCTTTTTCATGTTTAAATATGGCGAGATATGGAATTGCGTGGGGTGCAATAGGAGCTGCTGAATTTTGCTGGAATGCAAGCTTAGATTACTCATTAGACAGAAAGCAATTTGGCGAACCTTTGGCTGCAAAGCAACTTGTTCAAAAAAAATTAGCTGACATGCAGACTGAAATTACTCTTGGACTTCAGTCTGTATTGAGATTAGGAAGACTCATTGATGAAAAAAAGATGGAACCTGAAATGATCTCTTTGCTTAAAAGAAATAACTGTCAAAAAGCTTTAGATATAGCGAGAGTTGCTAGAGATATTCATGGAGGTAATGGAATATCTGACGAATACCATATTATCAGACATTGTATGAATCTCGAGGCTGTAAATACATATGAGGGCACTAGTGATATTCACGGTCTGATATTAGGTAAATACCAGACCGATATAGCTTCTTTTTAATTAAATAAATATTTATTAAGGAATTCTTCTTGTTTATTTAAATATTCTAGATTTGCAAGTTCCCCACATGAAACAACACAGTGACCTTCATAGGCCTGGAACATTGAGTCATAAGTTTTACCAAGTCTATCCAGTTTACTTATAAGATCTCTTGCATGAAATACTGGGACCACATAGTCATTACTTCCATGTAAAATTAGTACAGGAGCCTTCATATTATCTACATGCAAAATTGGTGATATTTCTTTAGCATATTTTTGACCTTCCTCTGTTGAAAGATCGCCCCATTCTAATAGTGGCTCTTCATCCCAAGATTGGAATCGACTAGCTCTTCTTGCAAAATTATCTAAAAGTTGTTGTTGGTCAGTAACACCAATTGAATTAATTCCACATCTATATAAATCAGGTGTGAAAACTAATCCTGCCATTGTTGCATAACCACCATAACTAGCCCCTGCAATACAAACTCTATCTTCGTCTGCATATCCGTTCTCTATAGCCCACATTACACCATCAGTAATGTCGTCCTGCATTTTTTTACCCCATTCAAGATTACCAGCCTTGTAATGGTTGGTTCCTAAACCAGTCGATCCTCTAAAATCTGGTTGAAGAACGTTAATTCCCAAATTTGCAAAAAACTGAGCCCAAGCATCGAATCCAATTCGTTGTTTAGTATTTGGTCCACCATGAGGAAGAATGATGAAATAATTTTTATCTGTTTCTTTTGAAGTGAGAGTTAGTAGAGCTGGAATTTCTAGTCCATCTCTTGCTGTGTAGGTTACGAACTCTCTTTTTGCTAACTTTGATCTATCTAACCAAGGTCTTGACTGATATAACTGATTGACCTGATTTTTGTATAAATCAACAATATAGTAATCACCAGGATTACTTGGACCTGATACTAAAATCATCATTACCTTACCTGATACGTCTGAAGATAGCACCTCAACTTCTTCACCTGGGAATAACTGTTTTATTGCTATATATGTAGCTTCAAGTTCTTTATCAAAAAATAATGCTTCTTGTTGGTATGATTCATATCCAATAGCGCTTATTTCTGAACTACCAAAGCTAGAGTAGGGATTTCCAGAGGCCTGTCTGCAACTTCCAGTTAATCCTCCAACGTCATATCTTGGATCTTGATATAATTTTTCTGAAAACTCTCTAGTCTCCATATCATAGAAATAAATTGCATTGGTGTCATTCTCTTCAAGTAACTTACCAGATGGGCTAAACTTTGAGCCAGATACGACTACCTTTCCTTTATATGTTCCAATTGGTGTAAATCCTGGTTGTTGACAGGCAAACCTAAAATGCTCCTTCCATTGTTTTTCATTAGCATCATATTCATATAAAACTCTATCTAAACCAACATCTACTAACATACCTAGTGGTAATTTTGTTTCATGATCATTTAAGGCACCTAGGATAGCTTTACCTTTCATATCTCCTATATCCGGTCCATAGGCTAGTCTGGTTTTTTTACCGGTGAATATGTTTAGTCTGTAGTAATCAAAAATTACAGCTCTTCTTTCGTTTGTAATAACATACACATGATTAGGATCATCATAATCATAGTTATAGATTTCCTGTCCCCAATTACCACCTTTTTTAATAATTGTTCTTTTTGTCCCATCAATATTCATGGCAAATGTAACTCTAGATTCAATATTTTGGCCAGTCTTATATCTTGGTGTATACCAAATTCTATTACTACTTAGCCAGCCGGCACCATTGATGCCGCCTTCAGCACTTCCATCACTAATCATAGTGGTTTCCATAGAATCTAAATCAAGAAGAAGAAGTCCTCTATCTCTCATTTCATCTTCTACCTGTTTAACTTTATCTTGTTCAATATCACATACATTGTCTTTTACAGTATTAATAATAAGAAGATGTCTACCATCAGGTGATACCATCATGCTATTAAAATTAGAGTAGCAAGCAAAGTATTCATTTGGTATATCTTCATAGGCTTGAAGACTATATGAACTAAGTGCAAAAATTGCTGACAAAAGAGTAAGATTTATATATTTCATAATTATTTAGTATTTTTTAAAATTTTTAGTTTAACGAGAAAATACTATTATATTTGTTAGATTGAGCATATAAAAGCTAAAAATTGCAATTTGTACTATTTTATTTATAAATCTTGATTAATTTACAATTACAAAGCAAAATAACCATTGGATAGTCGATATTTGACGTATTTATTTCGTTGAAGTCGTCAAATATACACACACGGGGATATTTATTATGAAAATTAAATACTTTTTTTCTTTATATTTTTTATTGTTTTTAACTTCAGGATTTGCATTAGCGGATAATCCTGGTGAAGTTGTTGCTTCTTCTCCAGAGACATCTGAAGAGTCTTCTGAAGACCAGACTGTAGAAACGACTGAAAGCGAAAGCGAAGTTGTTGAATCTTCAGACGGCGATGAAGAAGTTGTGAAACTTCAAAAAGTTGTTGTTACAGGATCAAGAATTAAAAGAACTGATCTATCTGGAGCATTACCACTTTTGGTCATAACAAAAGAGGACATTGATGCTGGTGGCTTTAGGAATATTACAGAAGCTTTGCAAGCTGTTCCTGCTGCGAATGCATTTAACCAGAACGAACAAGAAACTAATTACTTTACTCCAAATGCAAACTCACTTAACTTGAGAAACATTGGACCTAGTAAAACTCTTTATTTAATTAATGGAAGAAGAACTGCTGACTATCCAGTCCCTTATAACAATGCTAGTAACATTGTTAACTTATCAACGATACCAAATGGTTTAGTTGATAGAATTGAGGTTTTATCTCAAGGTTCTTCTGCTATTTATGGTTCAGACGCAGTTGGTGGTGTTGTAAACATTATCACCAGAGAAGGCATGGACTATTCAACAATCCAAGGTTTTTCATCTATAACTGAACATGGTGGTGACATGATAAATAGTCTCACCTTTACAACTGGAGGATTCTTTGGAGCATCTAGTTGGACTTTGGGTATTGATGCCACACAAGTAGATCCCATGTATCTTGCTGATAGAGATGGATATAACGACTGGAAAGACGATCCGGATTATGGACAAACATATGCAAACCCAAGATGGGGTGCTGCAATGCAATTTATACCATGGTATTGGCCCGGTGGTGACGCTGTGACAGTTTCTCCTGAAGATCTCGGTTATCCTTGTGATAGTCAAGACTTATCTGGAGGAGCTTTCAGACTATTCAGTAGAGACAAGCCTGAAGTTTATGGTACTACTAACTATACTGGTTCATATCAAGGATATGCTTGTGCATATAACAGAGGTGCTAACGGTGGTGACTCAACAAGTATTGTTAACGAAAGAGATGATGTCACTATAATGGGTACTTTTACTCATAACTTTGATAGCGGCACTCAATTTAATGCAAGAGTTTATCATTTTACTGAAGAAGCTTATTTCAGAAGTTCTGTTTCAAGATATATATCATTAGGATCTATGATTGATTCAAGAATTCTTATTGCTATGCGAGATGTTGAAAATGATCTTATACCTGCTGGTAACCCTGTTGGTAGAGCCTCATATATTCTAAGGTACTTCACGCCTGCTATGGGTAAACCATTTGAAGCAAGATCAGATTATGAAGAAGATATGACAGATATTTTCTTTGGTTTTAATGGAACTCTTGATAATGGTTACGAATGGTCAGTTGGTGCAAACATGACTGAATATAACTCATTCTTTGAGGATTCAGAGCTTACTCAAAAAGGTAAGGATTATATGGCTGGTGTTGGAATGACTAATCCTGATGGCTCACTTGCAACTGGTTGGTATGCTGGGGATCCTTGTCAGCATCGTGATTCTGGAATGGGTGGATTGCTTGCAAGCTTTGGTTTTTCAAACTGTTTCTTCCCAGAAAGACTTTATGGACCTATTTCTCAAGAGTTGTTCTCATCATGGTTGGTTGACGATTCGGTTGATGCTGAATCCTATCAGTATATGATTGATGCAGACTTAACTGGTGAGTTTATGGCTGGATCTACTCCGGTAGCATTCAATATTCATGCTGAATATCAGTATCAAGACTACGAAGTTATTCCATCAGAAGGTAGACTTGATGACACTATCTACGGTGGTGATGACGCAATTCAAATCATTCAAGGATCAACCAGGTATGGTTTTGGTGATAGGAATAGATTTTCACTAGGTTTTGAAGCACAAGCTCCAATTGGTGATAAATTAGAAATCACATTAGCGTCAAGATATGACTCATACGATGATGATTCATCTAGTATCGGATCAAGATGGTCTTCAATGTTTAACTTTGCTTATAGACCAACTGAAGACTTCTTACTTAGAGGTTCTGCAGGCCAAACATTTAGAGCACCAGATATGCACTATGTTTATTCACAACCTAGTTCAGTGTTTTCATATGGTGTTGATTATCCTCAATGTTATGCAAACTATGTAGCTGGATCTACTGCAACAGGACCAATAGATCCTCAAGATTTAGCAACAGCTGCATCGCTTTGTGGAAACCAAGGAGCTTACGGAGATTACTTTAAAACTTTCCAAAGTGGTAATAAAGAACTTCTAGCAGAAGAGGGCGAAAATTACTCATTAGGTTTTGTTTTAAATATTGGTGAAAATATGAGCTGGCAGTTTGATGCATACCATGTTTACCTTGAGAATCAAGTTGCTCAAGAGTCAAACTCATCACAGTTAGTTGCTGAGGGTGTTTGTCTATATGGCCAAGCATTTATTGATTGGTATGACATTGCTGAAAACGTACCCCAAAGAGATTGTGATTTAATTACATCAAGAATTACAAGATCACAAGATACTTTCCCTGGAGACGCTCCTACATCATTAACTGATGTTGTTAATATTACTAGAAGCCCAAGAAATAATGGTTATATTGAGTATGTAGGTGCTGATACTTATATCAATTGGAGAAAAGAAACTGAAAATGTTGGTGACTTTGCAGTTTCAATAGGTTCGACAACAATTGATCATATTAATTATTTAGCTGACCCATACGGAGATGAAATTGAGTTCTTAAGTTATTACACCTATGAACCAAGATCTAGACAAAATATGAACTTCTCATATCAGTATGAGAAACATCAAGTGAATGTGAATATGACTAGAATGGGTCATATGAATATCGTTCGTAATTCAAGTGGAGGAACAAAATCTGATCCACATATTATTACAAACGTATCATATTTCTATGACTTTAATCCTGATTTCGATACTTATATAAGTATTAGAAATATTGACGATGTAATGCCTCAGAAAGACGGTGGTTATTCATATCCTTTCTTTGCTAATGGTTATTACAGCGCATTTGGACGATATGCCACAATTGGTGTAACTTATAGATTCTAAGTAGATCTTAACTTAAAAAAACATCCTCATATGAGGATGTTTTTTTATTAATTGATGTAAAATATATATAAATATGAAATATATTTCTAACACATTAGCCGCGCTTGTTATATCAATATCTTTTGATATTTATGCTCAAGAAATAGTAGATGAGACTATCGATACACAGGTTTCTGCCAGCTCAATAAGCCAGAATGCTCAAATCAAAATTGACGGACTCGATGAACAGTCTAAAGAGCTTTATTATGAGTATAAAGATACTATAGCTGAGTATAAAAGTTTAAAGATTTATGATGATCAACTCCAAGAAATCATCAACGCACAAAATGATGAAATAAAGAGTATCCTAAATCAAATAGACTCACTTGATTCAACTAATAAAGATATTCTCCCGTTCCTTAAAAGAATGATTGATGCTCTGAGGGAGTTTGTTCTTCTTGATGTACCATTTTTAAAAGAACAAAGACTGAATAAAATAAATGAACTTGATAGTATCTTGCTTAAAGCAAATGTGACTACTGCAGAAAAGTTCAGAAAAGTTTTTGAGGCATATCAATCAGAGTATAACTTTGGAAATACTATTGAAACTTATAGCGGTACTATGGAGATTGATAATGATCAAATGGCCGTAAGATTTTTTAGATTAGGTAGAATTGGTTATTACTACGCCTCGTTAGATTATAAAAAAACAGGATATTGGGATGATTTTAGTAAAGAATGGGTTCACTCAAGAGGTAAATTTAGTAATGAACTCGAAGCTGCAATAGATATTGCTAATAGACAAGCTCCACCAAACTTTATAAATCTTCCAATTAAACCAATTGATAGGACAGAGCTATGATTAAAAATAATTTACTAGCTCTTTCGTTTCTATTATCAGTTTTTATTTTTGCTCAAGAAGAAGTAGAGGAAATACCAATTGAAGAGCAAAGAAATAATAAAATCAAAGAATTACTTCAAACTGTTGAGACTAACAAAAGTATATACATTCAGGAAGATCAACTAAGAATAAATGAATTCTTAGATTTGATAGATGAAAGACAAAACATGCTTTCAAAAGCAAAAACAGACCTTCAAAATGAAAAAGCAAGAAATGAAAGACTTGAAAAAGAATTTGAGGAGAACGAAAAACTTTTAGCTGAACTTGAAGAAAGGCTGCAGATAAAAATTGGTGTTTTAGGAGAATTATTTGGAGTTGCAAGACAATTTGCTGGCGAACTTTTATCTAATTCAGAGAATGCTTATACCTTTACTGAATTTCCACAAAGAGGAGATAAATTAAGAGAAATTGGACAGATACAGGTTCATAATATTAATGAGCTTGAAACATTATGGTTGGAATATTTTAATGAAATAGTAGCCTCAGGTGAAATAAAAGAATTCAAATCAAAAATCATTAATTCTAAAGGAGATGCTTTTGAAGATAATATAATTAGATATGGTTTATTCTCAGCGTCATATAACTCTAAATATATTAAAACACTTCCTGAACTAGGAGGTTTTGAGCTTCTTCAAAGACAGCCCGAAAGGAGTGTTCGTAAAACACTTAGAAGACACCAAAGAGCAGATGAATACAGATCTGCTTCAATTGATCCAACAAGAGGATTTTTGCTATCTTTATATTTAGATAAATCTAGTTGGTTTGAGAGGATTGCTCAAGGAAAATCAGTTGGGTTTATTATTATCTTAATTGGTATTGCTGGAGTTATTTTTTCTTCATACAAAATATATTTGCTAAACGAAAATAAAAAATTACTAGAAGATCCTAATGAATCTAATGTTATAAGTGAAATGGTTGAAAGTATAAGAGAAGGCACCTCATATCAATCAAAAGAGAATATTATTGATGAATTAATCTCCAATTACAGTGCCAAACTCGATTGGGGTGTCAGCTGGATTAAGTTTGTAGCAGCTGTTGCACCGTTACTAGGTTTGTTAGGAACTGTTATTGGTATGATTGAAACCTTCCAAGCTATAACTTTATTTGGCACAGGAGATCCTAAACAAATGGCTGGTGGTATATCGCAAGCATTAGTAACTACTATGCTTGGTTTAATTGTTGCAGCTCCTCTGCTTGGTTTTTATACATATATATCAGACAGAGTTAATACCCTTATTCAAGTGGTTGAAGAGAAGGGCTCCTATCTATTATCAAAAGAATAATGCTTGATGAACTATTTATAAGAGGCGGACCAGTACTTTATGTATTGTTTTTTATTACTTTGCTTATTTTTTATATTCTTATAGATAAATATAATTTTCTACTATTAAATTCTAAAGATTGGTTAAACAATCAATTAAGCAAATTCAAAGAAGAGTTTCCTCCAGAATCTACAGACTTTAAGATTGTTGATCGAGTTTTATTGTCATCAACTACACGAGAATTTAATTCAAACATAAAAATTCTTCAAGGTTTGATAAGTATGTGTCCAATGATTGGCCTATTGGGGACTGTGTATGGAATGATAGAAGTTTTTGAGGTTTTATCATTTTTAGGAACTGGTAATCCAAGAGCAATGTCATCAGGTGTTGCTATGGCAACAATACCAACTATGTCAGGAATGGTAATTACTCTTTTCGGTCTCTATTTTTATCAGGACATTAATGGAAGAATAGAGAATCTATCAAAAGATTTTAAATTAAGTTTAAAATCCGAGGGATATAAATTATGAAAAGAAGATCAAGAAGGAATAATGAAGAGAACGCATTAGATTTAACTCCAATGATGGATATCGTTTTTATCATGTTAATTTTCTTTATAGTTACAACTTCATTCGTAAAAGAAACAGGAGTGGATATAAACAGACCAAATGCTGAAACTGCTGAAAGAGATGAGAAAGGTAATATTTTAGTTGCACTCACTGAAAATAATGAGATATGGATTGATAAAAGAAGAGTTGACCTTAAAGCTGTAAGAGCAAATATAGAAAGATTAAAAATAGAATATCCTGGCGGCTCTGTAATTATTCAAGCAGATAAGTTATCTAAATCAGGATTACTTGTTGAAACAATGGATCAAATTAGATTAGCTGGAATTCAAAATATATCTATTGCAGCAAAAAATGATAATTGATCAAAAAAAAGTTATAAATTTATCAATCACTTTTGTCGTAACAGTTGTAATTTTCTTGATTATCCAATCTCTTATTACAAGAAATTCAAATTTAGATTTAGAAAATAGACCTCAGAATTATATTGAATTTATAAGAATTAAACAGGATGATAATTTAGAACAAAGAACTAGAACGTTGCCCGAAAAGCCACCACAACCAAAAAGACCACCTCAGCCTGAGGTTGAAATTGATGACACGAAGCCACCTCCTATGCAAAATTTAGACATTGATATACCTGATTTTGATGTCCCAACAGATTTTAAAGGTGCTTTTTTGGGTGATATATCCAATCTAGGTTCAGGTACTAGTCAATTAATACCCTTGGTAAAAGTTGCTCCTAGATGTCCACCTGAAGCAGCTTTAGCTGGAATTAATGGCGAAGTTTTGTTAAATTTGCTTGTGAATTCTTCTGGAAGGGTTGAACAAATAAGACTGGTTAGAGCAAATCCTCCAAGAGTGTTCAATAGAGAGGCTACTAAAGCCGTTAGAAGATGGCAGTTTAAGCCAAAAACAATTGATGGTATTGCTGTAGAACAAAGAGGTGAACTTAAAGTGGAGTTTATTTGTAATGTTTAAAATCAAAAAAATTATTTATACATTGTCCTTAATTGGATTTATTGGCAATGCACCCATTATTAATGCTTCTGAGGACACTATAAGCCAGTGGACTTATAACTATTTCAAGAGAATTCATAATTATATGGAAATGGAACGATTTGAGGATGCAGGGCGAGAATTAGAAACTCTTGCAAATAGATATTTTAAAAATGAAAGAAGTTATGAAAGGGCACTTATAAACCAACTTTACGGACAGTTTTATATGATTCAGGGTGATTTTTATAGCGCTATACCTTGGTTTGAAAAAGCAGTGCAGTTTGGCTATCTAAATCTACCAGGAGAAATACAAACCAGGTCAAATCTTGCTGCTGCATATTTCCAAGCAGGTCGATATGATGATGTTATTAAAACTTTACTTATGACTCAGGAAATGGGCATGAAAAGAGGTATAGACTTAAGTGCGAGTAATTTTGTAATGCTTGGAATGGCGTATTATCAATTAAATGATATCCAACCAGCATACAAATATATTTCTAAAGGTAATGATGTATCAGAAAAACTTAATGAGGATTGGTTACAGTATGAATTTGGACTTGCTGTAAAGTTAAAAAAGTACAATGAAGCTATAGAAGTTGGTCAATTTTTAATTTTTGTTAATCCTGATAAAAGTACATATTGGAAACAGTTAAGTGGAGTTTATTATGGTGGTAATAACGAAGATCAGTCGTTAGCTGGTTTAGAACTTGCTTTTGAAAAAGGTGCTATGGAAAAAGAAGTTGATTTTTTAAATCTCTCAAAATATTTTCTTTATAAAGATCTACCGACCAAGGCAATTAAAGTCTTAAATTTTGGCTTTGAAAATAAGAAGATTAAAATCGATAAAAAAAATCTTGATCTATTGGCTGACGCATATTTCTTATCTAAAGATAGAGAGGAGGGTATTAACACCCTAATCAAATCTCTTGACATTGAAGCTGATTCTAAAACTTCATATAAAATTGCTAGATTTGCTTTTGAAGCAGAAAATTGGGATATGGCTATAAAGTATTTTAATAGAGCTAAGTCTGAAAAATGGAATGATGTGCCAGGACGAATAGATCTTTTAACTGGTATTGCTTATTTTGAAAAGGATCAGTTTAATGATGCTCTAAAATATATGGAGATTGCTATCAACTATGATGAATCTAAGTCTGCAGCTGAAGGATGGATTCAATACATAAAACAATCAATGGGCGCTTAATTTTTATTAGTGTAATTTTAAAATGCTAATATCTACTCAAAACTTAGAAAAAAAGTATCAAGTTGGTTCTGAGACTGTCGTTGCATTAAAAGGAATAAATCTCTCAGTTAAAAAGGGAGAATTTCTTTCAATTATGGGACCATCAGGCTCTGGAAAAACTACTTTAATGAATATTATTGGTTGCCTAGACTCACCTTCATCCGGTTCTTATATGCTTAATAATAAAACTGTATCTGATCTTAGTGATGATGAACTTGCTAAAATTAGAAATTCAGAGATTGGTTTTGTATTCCAGTCATTTCATCTACTTGCAAGAAATACTGCATTAGACAATGTAATGCTTCCATTAAAATATGCTGGAAAACAAAAAGCAGAGGCAATTACATTAGCAAAAGACGTTCTTGGACAAGTAGGTTTATCAGATAGATGTAGTCATTCTCCTTCTGAGCTTTCTGGTGGTCAACAGCAAAGAGTTGCAATAGCAAGAGCATTAGTTAACAAACCAAGTATTCTCTTTGCTGACGAACCTACAGGTAATCTTGATTCAAAAACAGGTTCAGAAATTATGAAACTATTTAAAAAGCTAAATGAAGAGGGACAGACTATAATACTAATTACTCATGAAGATGAGATAGCAAAAAAGTCGAAAAGGGTAATAACAATTATGGATGGTTTAATAGAGTCAGATGTTGAGAATAATGATGAATAAATATTTATTATTATTGGTATCAATCTTTATAATCGTTAGTTGCGGTGGTAGTGATTCCAAAGATACTCAATTCTATAAGAAAGAACAGACAGTCCCACAAAGACTTGAGGTATCTATTGAGGCATCTGGAGTTATAGAGGCAATTTCATCTGTTGAAATAAAATCAAAGGCATCTGGAGAAGTTTTATTTTTAGGTGCTGAGGTTGGAGATTTTGTTGATAAAGGTTTTATGCTCGCTCAAATCGATCAAAGAACTGCTAATAACATTGTAGACCAAACAAAATCAGATCTTGAGGCAGCTAAGGTAAGATTAATAAATGCTGAGTCTCAATATGAGAGAGGTATTGAACTTCACAAAAATTCTAGTATTTCTGATAAGGATTTTGAGGATATAAAGGAAAATTTTGCTCAAGCAAAATCCACTCTTGTTAGAAATGAAGTTTCATTTGAAAATGCAAAAATTTCCTTAGACGATACTATTGTGAAATCTCCGATAAATGGAACAGTTATTTCAAGACCAGTTGAGGTTGGTCAAGTAATTTCATCACCTACTTCTGCTTTTGGTGAAGGCAGCATAATAATGACTATGGCGGATTTGTCTAAGGTTAGAGTAAGGGCCTTGGTTGACGAAATTGATGTTGGAAAAGTTGCTTTGGGCCAAAGAGTTTCTATTAAAGTTGCTGCATATAGGGATAAAGAATTTATCGGTACTGTATCAAAAATTGAACCCAAAGCATTTGTTCAACAAAACGTTACTACCTTTCCAGTTCTTATTGATATAGATAATGAGGAGAATTTATTACTTATTGGTATGAATACTGATGTAGAAATACAAATCTTAAAAAAAGACGTCACATTAAGTATTCCTACTATGTCTCTTAGAACGAGGAAAGATATTTACACCGCTGCAGCAGTGCTAAACATTGAAAAATATATTATTGATGAATTCTTAACTAACAAAGTTGATGGTGAAAATTTTAATAGATTTATAGTTATCAAAGACTCAAATGATGGGCCATATTTATCATGGGTTAAGGTTGGTGTTTCAGATTTATATAATGTTGAAGTTCTCGAAGGTTTGACAAACGATGATGTTGTTTATATTTTGCCCAGCAAAAGCTTATTTGATTATCAACAACGTTTCAAAGAAAGAGTAAGTGGTACATTTAGTTTTGGTTAATGTTAGTTGAAGAATCCATAAAATCCGCAATTTCCTCTATAAAGACAAATGGTGTGAGGTCATTCTTAACTGCTTTAGCGATTATTATAGGAACTGCTGCTGTAATTACTGTAATTGGAATTGGATCTAGTGCTGAAAAAGCACTTGAGGCAAGTATAGATGATTTAGGACCAAGAACCTTATCAATCTTTCCAAGTCAAAGAAAAAGGGGAGGCATTTCATCAGGATATAATCCATTAGTTATTAAAGATGCAGAAGCTTTAGCAAAAAATAAAGAACATGACTGGATGATAGCTCCAGCAATGTCGGGCAATCGACAAGTTAAATTTAATAACTCAAATATTAGCGGTGATATAAATGGTTATTTACCGATAAATTTTAAAGTTCGTGGCTTTGACATAGGGCAAGGCAGGATTTTTACTGAAAAAGAAAATTTAGGTAGAAAAAAAGTTATTGTTTTAGGATCAAAAGTACCAGGAGAGCTTAAAACCTCCGCGAACCAACTTCTAAACAAAGATATTCTTGTTGCGGGTACTTCTTACAAAGTTATTGGAATTTTGAAAGAGGAGGGTTCAACAGGATGGCAAAATCCTGATGATGATTTGTATGTTCCACTATTGACTGCTTCTCAAAGAATTTTTGGAACTGATAGGCTTGGATGGATTAATGTTGGAATATCTAATGATACAAATGTAGATTATGTAATGATGACAATTGAAGAAATCTTAAGGCAAAAACACGATATCGGTCCTGGTGGAGATAATGATTTTAGAATTAATGATTGGAGTCAATATTCAGATCTAAGAAGACAAGCAACAGGTATCTTTACAGCTTTGATAGCTGGAATAGCTGGTATTAGCTTAATAGTTGGTGGAATAGGAGTTATGAACATCATGCTTGTATCAGTAACTGAAAGAACTCGAGAAATTGGATTACGAAAAGCCCTTGGAGCCACACAAAAATCAATAATGATGCAGTTCATAATTGAAGCTGTTCTTCTGTGCATATTGGGTGGAATATTAGGAATCATAATAGCAACTTCATTACTCTTTCTTTTCATTTCTATTAATGATTGGGTCTTTTCTATGCCTTTAAGTGCAATTATTGGATCAATAACATTTTCAGCACTCGTAGGTTTATTTTTTGGTATATGGCCTGCAAGAAGAGCAGCTAAATTAGATCCAGCTGTTTCTTTAAGATATGAGTAAACTTAAAGTAATTCAGCTTTTACCAGAGTTAAATATTGGAGGTGTTGAGAGGGGAACAAAAGATTTCTCAAGCGCATTAGTTCAAAGAGGTTATGAATCAATCGTTATATCTAATGGAGGTATATTTGAAAATGATATTATCGAAGATGGCGCAAGGCACATAAAAATACCAATTCACAAAAAAAGCTTATTTTCGTTACTATTATCTAAGAAATTAAGGTCTATATATGAATTGGAAAAACCTGATATTGTTCATGTAAGATCTAGAATGCCAGCATGGATAAATTTTTATGCTTTCAAGGGATTATTAAAAAAACCAGTTCTAATATCTACATTTCATGGCTTATACAGTACACCAGTCTATAGTCAGGTGATGTCTAAAGTTGATCATATGATAGCTATATCCAATACAGTAAAGGAATACATTATAGATACTTACAACGTAAGTAATGAGAAAATCTCAGTTATTCCAAGAGGTTGTGATATGAACCATTTTAATAAAGATAAAGTTGACATTGAATGGACAGAAAAATGGTTTAGAGAATTTCCTCAAACAAAAAATAAGATTATTCTTACTTTGCCAACAAGAATTTCGAAGTGGAAAGGAGTTGATAACTTTATTGAATTGATTTCAAGAATGGATGGTAATGTTTTTCATGGTTTGATTGTAGGACCAACTTCAAATTCTAAACTAAGATATTTAAATTCTCTAAAAAAGAAAATTTCAGATCTTGGCATTAACAAAAGTATAACCTTTACCGGTTCAAGAAATGATATTAGCAATATTTATAAAATATCTGATATTGTTTTTAATCTTTCTATTGATCCTGAGCCATTTGGAAGAACAACTATAGAAGCAATAAGTTGTGGAGCAAAATTTATAGGTTGGAATCATGGAGGAACAAAAGAAATACTTGAAGAGCTATTTCCTTATGGCTTAGTTTCTCTTGGTAATATTGATGCTTTAGAGGAGAGAGTAATAAAAGTATCTGATAAAGACTACTTCACTCCAAAAGAAAATATATTTACCTCTGATAGAATGATTAATGAAACAATAAATTTATATCATCAGTTATTAAGCACAGATGAATAAATTTGTTTCATTTTATTAATTTTTTTATCAATAGAGTATTCATTTGTTACGAAATCAAAAATAGCTTCTTGATTTAGTATATCTATATTGTCTACGTATTTTTCTAGAAGATTTTGTAAGGACTTTTGATCATTTTTATTAGCTAATAATTCTTGAGGAAGAATATTATTCATGTGTCCTACATTTGTTGAAAGCACAGGAATTCCAAGAAATAGAGCCTCAAGGGCTACTCTTGGTCCTCCCTCATCCCTTGATGAAACAATTAGAACAGAAGCTTTTTTATAATAACTGTTTAGATCTTCTTTTTTGATGTTCTCAAGTATTTTTATTTTCTTCGAAAGTTCATGCATTTCTATCAGTGACATCAAGTTTTCTTTTTCTTTACCTGATCCAATTATTAAAAGTTCTTTATCAATGTTTTTCCATGATGGAATCAAAAGATCAAAACCTTTAATTTTTTCTAGTCTTCCTATTGCTATAGCATATTTATTTTCCTTAGCTTGAAATTTAGATAAGCCTGGGTGCCACCAATTTGAAACAATTTCTGTATTATTTTTAATATTTTTTACGGCTATTTCACTAACTCCAATTACAAAGTCTGGTTTATCAAATATAGATTTATTTTTTTTAATACCATGGACTGTTGCTATATGCTTATAATCGTTTTTCTTTATGCCTGAAATTATGGCAGTTGTTTTAGCTCCATGAGTATGAACAATGTCCGGATTAATTGTTTTTAATAATTTTTTTATTTTATATTTACCTATTAGAGATCTTCTTCCATAATTTTTAATTTTGAAAATTTTAATGCTCTTGTTAAAGTTATGTGCAATGGATTCATTGCATACAAGAATTGGATTTTTTAAAAGATTATTTGATAAGAGTTCATCCACATGCTGCTCAATTCCCGCAAAAGTTTCACTCATAACAAAATGAACTATGTTCATATTAGTTGTAATAATTTATATGAAATTTTTTCAACTTCAGCATAAATTTCATTATGAATATTTTGTTTTTGAAGTTTCATTTTAGATATGCCATCTGTGATATCACTACAATCAATAAAACCAATTTTTTTATGTTCAATAAGACTATCAATAACTTTTACTACCTTATTTGAGCTCCTAATTTTTTTCATATCCATTAGGTATGTTTTACCTTTGCAAGAGAGACTTTCAAAAACCATATTAACGCTATCTCTAGTTATCAATTTAGAGGATGCATTTTTTAAAGTTGTTTCAAAATCACTTGAGCCATGATTAAAATCAAAAAACTTAATATTTTTGTATATATCTAGTAATGACTTTAATTTTTCATTTGTAGAGGGAGGCGTTCTTCTTGAATTATAAATATAACAATTTTTATTTGGATGAACGGATATAAAATAATTAATTTGAGCAATGATATGGTTTTCATCAAAATAGTAATGTTTATTTTTACCACCAACCGCAATTAAAATTATATTTTCATCGGTTTCACTATCAGATACTTTTGCAATTGATCCTTCGAAGAAAATAACATTATTAGTTTTTTTAAATTTGTCTCTGTCATGATTGGGAGCACAAATAAGATCAAACTTGTCTTTGTTGAAAGTAGGAGAAAGAATCGCTACTGATTTTGTATCACTCTTTTGCTTCTTTTTAGTGTCTAATATTAATGAGTAAGTTTTGTGACCAGCTCCAATTATTAGATCATATTTTTTTTCTTTAATATTTTCTAAATATGTAAAAAAGGGAAAAAACCCTTTTACAAGCCTCTCATCAATATTTAGATCAATTTTCTTGGAAATTTCATCAAGCAGATTTTTTACCTGCTTTTCATGCCCAATATTATTGTCTTTAACCCATAAAATGTTCATTTAAGTTAATTATACATTGGATAAAGTGCTCAATATTGGTTAACCTAAAAATATGGATGAAAAGAAAACTATTAAATCGATAGCAACAGCGTTAGTATCTCAATACGGGGATGACGCTCATACTGTTGCTATGTTAAGGGCTGCAGAATTCGCAGCAGAACTCAACAATGATGAATGGGCAAAGTGGGAAAAGGTTGTCATAGAAATTGAAGGATTAGACAATCAATCAATTTTAGATGGATAAATTATCTTTATATAAAATGTTTTTGATGATAATTACTAAAACTATTCACCCACCAGCAGGCGCTAATCTTATAATTGCAATTTTGGGAACAAAAACTATTGAATTCGATATAATGCCTGTTGTTATAGGGGCTTTATTTATAGTTATTTTTGCTTTTGTGTATAACAAAATTTTGAAGAGGTAGCTAATCATTATTGATTAATGCAAAATGGGAAACATTGAAAATACTATAAAAAATGTTTTAATTGATGAGTTCAATCCATCAATCTTATCAATTACCAATGAGAGCTATATGCATAATGTCCCTGAAGGCTCCGAGAGTCACTTCAAAGTAATTCTTGTTAGCGATTCATTTAAAGATGTTCCAAAAATTAAACAACATCAAACAATTTACAAAGCTCTAGGTAATATTATGAATCAAATTCATGCGCTATCTATTCATTCGTTTGATAAGGAAGAGTTTAAAAATAATCCAATGATTATTGATTCGCCAAACTGTGTTAATAAGAAATGAGAATAGATTTAAAAAATATTGCTTCCGTTCTAATCGATAAGTACATAATTATTTTATTTTTAATTTTTGCCTTAACTGTATTATCTGGGCTAGGACTGAGTAATTTTAAACTTGATGCATCTTCAGATGCTCTGGTTTTAGAAAATGATGAATCTTTAAAAACATACAGAGAAGCTGAGGATGAATTTGGTGACTCAAGTTTTTTGATTGTTACTTATGAACCTAGTAAAGAATTATTTTCTGATTATTCCATTAACAGGATTGCAAACTTAGAAAATGATTTAAAAAATATTGATGGAGTTGATTCTGTTTTATCACTCCTCGATGCACCTATTTTTTTTCAACCAAAAGTTGGTTTAACAGATGTAGCTGATAACTTAAAAGATATAACTTTTGAAGATATAGATTTAGATCTAGCCAAAGAAGAGATTATTAATAATCCTATATATAAGGAGTTAATTATCAGCAAAGATGGAAAAGTTACAGCTATGCAGGTTGTACTTAAGGGTAATAATGAATATAACAATCTTATTACTAAAAGATATGCGATTCTTGAGAAACTTGATTCAAAAGAAGTTCTTACAAGCAAAAGTCGACTAGATCTTCAAAATGATCTAAATGATATTAATTCAAGAATAAGTAAGATTAATGATTCAGAATCAGAATTTAATAAGATTCTTATAAATAATATAAGAAATACTCTTGATAAATATAGAGATGATGCAACCATTTATCTTGGTGGCCCATCAATGATAGCAACTGATATGATGGAATATATTGAGTCTGATTTAACAATATTTGGTTTGGCAGTAGCAATAATTTTTGCAGTAATGCTCTACCTCTTTTTTGGGTCAATTTGGCTCGTGATTTTACCCTTAATGAATGCTTTTTTAGCAACATTCATAACAGCTGGTTTTCTTGGATTCATGGATTGGAAAATCAGTGTAGTATCCTCAAATTTTATCGCGCTTTTACTAATTTTAACAATCTCATTAACAGTTCACTTGCTAGTTAAGATAAATGAATTAAAAGAAAAACATGATTTTAGAACTGCTATATTGAAAGGTTATGAGCAAATGTTTGCACCATGTTTTTTTGCAGCTTTAACAACTGCTGTAGCATTTTTATCACTTACTTTTGGAGAAATAAAACCGGTAATTGAATTTGGTAAAATGATGGCATTTGGGATCTCAATAGCATTTATTTTAACGTTTACATTTTTACCTTGTTTGATATATCTATTAACAACTAATCAATCAAAAGATTATTTATCGATTCATAAAGTAACAAAATCGTTATTAAAATTTTCTCAGAAAAATGTTCGCTTAGTTTCATTTGCTTTTGGTATTTCATTTTTACTTTTATGTTTTGGAATATCTAAGTTGGAAGTAGAAAATAGATTTATTGATTACTTTGATCCTGATACAGAAATATATAAAGGAATGTATGAAATTGATTCTAAACTTGGAGGTACTGCAACTCTTGATATTATTATCTCTCAACCTGAAGATTCATTTGAATCTATTGAGATTGAGGATGAATTTTTTGATGATGATTTATTTGAAGATGAATCAAGCTCAGCAGCTGGTTATTGGTGGAATATATATTCTTTAAATGAACTAGAGAAAATTCATGATTATTTAGATTCAATTCCTGAAATTGGTAAAGTATTAAGTGTTGCAAGTGGAGTAAAGTTAGCAAGACAGATTAATGATGGCGAGGATCTAAATGATCTTGAATTAGCTCTGCTAAGATCTGTTTTACCAGAGGATATAAGAGAAACACTCTTATATTCTTACATTAATAAAGATGACTCAGTTGTCAGAATATCTACAAGAGTAAATGAATCTGCATCAAGTTTAAATAGAGATGTTTTGCTTAAAAAAATAAATAACGATCTTCAAAATAAATTTAATTTAGAAGAATCTCAATATGAAATTACTGGCTTGGCTGTGTTATACAACAATATGCTTCAGTCATTATTTCAATCTCAAATAAGTTCACTGATTATTGTCTTTGCTGTAATTTCTTTAATGTTATTTTTAATTTTTAGATCTTTGAAAGTAATGTTAATAGGCTTAATTCCAAATATCTTTGTAGCATCTTCAGTTATGGGATTATTAGGATTGTTTAATATTCCTCTAGATATTATGACAATTACTGTTGCAGCAATAAGTGTGGGAATGGCAGTTGATAACACCATTCACTATATTTATAGATATAAAAAAGAACTCAAAAAAAATAATTCTGGTCAAGCATTACAAAATGCACATAGCACAACAGGAAGAGCAATATTTTATACAGCTACAACTATTTCAGCCGGTTTTTGCATTCTCATACTTTCCAACTTTTTTCCAACACTTTTATTTGGACTTTTCACATCAATAGCTATGATTTTAGCTTTTATAAGTTCGTTAACTTTGCTACCAAATCTATTAGTAAAATATAGAGTTTTTCAATAGTATTAACTTATGGGACCTTTAAAAGATATTAAAGTTATAGAGTTTTCAGGTATTGGTCCAGGTCCGTATTGCGGGATGTTATTGGCGGATTTAGGAGCTGATGTAATAAGAGTTAGTAGAAAGGATGCTGAAGGATTAGAAAATAAGTACGATATTCACAATCGTTCCAAGCGAAGCATAACGGCAGATTTAAAAAATAAAGAATCGGTTAATGAATTGCTCAAACTTGTCGCTCAAGTTGATGTAGTTTTTGAGGGATTTAGACCTGGTGTTATGGAAAAGTTAGGTATTGGGCCTGATGATTGTTTAAAGGTAAATCCTAAACTAGTATACGGTCGCATGACAGGTTGGGGTCAAGAGGGACCAATGTCAAAATTGGCAGGTCATGATATTAATTATATCAGCCTCTCAGGTGCTCTTAATTCTATTGGTAGAAAGGACTCTAATCCAACTCCGCCACTAAATTTAATTGGTGATTATGGGGGTGGTGGAATGCATTTAGCTTTTGGAATTGTTTCTGGATTGATACATGCTTTAAGAACCGGAGAAGGGCAAGTTGTTGACTCTGCAATGGTGGACGGATCACTTTCACTAATGTCATTCTTTTATTCACTAAAAGAAATGGGTCACTGGGTAGATAAAAGAGAATCAAATCTTTTAGATGGTTTTGCACATTTTTATGACACCTATGAATGTTCAGATAACAAATTTTTAGCAGTAGGGTCCATAGAGCCTCAATTTTACTCAGAGCTTTTAGATAAACTTGGTATAGAAGAAGACAAATTTAAAGATCAACACAATACAGACCTTTGGCCTGAATTAAAAAATATTATGTCATCAAAAATTAAATCAAAGTCTAGATCTGAATGGATTGAAATATTCAAAGACAGTGATGCCTGCGTCTCACCTGTATTAAGTATGGAAGAGGCTAAAAAACATCCTCATAACATTGAAAGAGAAGCCTTTATTAACATCGATGGATTCAATCAACCTAATGCATCGCCTAGGTATTCGGTAACTAAACAAAAAATCAAACATAATGCAAAACAAGTTGGAGCAGATCTTGATGACATATGTAAAGAATTTAACTTATCAATTGACGCTTTGAAAAAAACTTAAAGTATTTTTAAATGATTCATTTCTAATATCTTCTTCATCAGTATCTAGAAGTATAGATATCTCTGTCACAATATGGTTTAAGTAACTTGGTTCATTTCTATTATTTTTAGGTTTATCTAGAAGATTCTTAGGTATTAAATATGGACAATCAGTTTCTATCATTAATTTTGATAAAGGTATATTTTTGATGGTTTTGCGAAGCTCAACATTTCTTTTTTCATCACATATCCAACCAGTAACACCTATATAACAATCTAATTCTAAATAATCATCTAATTGACTTTGTGTTCCGGTAAAACAATGAACAACTGCTTTGCTAATATCAGATGAATATTTTCTTAGAATTTTAATAAAGTCTTCATGTGAATCTCTCTGATGAAGAAAAAGAGGCTTATTTGTATCAATTGCTATTTTGATTTGCTCCTCAAATGCATACATTTGTTCTTCATAGGTTGATAAGTTTCTAAAGAAATCTAATCCTGTTTCACCAATTGCATGAGGATTATTTTTATTTATTACTTCTTTAAGTTTTTCTAAATATTTTGCATTGATTTCGTTTGCATGATGTGGATGAACTCCGATTGTAAAAAACATATTTTTAGAATATCGATTATATATATCTAGTAACTTATCTATATCTCTTAATCGACTGCAGATAAGACCAAATTTAGTAATATGATTAGCAATAGCTCGATCTATTACTTCATCTAAATCATTATCAAATCTATCACTAGTAAAATTACAAGCTATGTCGGCAATTTCATGCATATAGGTCTATATTAATTTCTAATAATATAAATTATGAACTAAAATTAACTCATCATGAATCAATTTGAAAGATTTCAAGATGCTCTTAATCTAGAGAATACTGAAGATAATAAGTTTTTAGTAAATCCAAATACTAATTATTTTGTTGGTAATACGCCCCATGGTGGATATTTAATGGCAGTGATGCACAAAGCATTAACAAACATACTGCCTCATTCAACTGCAATAAGCTCATCAGTTCAGTATTTAGATAGAATTGATGCAGCTCCTTTTGAGTTAGAAGTTGAAACTTTTAAAATTAGCAGAGGTAGCTCATCAGGTATTGTTAAGTTGAAGCAAAATAGTAAAACTTGTACTACTTTTACTGGAACTTGCTCTGATTTTGAATTTATGAAGGGATATGATGGTTTATCAAAGCCCTTGCCTGCAATATTTAAAGACAGAGATAAGAAAGATTATGTAAAAATGAATTACGATAAAATTTCAAAAGGCTTTACACCAGCATTTATCCAACAATTGGAGTGTTTAGTTCATCCAGATCATGCTTGGTGGAATAGAGAATCAAATAACGATAAAGATAATGAAGCAAGATGTTCTGCTTTCCTTGAAATGGAAGGTGGAACACCTGATCAATTCTGCCTATCTTTTTATTCAGATATTCTTCCACCTGTTGTATCAAATAAGTATGGACCTCTGGGATGGATTCCAACTATTACTTTAACAACTCATATAAGACAATTACCTTCAACATCAGTGGTTTATGCTGACTTTAAAGCTACTGATATTAATAAAGGATATTTTGAACAAGATTGTAATATATGGGATTTAAATGGAAATTTAGTTGCTTCGAGCCGTCAACTCACTAGAATACTAAAATCAGAAGAAAAATTATCATAAAATATTAATTAAAAGGACATCTAATGCAATTTAAAGGTACAAAGAACTACATATCTACTGAAGATTTGAGCATGGCTGTAAACGCAGCCAGAGCCTTAGAGAGGCCTTTATTAGTTAAAGGCGAACCAGGAACAGGTAAAACGTTGTTAGCTATTGAGGTAGCTAATGCTCTTGGTATGGATCTTATTGAATGGCATATCAAATCAACCACTAAAGCATCTCAGGGATTATATGAATACGATGCAGTTACAAGACTAAGAGACTCTCAATTAGGTGACGAGAGAGTAAAAGATATATCTAATTACATTAAGAAAGGGAAACTTTGGGATGCTTTTACATCTGATAAACAGGTTGTTCTTTTGATTGATGAAATTGATAAAGCAGATATTGAATTCCCGAATGATTTGCTTCAAGAACTAGATCGTATGGAATTTTTCTGTTATGAAACTGGTGAAACTATTAAAGCAAAACATCGTCCATTAATAATTATGACTTCAAATAATGAGAAAGAATTACCTGATGCATTTTTAAGGAGATGCTTTTTTCACTACATTCAATTTCCTGATAGGGAAACAATGAACAAAATTGTTTCTGTTCACTATCCTAAAATAAAGAAAAAATTAGTTAGTGAGGCACTTGAAATATTTTTTGATTTACGAAAAATTCCTGGACTAAAGAAGAAACCATCAACTTCTGAATTAATCGATTGGCTAAAATTATTACTTTCAGATGATATGCCAGATGAAATTCTAAAAAATGCTGATTCGTCAAAAGCTATTCCTCCTTTATATGGCGCACTTCTAAAGAATGAACAAGATGTTCAACTCCTTGAAAGGCTTGCATTTATGTCAAGAAGAGAATCAAACTCAAAGTAGATGTTAATTAATTTATTTCAAACAATTAGATCCTCTGGTGTGCCTTGCACCGTAAGAGAGCTTTTAGATTTATTAGGTGCTCTTGAAAACCAATTGGTTTATGCAAATATTGATGACTTCTACTATCTTTCAAGAGCAACTCTAGTCAAAGATGAAAAATATTACGATAAATTTGATAAAGCTTTTGAAATTTATTTTAAAGGTATTGAACGCATGGAAGACGTTTTTCAAGCACTCATTCCAGAGGATTGGTTAAGAAAAGCATTTGAAAAAGAACTTGATCCAGAGGAATTAAAAAAGATCAAGTCTCTTGGAGGATTAGAAAAACTATTAGAGGAATTTAAAAAACGTCTAGAAGAGCAAAAAGAGCGACATGAGGGCGGTAATAAGTGGGTTGGAACTAACGGTACCTCACCATATGGTCACGGGGGTCAAAATCCTGAAGGTATAAGAATTGGCGGCCCTGGGGGACAAAAAAAAGCTGTAAAAATTTGGGAACAACGACAATATTCAAATCTTGATGATTCAGTAATTATTGGTACCAGAGATATTAAAATGGCATTAAGGCGATTAAGAAAATTTGCCAGACAAGGCAATGATCTTGAGCTAGATATGGATGATACTATTAAGTCAACAGCAAAAAATGCTGGTTATCTAGATATTAAAATGGTTCCTGAAAGACTTAATTCAGTGAAAGTTATAGTTATGTTTGATGTTGGTGGTTCAATGGATCCATACGTAAAACTATGTGAGGAATTATTTTCTGCCATTAAAACTGAATTTAAAAATTTAGAATATTTTTATTTTCATAATTCAATATATGAATCTGTTTGGAAAGATAATAGAAGAAGATCACAAGAACGATTTATGGTACAAGATATTATCAATAAATTTTCATCTGACTACAAGGTAATCGTTGTTGGAGATGCAACAATGGCGCCATATGAAATAACGAATGCAGGTGGAAGTATTGAACATTGGAATGAGGAGCCTAGTCATGTTTGGATTAAAAGATTATCAGATCATTTTGAAAATATGGCTTGGTTAAATCCTGTTCCTGATGATCACTGGGATTACACATCATCAATATGCATCCTTAGAGATTTATTTGAAAATAGAATGTATCCTCTTACATTAAAAGGTTTAGAAGAGGGTATGGCGGAGCTATCAAAATGAATAATGAAGTATCAAAACAAAGTGGAATTAAATGGGGTCCATTTACATTGAGAATTCCTTTTATACACATGAAGTTTCTTACAGGAGAATTTCTACAGGGCCTTATAATCGCTGGAGCAACTGCATTAGCTGGAGCACCAGTGGTAATGGCGCTTGGATTAAGTTTTGAACAGGCTGTTGCATGCTGTTTTATAGCAAGTATTTTGATTACATCTGGTCCAATTATATTTGGTGAACCACTAGCTCCAGGTTGGGTCACTCCAGCATTACCACTTGTAATAGCTTTCTTCATTTCAAAAGGATATTTCGATGGAGTATATAGGGAAGAAGCTTTTCATTATATGGCTGCAATGTGTATCGAGTTTACAATCATAATTTTATTTTTAGGTTTAACTGGATTAGGTAGAGTAATTGTTGAAAAAATTCCTAATGCTTTGAAATCAGGAATTATTTTAGGAGCTGCTCTTGCAGCCTTTTATCAAATCTTTTTTAGTGATTTTGAAAGGTATATTGCAGAAACTCCAGTAGCTATGTTAACAATATTGATAATTTGTACTATTACTACTTTTTCAGAACCATACAAAAGAATTGCTGAGCATAATAAGATATTAAAGATAATTGGATCGTTAGGACTACTACCAGGATTTTTAATAGCAGCCTTTGTTGGATATCTTGTTGGAGAAATAAATTTTGATATTCAGTCAGGATTTTTATTGCCGCCTATGAATGAGGTATTTGAGTTAACTTCACCATTATCAATTGGAATGCCACCAGTTGATTATTATCTTGAAGTTTTTCCACTCGTGATAATTGGATATTTATTGTTATTTGGAGATTTTGTTACAGGTATTGAAATTATTAATGATGCTCAAAAAAATAGACCTGATGAACAAATCAACATAGATATCAATAGGGCACACAACAGTGTAGGAATCAGAAACTTTATTGGCGCATGTGTAAATCCTTTTTTTCCAACTCAAGGAACATTGTGGACAGGAATTCATGTAATCATTGTCGAAAGATGGAAACAAGGCAGTGGTGTTATGAAGTCTCTCTTTGATGGAATTGGTTCATATTATTTAATGGGAATACCATTATTATTTTTTGTAGTTCCCTTTATTACATTAATGAAACCATTAATGATATTGGCTCTTGGCGTTACATTAGTTCTAACTGGACTTGCTTGTTCTTATGTCGCTATTTCACTGGTTAAAAAAAATAGTGAAATTGCAATATCTATAATAACTGCTCTTTTTGTTGCATTCGGAGAATTTAATGGTGTTGCAGCTCCATGGATCGGCTTATTAATTGGACTCTTTTTAAGTTTAGTGCTTGTAGATAATTCAATAAATGAGAACTAAATTGGATAATTTTGCTCTAGAAATATCAGATTTAAACAAAGTATATTCTGGAGGTACACAGGCGTTAAAGGGTATTTCTCTAAAGGTAAAAGAGGGAGATTTTTACGCTCTTCTTGGGCCCAATGGTGCAGGAAAGTCCACAACCATTGGCATTATTGGAACGTTAGTTACAAAAACGAGTGGAACTGTAAAAATATTTAATCATGATATTGATCAAAATGTTTCTATTGCAAAGTCAATCTTGGGGGTAGTATCTCAAGAATTAAATTTTTCTCAATTTGAAAAAGTAATTGATATTGTCACCACACAAGCAGGATTTTATGGGATACCAAAATTCGTAGCAAAACCAAAAGTAGAAATTATGTTAAAAAGATTAGGTCTTTGGGATAAGAGAGATGATCAAGCTAGAACTCTATCGGGAGGCTATAAGAGGAGGTTAATGATTGCAAAAGCACTTATTCATGAACCCAAATTATTAATTCTTGATGAGCCAACAGCCGGAGTTGATATTGAATTAAGAAGGGAGATGTGGGATTTCTTAAAAGAAATTAATAATAATGGAACCACAATAATCTTAACAACTCACTATCTTGAAGAGGCTGAACAATTATGCAGAAATATTGGAATTATTGATCATGGAGAAATAGTTGTTGATACCTCAATGAAGGATTTATTAAGAAAATTAGATGTTCAAGGATTTGTTCTTGATCTTGAGGAACCTCTAAAAGAAGCACCAAATATTAATGGATTCGAGATAAGATTAGAAGACCCACTTACTCTAGTTACTGCTGTAAGCAAAAAAAGTTCTATAAATAACTTATTTAGTGAGCTTAATAACATTGGTATTAATGTAAAGTCTATGCGTAACGAATCAAATAGGCTTGAAGAATTATTTATAGAAATGATCAAGAAATAAAATGAAAGATATAAGCAACAGAACAATTTTAATTACATTATGGACTTTGACATCAAAGGAAATAAGAAGATTTATGAGAATATGGATTCAAACACTAGTTCCACCTGCTGTAACAATGTCATTATATTTTGTGATTTTTGGTTCTTTGATTGGTCCTCGAATTGGTGAAATGGATGGATTTGATTACGTCCAGTTTATGATACCCGGTTTAATTATGATGTCAGTTATTACAAATTCATATGCGAATGTTGTATCTTCTTTTTACGGAGTTAAGTTCCAAAAATCCATTGAAGAATTATTGATATCACCTATGCCTCATTGGGTTATATTGCTTGGATTCATTCTAGGGGGAGTGTCTAGAGGAGTCCTTGTTGGAATAATTGTTTTTTGTGTAAGTTTGATATTTTATCCAGAATTTGAGATAGCAAACTTGGGCTTAACCTTATTAGTGCTGGTTTTAACGGCTATCTTGTTCTCATTAATGGGTTTTATAAATGCTGTATTTGCAGACAGTTTTGATGATATATCTGTAATTCCAACTTTTGTTTTAACTCCATTGATCTATTTGGGAGGTGTTTTTTACTCAATTAATATATTGCCCGAATTATGGAGACAAGTATCAATGGCAAATCCAATGTTATACGTAGTAAATACTTTTAGAGAAGGGATGTTAGGAATAAGTGATGTATCAATTTCATTTTCATTAACAATGATTTCTATATTTATATTTGTTTTTACATCACTATCTCTATATTTATTGCATAAAGGCATTGGAATTCGAGAATGAAGACTTCGTTTCTTGGAAAGAATTCAAAAAGCATTAAAAAAAGTGATATAAATCTTCTTGATAGCATTGGCAGGATAAAAGAAGATATAAAACATGGATCAGACATATGGAATGTTTATGATTTTATGTACTTAGATAAAAATAAAATTCCTGCATTAAATGTATTAGAAATATCTATACCTTCAAAATCAGATTTTATAATTGAATCAAAATCTATGAAGTTGTATCTGAACAGTTTTTATAACAAATCTTTTAAGACAAAGACTGAAATAATTAACAAAATTAAAAAAGATCTTGAATCAAAACTTAAAACAAAAATAAGAATAAAATTTATAAATTCTTTTCATAAAGAGCCTAAATGTATTGATTTAAATAATCTTAAGGTAAAGAAAACACCTACAAAAAAAATTATAAAATTCAATGGATTTAGATCTATATGTCCAGTAACCTCACAACCAGACTTTGCAAATATCTATATTTATTCTGATAAATCTATTAATACCTCATGGCTTAAAAAGTATTTAATATCTTTTGCAAATCATGGCGGATTCCATGAGCAATGTATTGAACTTATTTTTAAAACTTTAAAAAATGATCTCTTAATTAATCATTTAGAAGTTTGTGGTCGTTTTCAAAGAAGGGGAGGTATAGATATAAATCCCATAAGAGGCTCACATAATAAAAAATTATTTGTAAATTTCAGAGAATTTAATCAATAATAACTTATTACATAAGGAGAAATTATGAAAAAAATATTGTTACTTGTTATTACGTTTTCAATATCAAATGTATATGCAGAGATTTGGAAGGACTATGAGCCATCTGAAAGGCAAATTCAATTAACTGTTATTGATGTTCAAGCAAACTATCTTGATAATTATTTAGTCAATTTAAAGAGAACATGGGTAAGATCTGTTGAAGTTCAAAAAGAACTTGGTCATATACTTGATTATGGTGTTTATGTATCTGATGGAGCAAATAGTCCAAATGTTTGGTTAACCATTGAATATGAAAATATGGCTGCAATGGAACAAACTAAAGAGAAATATGATGCAGTTAATGCTGTACTTGCTGAAAGATATGGTGATGACGAAGAAGAACTTGATAAGATTTCAAAAGGATATGAAGAAATCAGAAGAATGGTAGATAACCAGAGAATTAATCAAGTAAATTTTAAAATGTAATCAATTGCCCCCTTTTTAAAATGAGGGGGCCAAATTTGGCGGAAGGTGAGGGAATCGAACCCCCGCGCCGTTGCCGACGACACCTTTCCAAGGTGCTGCATTACCGCTCTGCCAACCTTCCAATTTAGAAAATAATTATACTTGTTTCAGTATATCTTTAAATGTATGATTTTGTGATGCCAAGCAATTATTCAAAGAACCTAACAAGCATTTTAGAAATGCTTTGGAATATAGAAAAAGATCTAAATTTAGTTCCATATAACGAAACTGAAAAGAAAATTTATTATATTATTGCGTGGAAACTCTCAAATTGTGGAACATGTAATATAAGTGATGTTATTGATTCGTCAGGATTTTCAAGATCAACTGTTTATAAAACTATTAAAAAATTTGAATCAGCAGATCTTGTTTTAGTTAAACAATCAGAAGGAGACAAAAGAGAATTTAATTTAATATTAGCTAATTAAAAACTTTTAAATCTTTACCATGATTCATACTATAAAAGTAACCATTACTGTATACGTATTTGCAATGTTTTGTTATTCAGTTTGGTACTTCCTTCAAGTCCTTGATATTGCAAATATGAATCCAAACGGTGAATGGGTTGGAAGTTTATGTTATTTGCCTCATGGTGCTAGAGTTTTAATGTTTTGTTTTTTTAGATATCACTCTCTACCAGGTTTATATTTAGCAGAAATAACTGGCCCTGCTCTTATTCACCACAATGACTATATGGAGGGTTGGTCAATAGCTGCAATCGCTTCATTATTTTCTGTTGTTGCTGCTGTTGAGCTAGTTAAATGGACAAGAGCAACACCTGGATTCTTCTCTTTTTTCAAGGAGGTTAATTTTGAAAACTATAAATTTCTATATCTTGTAATAATAGTTTCATCCTTATTAAATGGGTTGTTGGTAAATTTAATCCTATCAGTTATTAATTCAATAAGCTCTATTAGTGTGATTACTGTTTTCAGATTTGCAGTTGGTGATTTTCTTGGCGCTACTGCTGTAATAGCCGCATTATGGATAATTTTTAGAACACTTGTAGATACTCGCTTAATCGTTGATCCAAAGATAGAAGATTAAAATCTTGTATACTGTATAAATATACAGTATAATTACTTAATGAATAATTTAATTTACTTAAATAAAGATCCAATTTTGATGGAACTAAACTCATCGGTAGACAAGAATTCTGCAAAAAAAATGCTTGCTTTTAAATTTTTTAATGGCGATGAAGTACTTTTGGAGAAATATCTTTCTGATAATACATATGAAACAGTTAACAACTCATATAATAACGATTTCATAGAACCAAAGTCTCAACTAGAGTTTTCATTTTAGTATTAAATAAGTCTTTATTTACCAACTATTGCGTATATAATTTATATGAGTGTCTTATTTAGTGATTTTTTAAGGGGATTGCTAAATATGTTTATTACTACCCTGAACATGGAGGTGGTCCTATTAGTATTTATTTAACAACAGGAAACGGAGGATTTACCTTTTGACAGGGGTAATTTTTTAGTTTCCGGCTAACAATTGTAATTAACGAGAGTTAGTTTTTAACCCCCATTTCGATGGGGGTTTTTATTTGATTATGGAATTAAGGTACTGGGTAGTTTTAACTTTTCTTGGAGCAATATGGGGTAGTGCTTTTATTTTTATAAAAGTTGCTGCACCTGAATTTGGTGCTATAGGCTTGGTTCAAGCTAGATTAACAATTGCTTCATTGGTTTTTATGCCTATTTTGTTGAGAAAAAAATATCTTATTTTGCTCAAACCTGCTTGGAAACATTCACTAGTCTTAGCTGTCACAAACAATGCTATCCCTTTTTCATTATTTTCTTATGGTAGTTTTGGAGCGGACTCTAATATTCTTGCAATATTGAATGCTACAACAGCATTTAATACTATGATAATAGCTTTATTATGGCTAGGAGAAAAAGTAACACCTAAGCAAATATTCGGTTTGGTTCTTGGATTTATTGGTGTAATAATTCTTGTTAATCCTGAGTCATCTTCAACTTCAATAATATCTGCATTGTTTTGTTTAATTGGCGCAGCTTGTTATTCATTCTCTACTGTCTTTATTCAAAAGTATTCACAAAAAACAGACAAAATGGTTCTCATTGGTTGGTCCATTATCTTTAGCTGTTTTATTATGATTCCTTTAACATTAATAAATCTTCCTCCTCAAATTCCATCTACTAATGCCTTGTTGTCAGCAACTTGGCTTGGTTCAATATCAACCGGATTAGCTTTTTTTGGTTATGTATATTTAATAGAAAAAATTGGAGCAGTAAAAACTTCAACTGTTGCTTATTTTCTTCCTGTTTTTGGTATTATTTGGGGAGCAGTATTTCTAAATGAAGTAATAACTGTTGGAATTATATTAGGATGCGCAACAATATTAATTGGAGTATTTTTTGCAACATCTAATAAAAGAAATAATATAAGTGGTGAGATACATGCAAACTAAAACTCTTGAATCACTATTAATTGAGGCAAATGAGCTTGTAAAACGTTTATCTTATAACGAATCACTTGAATTAATTAACAATACACAGACTGTAATTATTGATGTTCGAGAAGAGTCTGAAGTTTTTAATCTTGGTCTGATTAAAAATGCTGTTCATATACCAAGAGGGTTAATAGAATTTAAACTTTCACCAAATTCTCAAAACAATCCTGTTTTAATTAATGATAATACAAATATTTTAGTTTACTGTGCAGGTGGCTATAGATCAGCTTTAGCAGCAAAAACTCTTTTAGACCTGGGATTTAAAAATGTATACAATTTAGGTGGATTTAATGAATGGGTTGAATCAGGTGGAGAGATTCAGGCAAATATCTAAATAATTGCTGTATAATTTACGAAAAAAAATAATTGGGGGCAATTAATGAGATTTTTTAAATATACATTTTTATTCAGTTTATTCATTTTTTCTAATTATAGTATCACCCAAGATACTATTGATATTGAAGAAATAATTGTCACAGCAACTAAAACAGAAAAAACTCTTCAAGAAGTTCCGGTTGCTGTTTCAGTAGTTACTGCTGATACAATTGAGAAAGCAAACATTATTGATATTCTTGACTTAAAAGCAGTTGTTCCTTCACTTGATACAAGACAAAGAACAACATCTACACAATCTACATTTTTTATTAGGGGTTTTGGAAATGGTGATTACAATCAGGGTATTGAACCCTCTGTAGCAGTTTTTATCGATGGGATTTATAGATCTAAAATGCAGTCTCAGATTTCAGACTTACCAATAATTGAAAGAATAGAAGTACTGAGAGGCCCTCAAAGTACATTGTTTGGTAAGAATGCTACGGCAGGTGTTATTAATGTTGTAACAAAAAAGCCGTCTTTTGAAAAATCAGGTTTTATCTCTACAACTTTTGGAAATTATAACTCAAAAAGGGTAAAACTATATTCAACTGGTCCTTTAAGTGAGACATCAGCTTATAGCTTTTCTGTTGGTTTAAATCAATCTGATGGTTATGCAGATAACATTACAACAGGGAATGATGTTAATAACAGAGATAGATATAACATTAGAGGTGAGCTTTTAATTGAACCTAGTAGTGAGCTATCAATTAGGATTACTGCAGACTATGATGAGTATGATGAAACATGTTGTACAGTTGGGAGTACAAGTTATGGTGTTGCAAATCAGATTGCAGCTGCTTTGGGAGGTCAAGTAATTCCAAATGATCCATATACTCAAAAAGTTTTTTATGACTTTGATCCTGATACCTCTGGTGACAACTCAGGACTCTCAGCGCATGTAAAATATGATTTAGACAATAAAGTATTTGAGAGCATTTCATCTATAAGAAGCTCATATATGGAAAACGTACAAGATGTTGATTTTGATGGTGCTCCAATTGTTAATCCTAGTCCAATAACACAGGATCTTGATCAAGTTACTCAAGAATTCAGACTTTATAGTGATAATGATTCAAATTTTAATTGGTTGATAGGAGCATATTATTTTCAAGAGGATATGGATTATGAAGAATCTATTTATTATGGCCCCGCATTTAGACCATATATGGCAGCTTTTCTACCAGCCGGAGCTTTTGAAGGTTTAGAAGCGGCTTTTGGTCTTCCAATAGGAACCATTTTTCCAGCTGGTGTTGGAAACACTGAAACTGCAACACAGGACAACTCAAGTACTTCTATATTTATGCAAGCTGACTTAGATTTATCTGAAAAGTTAAATATTCTTGCTGGCGTAAGTTATATGGAAGATGAAAAAACAGTTTCTTATAATCAAATAAATACTGACTTCTTCTCTCAATTAGATTTTGTTGGTATAACAGCTGCTGGACTAATGCAATTGGGAATTCCAGCATCTCAAGCTCTTCTTTTAGCATCAGATCCAGTTCAAAACCCATTATTAGCCTTTCAAGCTCTTCAGTTGCTACCTCAGTTTGTAAATTTTCCAAATTCAGTAAATGATGGGAAAAGTAAGGATAACAATACAGATTATAATTTGAAATTTACTTATGCTTTTAATGATTTTGCCTCTATATATGGTGGAGTCTCAACTGGGTTTAAAGCTTCAGCCTGGAATATTTCTAGGGATTCAAGACCAACTGCTAATGAAATTGCAGGCTTATCAGCTGCTGGAACACCTGTTGGTCCAAATACAACCGTTGGGACTAGATATGCTAATCCTGAAAAAGCGGAGGTATTAGAACTCGGTGCTAAAATTGCTTTACCCACCGGTTATCTAAACATTGCAATCTTTGATCAAGAAATTGAAGATTTTCAAACTAATACATTTGTTGGAACTGGTTTTGTTCTTGCCAATGCTGGATCTCAATCTGCTGATGGATATGAATTTGATTTAGTTATTTCACCAACTGATAATATTGATCTTGCTCTTAGTGGATTATTTATTGATCCTATATATGACTCATATGTCGGTGCAGCGCCTGGTGATCTTTCTGGAACTGTTCCATCTAATACTCCAGAAGATACAATTTCATCCACAATTACTTGGAGCTATAATGTTAATGGTTGGGACTCATTCTTAAGAATTTCACATCTCTATTCTAGCGAAGCACAGTTACTTGAAAATCCCGTTCACCAGGCATTAATTGAAGCACAAGGTAATGGTTATAGAAAGCAAGATACTCTAAATTTAACTGCTGGTTTTGAGAAGGAAAATTTATCAATAACTTTATGGGGTAAAAATATAAATGATGATGAGTATTTAACATCTGCATTTATTGGTGTTGCTGATTTATCTGAGACTACATTTTTTGGATACCCAAATAGTTTTAAGAGTTATGGTTTGACTCTAAATTACTCTTTTTAATATTTGAAACAATGCTAACAATAAAAGGGTTCATTTGAACCCTTTTATACTGGCGCGCCCGGGAAGATTCGAACTCCCGACCCCTTGGTTCGAAGCCAAGTACTCTGTCCAACTGAGCTACAGGCGCTAAGCTTGACATAGATTAATTCAATCTAACGAAAGTATCAAAATTTATCTAGATAAATATTGTAAGAAAATGACCCAAATCTTATAATTTATGCATCATTTTTCTTTGGGGGAATTAATGAAACATATTAGAAATGCACTTCTAACTATAATAGGTCTATATATATTAATTTTAGGTTTAGTCTATGTTGATGTATATGATAGTAGGCCAATAATCAGTTTATTTAAAAATATACAATCTGATTCTGCTCTTGAGATTGTTGATTTTTCTATAGAGAAAAAAGTTAGCTCTAAAACTAAACCAAATCCTAATAAGGATAGGAATCCTTATTATGGAGATTTACATGTACACACAAAATATTCTTTTGATGCCTATGTATTTGGTGTAACAGCATCACCAGATGATGCATATAGATATGCTAAAGGAGAGGGCGTTAAACATCCTCTTGGTTATGAAATGAAGCTTAGAGAGCCATTAGATTTCTATGCAGTGACAGATCACGGTTTTTATATGGGCATGATTCAGGCATATGCTGATACTACAACAGATATCTCTCAAAATGTTTTTGCTGAGCCTTTTCATAATTTAAATAGATTAGATAATTTAACCGTTGAATCAGCGGGAGAAAGATCAAATATTTTTAGTTCTGTTCTTGGTGCAACAATTATTCAACCATATCCAGATTGGCATCCAAAATTATTAAAAGCATATTTAACTAGAAATACTCAAGATGCTCTTCAATCATTTGATTATGATATACATAAATCTGCCTGGGCTGATGTTGCAAGATCAGCAAATGAGCATAACGATCCAGGGCATTTTACAACTTTTATTGGATATGAGTTTACAACCTCAACAGATATTGAAGGTGGAAATTTACATAGAAATGTTATCTTTAATTCGTCGAAAGCATCTATTAGGCCATGGACAAGAATAGATTCTATTAATCCAGAAGATCTATGGACATGGCAGGATAAATTAAGAGATAAAGGTGTTGATACTATTGCAATACCTCATAATTCAAATGGTTCTAATGGCCAAATGTTTGAAATGGAGTCATTTAAAGGTAATGCGCTTGATTTAGAGTATGCAAATAAGAGAATGAGAAATGAGCCAATAGTTGAGATCACGCAAGTAAAAGGGACTTCAGATACACATCCATTGTTATCACCAGATGATGAATGGGCTGATTTTGAAATTATGGATGTGAGAGTAGGAAGTCGACCTCCAACTTATAGTAAACCTTCAGGATCATATGTAAGAGAAGCATACCTAAATGGCCTTACTTTAGAATTTACAAAACAAGGCAATCCTTATAAATTTGGTTTAATAGGCTCTACTGATACTCATGTTGTTGCAGCCTCACTTGATGAATCTAATTTTTGGTCAAAGGTAGGGCTTCTTGATGGTGATCCTGAAAATAGAGGCTCGGTTCCATTAAAAGAGGAGAATGTTGAAAGATTAGATGAATATATGAGAGCTTTTAATCAACCTGTTAGTAGAGTAAGTTTAGAACAGGGAGAGTATGCAAATACAGGTTTTACTCAATGGGGTGCTTCAGGATTAGCTGCTGTATGGGCTGAAGAAAATACAAGAGAATCAATTTTTAATGCATTTAGAAGAAAAGAAACTTTTGCAACAACTGGAACAAGAATAGCTGTAAGATTTTTTGGTGGATATAATCTTTCATCAATTGATTTAAATTCAGAATACCTTGTTAGTCAGGCCTATCAAAAAGGTGTAACTATGGGTTCTGATCTATTACACAATGAAAATAAAATTCCAGAATTTCTCGTATGGGCGCAAAGGGATAAAAATGGAGCTCCACTCCAAAGAATCCAAATTATAAAAGGTTGGATTGATAATAATAGTGGAAGACCAAAAGAAAAGGTTTATGATGTGGCGTGTTCTGATGGAATGCAGCCTGATCCAGCAACTAATAGATGTCCAGACAATGGAGCTCGAGTAAATATTAACGATTGCTCAATTAGTACAAATGTTGGCTCATCTGAGTTAAAAACTGTTTGGAAAGATCCAGAATTTGCTCCTGATGATAAAACTTTTTATTACGTACGTGTACTAGAAAATCCAACATGCAGATGGAGTACATGGGATGCAATTAAAGCAGGGTATAAACCTAGAGAAGGTTTACATGAAACAATACAAGAAAGGGCTTGGTCTTCACCAATATGGTATATTCCAGAACAGTCTGATGTTGAAGTGGTTCCACTTGGAGGAACAATTCAATTAAGGAATATTGACTAGATTTATTCTATTAAATCAAATTGAAGTATAAATTATCTATATTTTTTATTATTGGATTAACTTTATATCTTATTGATATAGGGTTAAATTCTTACGATGAAAAAGAAATATATATAAGTGATCAAGAGATTATAAGTCTAGTAACTGCATGGAAATCTCAAGTTGGCAGAAATCCAAATGACGATGAAATAGCTCGTATTATAAATAATCTTGTAGAAGAAGAAATCTTGTATAGAGAAGCTCTAAAGTTAGGTTTAGACAGAGAAGATCGAATCATTAAAAGGAGGCTAGCTCAAAAAATATCTTTTTTAAAGCAAGAATCAGTACCAGATTCACCTTCAAATGATGATTTAATTAAATACTTCAATGATAATAATGACAAATATTTTATTGATTCTAAATATACTTTTAGTCACTATTTTTTTTCATCTGAAAATAATTCTATAGAAAGATCATCACAAGCTTTTAAAGATTTATCTAATAGGATTCCTATTAATTCTGATCCTTTTTTCTTAGGCAAGAATTTTGCTGACGTTAGTATAAAAAAAATTAAAAGTGAATTTGGTAAAGATTTTAGTTCACACTTTATAAATGTTGAACTTAATAAATGGATTGGTCCAATAGAGTCACCATTTGGTCACCATATCATATATGTAACAAATTATACTGAAGGTTATCTTCCAAATATTACAGATGTTTTAAAACAAGTTGAGGTTGATTTTTTGCAGAATAAAAGGGACGAGGCAATTGAGAACTATTTAAATCAAATAAGATCTGAATATAAAATTTATATAAATCCAGATTTACAAATTTAATGAAAAGTTTTCTTTTTGCTTTATTTTTTTTAGGATCATTAGATATAAATTCTCATGAATTTAATCCAGCTCATCTAGTTATAAAGCAATTAAATGATGATCTTTCATATGAAGCTGTATGGATGTATCCATATAAAAATATTGGCAAAAGAGCTGAAGTAATTTTCCCTGATAAATGTTCAGCTGAATCAAATGATCTTTTTTACCAAGGAAAATATATAAATGAGATCATATTTTTGGACTGTTTGTCGACTCTAAAGGGATCGTCAATCGAAATTATTAATCTTAGTGTATTAACAGATGCTTTAATAACAATAAACTTTAATGATGATACATTTCAGGGACTTGTAAATGTTCAAAATAATGTTCTAAATATTCCCTTAGAGAGTAATTATTATCCTTCCTCCTATTTACAGCTAGGTTTTTCTCATTTGTTTGATGGTTTAGATCATATTTTATTTATTTTTGGATTACTTTTTTGTATATCTGGATTTATAAATATAATTAAGACTATTACAGCTTTTACAATAGCACACAGTATTACACTTGGATTAACAGTTTTTGAACTAATATCGTTACCCCAAGGAACCATTGAGGCTTTGATTGCATTAACTATTGTATATTTAGCAACTGAGATAAATCGAAATAAAGGATCAGTAAAAACACCTTGGATAATGGCATTTGGTTTTGGTTTGCTTCATGGTCTAGGCTTTGCTGGAGCTTTAATGGATATTGGTATAGCAAACAACAATATGCTTTTGTCGTTATTCTTTTTTAATGTTGGTATAGAGATTGCTCAAATAGCTTTAATACCAATACCCTTAATAATTTTATTAATATCAAATAAGTTTAATATCACTGAAATTACTAAAATCATTGTAAGTTTATGTATTGGTGGAATGGGTTTCTATTGGTTTATAGACCGTGTAATTGGTATTATTCTTTAAATAATTTTATATATATATGTTTTTTTCCAATAAAAATGTTCTTATCGGAGTGACTGGCGGCATTGCAGCTTATAAGTCTGCAGAAATTATTCGTCTTTTTAAAAAAGACGGAGCTGATGTAAGAGTCGTTATGACTGAATCAGCTAAAGAATTTATAACCCCTTTAACTCTTCAAGCAATCTCAGGAAATGAGATACACGATTCTTTGCTTGATGCTAGAGCTGAGTCAGCTATGGGCCATATTGAATTAGCAAAGTGGGCTGACATAATATTGATAGCACCATGCACCGCAGAGACAATCTCAAAAATTACTCATGGTAGAGCCGATGATTTAATTGGAGCAATACTTCTTGCTTCAAAAGCAAATAAATATATTGCCCCAGCAATGAATATGAATATGTGGACAGATGAAAGTACTCAGGATAACTACAATACTCTACTAAAAAGAGATTTATCTTTTATTGGTCCTGGGATAGGTGAGCAAGCATGTGGAGATATAGGGCCTGGCAGAATGGAAGAACCTGACAAAATCATAGACTTCATAAAAAGTACATTTAAGTCTGGGCCTCTTTCTGGCAAGAATATAACAATAACAGCAGGTCCAACAAGAGAACAAATAGATCCAGTTAGATTTATTTCAAATAATAGTTCTGGAAAAATGGGATATGCATTAGCTGACGCAGCTATTGAAGCAGGAGCATTTGTAAACTTAGTTAGTGGACCAGTATCAATAAAAGCAAATAAACATGCTAATTTAATAAAAGTTAATTCAGCTAAAGAAATGTTAGATAAAGTTGTTAAATCTATGAATGATTCAGATATTTTTATTGGATGTGCTGCTGTTTCAGATTTTAGACCATCTGGTTACTCAGATAGAAAAATTAAAAAAGAGGACATAAAAAATATTGATATACACCTTAAAAAAAATGAAGATATTTTGAGCTACGTTGCCTCAAACTATCCTGAAGCATTCGTTATAGGATTTGCTGCTGAAACTGCTGATGTTAATACAAATGCAAAGAAAAAACTTAAATCAAAGAATTTAAATATGATTATTTCAAATGATGTCTCGGATAAATCAATTGGTTTTGATGTTGATCATAACGAGGTAAATGTAATTACAAATAAAGAAACAATTTTTCTTAAAAAGGATAAAAAGATTAGAATAGCAAGAGAGATTTTTAAAATAATAGCTTCAAATATTTAATTTTCATTATGTCAAGTAAGTCAGATTACAAATTAGTTACTTTAGATACTTTAAATAGATATAAAGAGAAAAATGAGAAATTTACATGTTTAACAGCCTACGAATCAACAATGGCATCTGTTATTAGTAAAGCTGGTGTAGATATTATTTTAGTTGGTGATAGCTTAGGTATGGTAGTTCAGGGCCACGATAGCACTCTGCCTGTAACCATGGATCAGCTCGTTTACCACCTTGAGTGTGTTGTTAATGGCAATAACGGATCTCATATAATGGCTGATATGCCTTTTATGAGCTATGCAACTGATGATCTCGGATTGGAAAATGCAAAAAGATTAATGCAAGCTGGTGCTAACTCAGTAAAGATTGAGGGTGGTGAATGGATTTCAAAAATGGCTAAAGCACTTTCTGATAGAGGAATACCCGTTTGTGCTCATATGGGACTTACACCTCAAACAATTAACAGATTAGGAGGTCATAGAGTTCAAGGCAGAGACCCATCTCAGAAAGAAAAAATTATCAATGAAGCAATGTCACTTGAAAAAGCAGGCGCAGCCATGCTTTTGTTGGAGTGCGTTCCTGATGAGTTAGCTAAAGAAGTAACTAAAGAATTAAAAATCCCAGTAATTGGTATAGGTGCTGGCGTTCATACCGATGGTCAAATTATGGTTGTTCATGACATGTTAGGAATATCATGTCTAGATAACCCTCCCAAATTTGTAAAAAACTTTATGGAAGAATCCTCATCAATTAAAAATGCTATAGAGAACTATGTAAAAGAGGTTAAAAATCTTAAATTTCCATCAGATGAATATACATTTAAATAAGATTGAAAATTTATAACTCCATTTCAGAATTTACAAATATAAAAGATAACCTAACTGAACTAACTTTTGTACCAACAATGGGAAACCTCCATCAAGGACATATCTCCCTGATAAATCTTGCAAAACAATATGAAAATGAAATTATTTCATCTATTTTTATAAATAGACTTCAATTTAATGATAAAAATGATTATGAAAAATATCCTAAATCACTTGAAAGTGATATTGAGTTATTAGAAAAGAATGGTTGTGATCATCTTCTTATTCCTGATGAATCAATATTAGACGATATAAAATTAATAAAAGCTCCTTCAAAATCAAAAAAACTATGTGGAAAAAATAGACCAGGCCATTTTGATGGTGTTTTAACAATATTAAATAGATTTTTTAAATTAATTAATCCAAAAATATCAATATTTGGAAAGAAAGACTACCAGCAATTTTTGTTAGTTAAGGAATTTGTCATTAAAAATTACTCAAATATTAAAATTATTGGTGGTGATACAATAAGAGAAGATTCTGGACTAGCCTTATCTTCAAGAAATAACCTTTTATCAGAAAAGGAAAAAAATATTGCGTCATCTATATACAAAGTTCTGTGTGATATTAAGTCGTCTAAAAATTTATTAAATACAGAACTGTTGGATAATAAAAAAAAATATTTAACAAAATTAGGGTTTGAGGTTGATTATTTAACCATATGTGATGCTTCAACTCTTGAAGACAGTTTTTCAATTGATACAAACGATCTATTAGTTGCTGTTGCAGCAAAACTTGGTGAAGTAAGGTTAATAGATAATATTTTATTAACAAAACTTTAATAATTTTTAATATTTCACTATACTTTCGTCCCTATGAATAAAACATTACTAAAATCTAAACTTCATCGAATTAATGTCACACAAGTTGAGCTTGACTATGAAGGTTCATGTGCTGTCGATAGAGATTTCTTAAAATTAGCCGGTATGCAGGAATACGAAAAAGTTGATGTTTACAATGTTACTAATGGTGAGAGATTTTCAACATACTTAATCTTAGCTGAAGCAGGATCAAAAACGTTATCTATAAATGGTGCAGCAGCCCACAAAGTTTCTATTGATGATGTTGTAATTATATGCACATATGGTTCATATGATGAGACAGAAGCCAAGACTCATATTCCAACATTAGTATATTTCGACAAAAGTAATAATGTGACAAAAGTGAAAAACACTATACCCGAGCAAAAACTTAAATCAGTTTAATCTAAAAGATAAAATAGGTATCGCCAATAAAGAAACCGCAAAAGAAAAAAGCAAGTGCCCATAGGGGTTCGTTTTTACAGAAATCAATTAACTTTTCAATGTAATCGTTCATAGCTATTGTTATGCAATTTACATACCAATACACTTACAGACGATTGGCGCGCCCGGAGAGATTCGAACTCCCGACCTCTTGGTTCGTAGCCAAGCACTCTAATCCAACTGAGCTACGGGCGCGATTACTAAACTTTGCGTGCTTCTTCTGGAAGCATTACAGGAATACCATCTCTAATTGGATAAGCCAAACCGGATTCTTTACAAATTAACTCATTTGTACTTTCATCGTATGACAGTGTTTTTTTTGAAACCGGACACACTAATATTTCTAGTAATGTTTTATCTATGGTTGTCATAGCAGGAAAGTATACATGATGAATGAATTTTTGTTTATATATGTTATCTTTAACCAAAATATATTCTCAATATTATGGATTCTCTTGAATTATTGGCTTTAAATCATTTTCCTTTAGTTGAACCAGGTGATGACCTGTCATCAATTATATTTGATTCCATTAAGGACAATGAATTGATAATTAATAAGAACGACGTTATTGTAATAGCTCAAAAAATTGTATCAAAAGCTGAAAATAGATATGTAAATTTGAAAACAATTGAAATATCTGAAGAAGCAAAAGATTTATCAAAAAAACTGAAAAAAGATGAAGGATTAGTTCAAGCCATAATGAATGAATCTAATAAAATATTATCTACAAAAAAAAATGTCATTATTGTTGAGCACAAATTAGGATTTATAAATATTAACGCAGGCATAGACCTTTCAAATGTACCTAGTGAAAATCTTGCTCTTTTATTACCTAAAAATCCAAAAAAAAGTGCAAAAGATCTTCAAAACAGTTTGTCAAAAAAATTAAATAAAAAAATATCAATAATAATTACTGACTCAATGACTAGACCTTATAGATCGGGTGTAATCAATTTTGCATTAGCAAGTCATAACATCCAGAGTCTTGTCGATCTCAAAGGCAATAAAGATATTTATGGAAAAAAACTTAGAGGAACTGAAGTAGCTGTTGCTGATGAACTGGCATCTGCAGCAGGTTTATTAATGGGTCAAAGTAATGAAAAAAAGCCTGTTGTTTTAATCAAAGGTTTCAAACAAGATGGTTCTGAAACAAACGATGCATTTGATTTGATTGTGACTGAAAAAGAAGATCTATACAGGTAATATTTGAAATATATAATTAACAAATGAAATTAAGCGTAAATCTTAATAAAATTGCTCTTCTTAGAAACGCACGAGGCGAGAATTATCCTCAAATAGAATACTTTGCCAATAAGGCTATTGATCTTGGAGTTGATGGGTTAACACTTCATCCAAGACCCGATCATAGACACGCAACTAGTGATGACGTCATTAATATTTCTAAATTATCAAAGGCTAGGGGTGTTGAATTCAATATTGAAGGAAATCCATTCTCGAAACCAAATAAAGAATTCATTGGTTTTTGTGAATTGACTGAAATCATAAAGCCTGAACAAATAACCTTAGTTCCTGATGCTATTGATCAAATTACTTCTGATCATGGATGGTCTTCTGGTTCACATGATTTAGAATTAAAAAACTTGATACATTCACTAAAAGAAAACTCAAATGATGCCCAAATTAGTTTATTTATTGATAATATTGAAGGTGTAGACTATGCGGCTGAAATGGGTGCTAATTTGATAGAAATTCATACCGGTGCTTTTGCAAAAGCTATAAATGATAAAAATTTATCTATAATAGACGAAATAAAAAAAATTATTGATCATGCTATAAGTTTAAATTTAAAAATCAATGCAGGTCATGATTTAAATCTAAATAACTTACATTATTTAGTTGAAATGGGTAATATTAATGAGGTATCTATTGGACATGCTATTGTAGTAGATTCTCTTCATTATGGTTTTGAGGAAACAATATCTAAATATTTAGAAATTATTAGGAAATAAAATGGATATAGAAGAAAAACTTAAAGAACAAATTAAAGAGAATGACATATTGATTTATATGAAAGGTACTCCATATGAACCAAGATGTGGTTTTTCAGCTAGAACTGTTCAAACATTGATTGAATGCGAATCACAATTTAGTTATGTAGATGTATTAGAAAATGATGATGTCAGAGTAGCATTGCCCAAAGTTTCAGATTGGCCTACCTTCCCACAGGTATTTATTAAGGGAAATCTTGTAGGAGGTGCTGATATTATTGCTCAAATGCATGAAAATGGTGAGTTAAAAAAACTCATAGATTCAGTAGAATCTTAAAAATCAAAATTATTAATAATTTTACAGAAAACTTCAGCTGTCACTTTAGTATCATATGCAGCAGAATGAGCTTCATCATTATCGTATTCAATTGACAACTTTTCGCATATTCTAGCAAGAACAGTTTGGCCTGTTGCAAGGACACCTAAAGAAACAGTGTCTATTACAGAAAACTTATGAAATGGAGTTTTTGTTATGTTATTCCTTATTACAGATGCATCTAGAAAAGATTTGTCAAAATGTGCATTATGACCAACTAATATAGCTCTTGAGCATTCATATTTATTTCTCGCTTTGTTAATAATTTTAAATAAATCTTGAAGAGCATCCTTTTCAAGAACAGCTTTCCTTAATGGATGATCTAACTTAATTTTTGTAAATTCAAGTGATTCCTTTTCAACAATAGATCCTTCAAAAGGCTGAATATGATGTCTAAATGTTTCGCCAGGTACAAATTTATTCTCTTTTTCTTCAATGAGGGTAATGGCAATCTCTAAAATTGCATTTACTTCTGGATCAAAACCCCCAGTTTCAATATCTACAACTACAGGAAGATATTTTCTAAATCTATTTTTTAACACCAAGTTTTTCTTGTAATTTTGAATTTGAAGTTGTGTAACCAAAAGGGACTCTTTCTCCGGGATAGATCCTTTTGTAGGCCTCTTGAACTGCTAATGTAGTTTCATGAAAACCAGATAAAATTAAATCAAGTTTTCCAGGATAGTCATTGATATCTCCAACAGCAAATATTCCTTCTTTTGACGTTTGATAGTTTTCTGTATTTACTTGTATTTTTTTTCCGTTTAAATCAATGTTCCAATCAAGTATTGGACCAAGTTTTTTATTGAGACCAAAAAGAAATAATAATTCATCTGCTTCATAAGACTCAATTTCATTAGTTTCAAAGTTCTTTAAAGTTATAGAATCTACTTTTTTATCTCCAATAATTGAATCAATAAGATATGGAGTAAGTAAATTAACCTTATTTTCTTTCACTAAATTTCTCATGAGCTCTTCAGTATGTTGTGCTCCTCTAAATGCATCTCTTCTGTGTACTAGGCTTATGGATTTTGCAATCTTAGATAATTCAACTGTCCAATCAAGTGCTGAATCACCGCCGCCAAATATAAAAATATTTTTATCTTTATATTTGTCAACAGACCTAACTGCATATTCAACACCATTTGTAAGAAATTTATCCGGATCCTCAATATTTGGAGGTCTCCTTGGCTCAAAAGATCCAGCTCCAGCTGCAATAAAAATATTTTTTGAAAAAAATTCTTTTTCTTCAGTTGTTTTAACCTTCCAAAAATTATCATCTTCATGTTTAATTTCTTCAATTGAATCAACCCTTTCTGAAAGATGTAATTCATAGTCAAAAGGCTTAATTTGTTCTAAAAGAGCGTCAACATGTTCTTGAGCAGTTTGAAATGGAACACCTGGAATATCGTATATTGGTTTTTCAGGATATAACTCAGCACATTGACCCCCAGGTTTATCAAGATTATCAATAAGCGTACAATTTAATCCAAGTAATCCAGCTTCAAAGACCGTAAATAATCCAACTGGACCTGCACCAATTATAATTATGTCAGTTTTAACCATTATCTTACCTTCATCCCAGGTTTTGCACCTTCATCTGGTGAAACTAGATAAATACCTTCATCATTACTAGAGGCAAGCACCATTCCCTCAGATATTCCAAATTTCATTTTTCTCGGCTCTAAATTATTGACTAAAACAATATACTTATCAGTAAGATCTTCAGGTTTGTAAGCACTTTTAATTCCAGCAAATACATTTCTTGTTCCTAAATCTCCAACATCTAAAGTTAGTTGAAGCAGCTTATCAGCCCCTTCAACGTCATCTGCCTTGATGATTTTAGCAACTCTTAAATCAACAGCTGAAAATTGATCAATATTAATTAAATTTACATTATCCATATTTTCTTCCTCAGGAATTATTATTTTTTCAAGTCTATTTAGCAATGGTTTGTAATCATTTATTTTTGTTATTGCTTCATCAACATTATTCATTGAAACTTTCTTAATATTTAAGAATTTAAATGCTTCATTGGTAATACTGGGTATGATTGGATGAAGATATAAAGATAAAATATAAAAAGCTTTTATTGCAGTTGAACTTATATCAACTGCTTCATCTATTTCTTTTTTCCATGGAGTTTGCTCATTTATATATTTATTAACATCATCAGCTAAATCCATAATAATTCTAATTAATTTTGAATATTCTCTAGATTCATACAAGGACACAACTTTATCTTTTTTAGAGACTAAATTGTCAAGAATATTTTTATCAATACTTGTTGATAAGATATTATTATTATTCTTTAAGAATGAAGCAGATCTTGATGCAATGTTTAAATACTTGCCAACTAAATCAGAATTTATCCTTTGAACATAATCATCAAAGTTTAAATCTATATCCTCAACTTTGTTATTAAGTTTAGCTGCAAAGTAATATCTCAAAGTTTCAGGATTCGTAATCTCAGCAAATTCTTTTGCTAATATACCTGTACCTTTTGACTTAGACATTTTTTCACCATTTATGGTTAAAAAACCATGAACATTGATTCCACTTGGTAATTTGAGGTTTGCTGCACTCAATAACGCTGGCCAAAATAACCCATGAAAATAAGCAATATCTTTTCCAATAAAATGATAAATCTCATATTTAGAATTTTCGGACCATAAATCTTGCATATTCAATTTATTTTTTTCTGCCCAGTTAGAGATTGATGCTAAATAACCTATAGGTGCATCTACCCACACATAAAAGTATTTATTTTCTTCTCCAGGTATTTCAAAACCAAAATAGGGTGCATCTCGAGAAATATCCCATTTTTTTAAGTCATCATTTAACCATTCGTTTAACTTATTTTTAATTGATTCCTGAAGATCTACATTTTTTAAAAAGTCTTTAAGCATTTTATTCTTTTGAGGTAGATCAAAAAATATATGCTCACTTTCTTTCTTAATTGGAGCTGTATTTGAGATAATTGATATTGGTTTTTTAACATCAAGTACGTTGTAGGAAGCTCCACATACACCACAATTGTCACCATTCTGATCTTCAGCACCACATTTTGGGCATGTTCCTTTTATAAATCTATCGGAAAGAAACATTTCTTCTTTTTCGTCATAGTATTGTTCAATATTTGCTTTAGAAATTAAATTATTATTTTTAGCGCATTCATATATATATTCTGAATATTTTCTATTTTCATCGCTATGTGTTGAGTAAAAATTTGTAAAATTTATTCCATAAAGTTCATATGAGGATTTATGGTCTTTATAAACATCAGAAATTAATTCTTCTGGCTTTATACCCATTTCATTAGCTTTCAACATAACTGGTGTTCCATGAGTATCATCAGCACAAAAGAATAGGCATTCGTTACCATTAAAGTTTTGAAATCTAGTCCAAATATCTGTTTGAACAGCTTCAAGAATATGTCCTAAGTGCAGTGGTGCATTTGCATAAGGCAAAGCTTGAGTGACAAGTATTTTTCTTTTAGTTTTTTTAGAATTGTCCATTTATTATCTGTATTATATGTGAAAATATTACTTAATATGCCTATAAAAAAAATAATTGCATTAGGTTCTGCTAAAGGCGGAGTTGGCAAAAGTTCAATTACAGCATCTATAGCACTTAGCCTATCTAAGCACAAAAAAATAGGGATATTGGATGCAGATGTTTATGGACCTAATCAAAATATATTATTTAATCTGGATACAAAAAATGAAATTGTAGATAAACAAATCATACCGATTACAAAGAAAGGTATAAAGATTATATCTATGGGAAATATTATGAATTATGATGATGCAGCTGTATGGAGAGGTCCTATGTTAAGTGGCGCTATTAAGAAGCTAGTTCATGATACAAAATGGGGTGAATTGGATTATTTATTGGTTGATATGCCTCCTGGCACCGGTGATGTATATCTAACTATTTTTAATGAACTTTCAGTAGATGAATTTATTTTGATTACAACACCTAATATATTGGCAAATTCGGATCTTCAGAAAACTATAACAACGTTAAAAAAACTTAATGTGAATATTTTTGGATATATTTCTAACAATATTTTTAATGTAGAAGACCAAAATAGCAGCATATTAATTTCTGATAACATTAATCATCTTGGTACATATAAATTTGATAAAAACCTACATGATTTTAATTTAGATTATAATTCTGAAATAACAGAGGAGATATCTAAAAGAATTTTGTCGGATACTTAGCTAATTGTGAAATATTTATATTTATTTACGCTTGTCTTTTATTTTAATTATTTAATAGCAGATGAGGTAAGAGACCCATATGAAAACTTCAATAGAAAAACTTTTGAATTTAATGAAAAGCTAGATGAGAATATTCTAAAACCAATTGCTAGTACATATTCAAAATTTCCACCCAAAATTAAGATTGGTGTATCAAATTTTTTTAATAATCTTGAGGATGTGGAAACTTCTATTAATCAATTTCTTCAAGGCAAACCAAAAAAATCTATAAATGATTTATCAAGATTTTTAATAAACTCAACAATCGGATTGGGCGGGTTTATTGACGTTGCCTCAAAAATCGGACTTGAGAGGCATGAGGAAGATTTTGGACAAACTCTTGCTGTATGGGGTGTAGGACAGGGTCCTTACATAATGTTACCTGGATTAGGACCATCAACTTTAAGGGATACATTAAGTAGGCCCGTATCATCTTTTTCATCGGTCACATTTCATATGACTGATACCGATGTAAACATTGCCTTAAAAACTATAGATGCAATTGAAACAAGAGAGAGGTTATTGGACGTTGAATCATTACTGTCTGGTGATAAATATGCATTTGTTAAAGACGCTTATATACAATCGATGAATTATGAAATTGCAGATGGTATCGATGTCCAAGATGATTTCATTGATGATATGGAAGATTTTTTAATAGACTAAAAGATCTTCAAGTTCGTTTTTATGATTTTTCAAACTATTATCTCTGATAACTTCCAAAATTTTTATTCTAAAGGACTTAGCATATTTGTCTCCTCTGGATAAACCAAACAAATGCTTCATCATCCTGCTAAGATTGTGACCATTTTGAATTTGTCTCTCAACATATTCTAAATATAGATTAAGTACTTCTTTTTTTGAATTTATTGATGAGTCAAGTTTATAAAACCTTGGTTCAACATCTTTTAACATAAATGGATTATCGTATGCAGCTCTTCCAATCATAACTCCATCAACTTTTTTTAAATGATTTGAAGAATCATCAAGATTCTTAATTCCACCGTTTATTATTATTTCTAGATCAGGAAAGTCATTTTTTAATCTATAGACATAATCATACTTTAAAGGAGGTATGTTCCTATTTTGACGTGGGCTAAGTCCTTTTAAAATTCCATTTCTGGCATGTATTATAAAAACTTTAATTCCTGATTGTTTAACGATTGAAACAAAGTTATAAAGAAATTCATAATCCTCATTATCATCAATTCCAAGCCTACATTTAATAGATACTGGAATACTTACCGAATTTTGCATATTTGATAAGCATTCTGCTACTAAATTTGGCTCAAGCATTAAACATGCTCCAAACTTTCCTTTTTGAACTCTATCAGATGGACATCCTACATTAAGATTTATTTCGTCATAACCGAATTGTTCACATTTTTTTGAGCATTCAATAAGATCCGAAACGTTGGAGCCGCCCAATTGAATACCTACAGGATGTTCTTCCTTATTGAATTCTAACTGATCAAAACATTTACCATATATTAATGAACCTGTTGCAATCATTTCGGTATATAAAAAAACTTTTTTTGATATTAGACGCAATAAAAAACGATCATGCATATCCGTGTATTGCATCATTGGAGCGACGCAAAACTTTCTATCCAAAGCTTTCATTAAAGAAATAAATTAATTGCTGTGTACCCGACGATTGATAAAACTATTGTGTATGGTAGTGCCATATATACCATTCTTAAATAGGAGAGATTAATTAGTGGTGCAAGTGAAGATGTTAATAAAAATAAAAAGGCAGCTTGACCATTTGGTGTTGCAACACTTGGAATATTTGTACCAGTATTAATTGCAATAGCAAGATTGTTAAACTGTGTTTCAGTAATAACTCCACTATCAAAAGCACTTTTGACTTCATTGATATAAATTGTTGCAACAAATACATTGTCACTTATTGCAGAAAGAAAACCATTTGCAACAAAGAATAGTGAGGGTTGAGTTGAAGGATCCTGTGATAAGACATAATCAATTACTGGAGAAAAAAGATGTTGATCATGAATAACACTTACAATTGCAAAAAACACCGCAAGTAATGCTGTAAAAGGTAGGGCCTCGTGAAATGCCTCACCTAAATGATGTTCTTCCGTGATACCTTTGAATGCAGTTAGCAAAATTATTACACTTAATCCAATTAGACCGACAGCAGCCAAATGTAATCCAAGAGCAATTACAAGAAAAACCGCAACCAAGGACTCTACGAGAAGTTCTGCTCTATCTTTAGCTGTGATATTTTCCTCTCTATATACTGAATAATCATTAAAGATTTCTCTTATATTAGGAGGTAGCTGGTTGCCAAAACCAGCGATAGAAAATTTCTCAATGATAAAACATGTAAAAATACCTGCTACAAAAACAGGCATCGTTATCGGAGCCATTCTTAGGAAGAACTCAACAAACTCCCAACCAGCAATGGTAGCAATCAGTAAATTTTGTGGTTCTCCAACTAGTGTACAAACACCACCCAAAGCAGTTCCAACTGCACCATGCATAACTAAATCTCTAAGAAAAGCTTTGAAGTTCTCTAATTCTTCTAGCTTCAAAGTATTTATTGACGAGTTAGCATGGTAATCATGTGATTCATCAGAAAATGAGCTACCTGATGCCACAGCATGATAAATTCTGTAAAAGCCTATAGTTACCCCAATTAATACTGCTGTTACTGTTAGAGCATCTAAAAAAGCAGATAAAACTGCTGCAGAAATGCAAAATAAAAGTGATAGTAATGTTTTTGAACGAATGCTTAATAACAATTTAGTAAATATTGTTAACATTAAGTTCTTCATAAAATATATACCCGCTACCATGAAAACCAATAGTAGTATTACTTCTAAGTTATTTTCGATTTCATGAAATACAGACTTTGTTGAGGTTAAGCCCATGACAATTGCTTCCAATGCAAGCAGGCCTCCTGGTTGAAGTGGATAACACTTTAAAGCCAAAGCCAATGTAAAGATAAACTGTAATAAAAAAACCCATCCAATTATAAAATTTCCATCCAATCCCATAGAATTAAGTATCAATAATAACGGTGGGTTAATTATAAGAAAGGCTATTATGGTAGACTTGTACCATCCTGGGGCATTACCTAGAAATAATTTTTGGACTTCATTGAACATCAGGACATTTTAAACTTATTTGTTATGTATTTTAAAAGATTTTTAGAAATAAATAATAAAGAAAATAATAAATTTATTCTTTTTAAGAATAATAAAATATTTTACGAAACCGAAATAAAAACTTTTTTACTCGATAGCAACTATTTAGATATTGATATTGATAATTCTATTGTCATTGGAATAGCTGAATCAGAAAGTAAAATCTATGCTGTTGATATTTCTAATTGTGAAAAAGATATAAATATTGGTTATAAATCACTTGTTGAATATGATGTTAGACATCTTTTAGCAATTTCTGAACCTGAAGATATTGTTTTAATGGGTAGGGCAAATCAATTATTACACTGGATAAGAAGCAATAAATATTCAGGCTATTCTGGTGAATTAAATAAATTTGATACAAACGAAGAATCATTAGTTTGTCCAACTACATCTACAATGATATATCCATCAATAGCACCATGCGTATTAGCTATGGTAACCAGGGGTGACGAAATCTTATTAGCAAGAAATAATTTATTTCCAGAAGGTTTGTTCAGTGTTTTGGCAGGTTTTGTAGAAGTGTCAGAATCCGCAGAAGAAACAGTAAAACGAGAAGTTTTTGAAGAAGTAAATATTAAAGTTAAAAATCTTAAATATTATGGAAGTCAACCGTGGCCATTTCCCTCTCAACTGATGTTAGGATTTTCTTGTGAATACGATTCTGGTGAAATAAAAGTTGACGAAACTGAGATCGTTGAAGCTAATTGGTATAAATACAATAATTTGCCTTATGTTCCACCAACAACCAGTTTATCTGGTTTATTAATTAATTCTTTTGTCGAGGATCATTCTTAGCTCTAAGAGGAATATCTTTTTTTGGTTTTTTTTCTTTAACGATTTCCTTTATTGCAGGTTCTTTAGTTTTATTTTGTAATTCTTTTTTAGGTTCCTGTTTTTTTGATTCTTTAGCCTTAAAGCTTCTTTTATCATTATTTTTTTTGTTTGTATTTTTAGTCTTAATGGTAGAAGAAGCTTTATTATTTTTATTTACTTTATTATTAGGCTTATTTTTAAAGTTTTTATTAGACTTAGCACGTTGCGCATTATTTTTTCTTCTATATTTTCTTTGTGGTCTTTTCTTCTTTTTGGTCTCTTCAACCTGTATACCAGTGATTGACTTTAACCATTTCATTAAGCCAGATTGTCTTGTTTTAGGCATTTTTGGTGGTTTAATACCATCAACTAATGGTTTCATTGTTTTTGACTGATTATTAGAATCTCTCCAATTAATATCAGGCTCTGGACTATCTGGCGTTAATTTATAAGAATCTGTATTTTTAACATCTGAGCTTTTTATTCTTACGACTTTGTAATATGGCCTTGATTTATATGGATCAGCAATTACTAGAACTTTAACTTTATTTGTTTTTTCGATACTAATAATGTCATATCTTTTTTCATTCAAAAGATAGCTAGCAACATCTGATGGAACATAAACATGTATTTCACCAGTATTTTCTTTTGCTGCATCTTCTCCAACAATTCTAAGAATTGAAAGGCCAAGAGATCTTGGACCTCGGACTAAAACGTGTTCAATATCATAAGATTCATTTAATGAAGGGCGCAATCTTTGTCTTGATATCTCTAAAAGACCAAATCTAGATATATTTGATACTTGTACTCTGGCCCTATCAGAGAATATAGCTTTTCTAAATGCAGACTCAACTTTATTTTGATTATCTTCATTTGTCATGTCTATGAAATCTATTACAACTAGACCACCGACATCTCTAAGTCTTAATTGCCTTGCAACTTCTGTTGCTGCTTCTATATTTGTTCTAAAAGCTGTTTCTTCAATGTCTTTACCTTTTGTAGATCTTGCAGAATTAACGTCAATTGTTGTCATGGCCTCAGTGGGATCAATAACAATGGACCCGCCTGAGTTTAATGATATTTCTCTTTGAAAAGCTAACTCTATTTGAGATTCAATCTGATATCTATTGAATAGAGGTATTTCCTCATCATAAAACTTAACTTTTTCAGAATGATCTGGAATAACAGCTTCAATAAATTCTTTAGCCTCATTAAAAATTTCTTTGTCATCAATTAATATTTCTTCAATATCTTCTTTAAAATAATCTCTAACAACTCTTACAATTAATTTATCGTCTCTGTAAATCAAAGATGGTGATGTTGCATTTGGAATTGTGTTGTTTATTTCATCCCATAAAGCAAGTAGATAGGCTAAATCTAAGCTTAGCTCCTCAACAGATCTGCCTAAACCATTTGTCCTAACAATTGCACTCATATTTTCAGGAATATTTAACTTATCAAGAATATTTTTTATTTGATCTCTTTCTTCCCCACTAATCCTTCTAGAAATACCACCAGATCGAGAAGAATTTGGAATTAGTACTAAAAACCTCCCAGCCAAACCAATCTGAGTTGTAAGAGCGGCTCCTTTAGTGCCTCTTTCTTCTTTTGTTACTTGAACAACAATTTCTTGGCCTTCTTCTAACGTACATATTGATTTACCTTTTTTGTCCTTTTTATAAAATTCACTTGAAAGATCCTTTAATGGAAGAAATCCATGCCTTTCTGAGCCAAAATTTACAAACGCAGCATCTAAACTAGATTCAATTCTAGATACAGTTGCCTTAAATATACTTCCTTTGAGAAGTACTTTTTCAGGTGATTCTGTATCAAAGTCGTATAATTTGGCACCATCAACAAGTGCTACTCGTAGTTCATCACCATAGGATGAATTTATTAATATTCTTTTCATTTTTTCTCCCTGTATAGGAAGATAATTCAGCAGTGTGCTTTTACTAAGCGTTTATCAGTAAGTCTTACTCTTTAGTGCTTACATGATCAGCTCTATTAGGAGCTTTTTAATATATAACTGTTGTATTTATCTTTCTTATTAATTTTCTAGGAAAACCTAGTTATTTAAGTCTATATCCTATAGATTTGTATGATGACTGTCAAAAAAATACTAATCAATGAAGATAATGAAGGTAGAAGAATAGATAATTTTTTAATTTCGATATTTAGCACAGTTCCTAAAAGTAAAATTTATAATATTATAAGAAAGGGTGAAGTTAGGGTTAATTCTTCTAGAAAAAAACCTAACTATAAACTTAAATTAAATGACCTAATTAGAATACCACCTAATCTTGAAATCTTAGATAAGAAAATAAAGATAATAAAATCAGATCAAATTTTAAAACACACTAAAAATATAATTTATGAGAATGATAATTTTATAGTTGCTAATAAAAGAAATGATATAGCTGTTCATGGAGGATCAAAGAACTCCTATGGATTGATTGATATATTTAGGAAAAGATATGGAAATAACCTGGATTTATGTCATAGACTAGATAAGTCAACATCAGGCTGCATTGTCTTTGCAAAAAACAAAAAAGCTGCAAAACACTTTAGCAAATGCTTAAAGAATAAAGACGTTAAGAAAATCTATTCAACAATTCTAAAGGGAAAGATAAAGAAAAATATTACTGTTGATATACCTATATATAAAAATTCTACTTTGAAATCTAAAGTAGCATTTTCTAAATTTATTTTAAAAAAGAAACTTAAAAATACATCACTTGTAGATGTTGAAATTGATACTGGGAGAACTCATCAAATAAGAATACATGCATCTAAGTTAAACCATCATATTATTTTTGATAAAAAATATGGTGATAAAGATTTCGATAAATCGCTAAATATTGGAAATCATCAAATAGCACTTCATGCTAAAGAAATTATCTTTCCAGATTTAAACAATAAAATGATAAGAGTTAAATCTAAACTTCCAGTGGAATTTAATAATTTGATTTTAAGTCTTGAATAAATTTCCTGTTATTATCAATAAAATTTTGTTAGGATAGCGTTTTTTAGGGCATATTATGGCGGTACAAAAAAGCAAAGTTACAAGGTCTAGAAGGGGTCAAAGAAGATCTCATGATGCTTTAAACTCTAAAACTTTATCAATTGATCCTGTTTCTGGTGAGAAACATCTTCGTCATCAAATGACGAAAGATGGTTTTTATAAAGGCAGATTGATTAAAGATCTAAGAAAACCTATCAAAGAAGAGTCAGAAGAAGTAACATCATAGTTATGCCTAGGCATATAAGTATTCTTTTTCCAGGACAAGGTTCACAGTCTCTTGGAATGCTCAATCATCATTCAACAGACCTACTTAAGTCATATGAAGAGGAAGTAAACAATTTACTTGGTTTCAATATCATAGATGTTATTAATAATGGACCCATTGAAGATTTAAATAAGACATCTATAACTCAACCTGCAATTCTTCTAGCATCAATTTTAGATTTTAAAAATATTTCAAATAAACTAGGATTAATTCCTGATATTTTATGTGGACATTCACTTGGAGAATATAGTGCTATGGTTGCAGCAAATGCTATTTCTTTGCAAGAAGGTCTATCACTGGTTCACAAGAGAGGAAAACTTATGGAAAAGTGTCCAAAGGGATCAATGTGCGCTGTTCTTAATGTTGATCTTGATGTGATTAATGAGATATGTTCCAAAGTTGAAGATGAAATCAAGACAATAGTTACACCAGCTAACCTTAATTCACCTAAACAAATTGTTGTTTCTGGTACCGAAGAAGGAGTTGATGAAGTTATCAATCGTTTAAAGGATTGTGGCTATAAGAAGTGCATTAAACTTAAAGTAAGTGTTGCTGCTCATTCTAAAGTAATGAGCAATACTCTTGATCAATTTGAAAATGAGTTAAATAAAATTAATTTTTCTTTACCAGAGTATTCAATAATTCAAAATGTAAATAATAAAATTCCAAATAATATTGATAATCTAAAGGAAAATTTATTAAGTCAATTAGTTATGCCTGTTCAGTGGATTAATACCATGAAACAGATTAAAGAATATGATGGTATTGTTATCGAATGTGGTCCGAATAAGGTTTTATCTGGTTTAGCTAAAGCTAATGGTATTGAAAATGTGTACTCGACTTCATCTGAAGATTTTTTTGATAAAATTAAGGAAGAACTATGAGTAAAGGTAATGTTTTTATTTCTGGCGCATCAAGAGGAATTGGTAATTCAATTGCTTATCATTTTGCCGAAAATGATTATGTAGTTGTTGGAACATCCAGAAATGAATTCGAGTTTGATAAAAAAATTAAAAATCTTATTCCTTTGAAACTTGATGTTACCTCTAGAGAAGATATTCAAAATTGTTTTAATGATTTGAAAACAAAGAATTTGCTACCAGACATTCTTATCAATAATGCAGGTATTACCTCAGATCAGATTTTTTTAAGAATGAAAGATGAAGAATGGGATAAAGTTATTGATACCAATCTTAATGGAGTTTTTAACCTTTCAAAGATTTTTGTAAAAAATATGATCAAAAATAAAAAAGGTAGAATAATAAACATATCATCTATTTCTGGATTAATGGGCAATCCTGGACAAGTCAATTATTCTTCATCAAAGTCTGCACTTAATGGTTTTACTAAGTCACTTGCAAAGGAATTGGGTTCTAGAAACATAACTGTAAACTGCGTTGCTCCAGGATATATAGATACAGATATGACATCTTTTTTAGATGAAGATTCAAAAAAACAAATAGAAAAATCTATTCCTCTTGGTCGTTTGGGTAGCGGTGAAGATATATCTAAATTGGTAGCATTTTTAGCTTCTGATGAGGCCTCATATATTACAGGTCAAACCATATCAATTGATGGTGGTTTGCTTATGTACTAATAAAAATGTGCAACTTTGAACTATTACATGTAAAATGTGTCAAATTTCAATATAGGGTAATGGAGATATTATGAGTGTTGAAGATAGAGTCAAAAAAATTGTAAGTGATCAATTAGGTAAATCTGTTGAAGAAATTCAAAGTGATTCATCCTTCGTTGATGATCTTGGAGCTGATTCATTAGATACTGTTGAGCTTGTAATGGCGCTTGAAGAAGAATTTGATCTTGAAATTGCTGACGAAGACGCTGAAAAAATTTCTACAGTAAATGAAGCTGTTGAATATATAAATTCAAATTCATAAAAATTTAATTTTTTAAATCTTTTTAAATGTTTACAATAACAGTTGTTATTTAAACATTTATTATGCATTTAATAAGATCCCTAATAATTTGTAGCTTACTAATATCATTATCAATATATGCTCCTTACAAAGCATTTTTTGATCAGGTTCCTCAAAATAAAAACTTAGTTATAAATATTGAAAGGGGCGATACTATTTATGAAGTTTTTTCATTATTTTTACCAATAAATTTTGCTAATAAGCTTTTTTTAAAGATTTATTCTCTAAGAAATGATATTAATTTAATACAATACGGCGAATATCAAATTGGTAATAAATCTATTTTAGATATTATTAACTTAATAAAATCAGGCGAAACAATTACCCATAAATTAAAAATTAATGAGGGATTGAATATTTATGATATAGAAAATTTAATTAATGATTCATACTTAATAAATGACTGTAGTTTTCTAAAATGTATCAACACCAATCTATCATTTAGAGAGGGCATTCTTTATCCTGATACTTATTTTTATAAAAAAGGTATGAGTGCGTCTGAAATATTAAACGAAAGTCACACAAGATTAGAAAACTATTTAAATAATAAATTAAAAAATAAAAGTACTTATACCTCATTGAATAAAGAAGAAGTTTTAATTCTTGCATCAATCATTGAGAAAGAAGCTGGTAATGATGATGAGAAAAGTAAAATTGCTAGTGTTTTTCTAAAAAGATTATCTATAGGCATGAGACTTCAAGCTGACCCAACAATCATTTATGGTTTATTACCAAATTTTGATGGAGACATAAAAAAATCTGATATTCTAGATAAAAATAATAAATATAATACATATATGATTAATGGCTTACCTCCAACACCTATTTCAATATCTTCTATATCATCTATAAATGCATCAATTGATTCACTTCCAGGAGACTATTTATTTTTTGTTGCTGATTCAAAAACTTCACATTATTTTTCAAAGACTTATGAAGAACATCTTAATAAAATTAATGAGTTAGGACTTAATAAATGAAAATAATATCATTTGAGGGAATTGAGGGTGTTGGTAAATCTACTCAGTTAAGACTTCTAAAAGATTATCTTGAATCAAAAAATTTTTTAGTAGATGTATATAGAGAACCTGGATCAACAAATACTGGTGAAAAAATAAGAGATATTCTACTAAATTCATCAAATGAATTATCAAATGAAGCTGAACTTCTTTTAATGTTTGCATCAAGATCTGAGCTTATAAAACACAAGATAAATAAATGTAAATCTGACTATTTACTATTAGATAGATTCTATGATGCCTCTATTGCATATCAAGGTTATGGCAGAAAGCTTTCTATTCCTTTAATTGAATCTCTTATAACTTTTATAAATTGTCCAGTACCTAATTATAGTATTTTGCTTGATATCCCAGTTGATGAGGGTTTTGCACGCAAAACTAATGATGATATTGATAGAATTGAATCATCAAGCAAAGCATTTTTTGAAAGAGTAAGAAAAGGTTACATTAAGATTGCAAAAGATAATAAGGATAGATTTATAAAAATTAATGCCTCTTTGGATATTGATCAAATTCATCAAAAAATAATTAAACATATCGGGTTATAAAGTTGAGTATTGATAACTATGATTGGTTAAAAGAAATTTATAAAAATATTGATTTTGACAAGTTGCCACATGGAATAATAATTTCTGGGTCTAAAGGTCTTGGTAAAAGACTTCTTGCAAATGAGATTGCTACAAAAATTCTTTCAAACAAATTAGATTCAAATGAACTAGCACTTATCAAGTCCAATAACCATCCTGATTTTTTTAAACTAGATAAAGAAAAAATACTTCTCCACCATATCACTTATAGAAAAGATAAATGGGATGATGAAAAGGGCCAAAGAAATGTTAATGATTTTTTATCAGTAACTCCGTCAATTTCAAATAATAAGGTAGCTTTAATATTGAATGCTCAAACTATGAATGCCGAATGTCAAAATGCATTATTAAAATCTCTTGAGGAACCAGCTAAAAATACTTTCATTATTATCGTTACTGATAGAAACAAATCATTACTCGATACAATATATAGTAGGTGTCAAATTATTAATGTACCTAATTTAAATGAATCAACTATTAATGATTGGCTAAGCAAAAATGGTATATCAGATATTAACTCTACATATTTCCCAAGCTTTATCTCTCCATTAGAAATTATTGAAGATATTCAAAATAATAAACATTTAAATTTTAGGGAGTTCCTTAAAATTATTTCTGACTTTATAGAAAATAAAATTGATGCTAATTCAGCCTTAAAAAATGTTGCAAATCTAGAAATTGATTTAATTACTAAGACAAATTATTTAATTGAATTTCTTAAGATACTCTTAAAATCAAGGATATTATCTGAAGAATTATCGGGTTCTTATGTAAAATTTAATACATTTAAATTTAACAATTTAAAGATTTCAAATCTTATAAATGATTTAAATGATTTTCGATATGATTATTTTAAAGTCCCACAAATCAATGAAACACATGTTTTAAACTATTTTTTTAGCGAATTAAAAAATTCTATCAAGATATAGTTGTACCACCATCAACAACTATTGTTTGTCCGTTAATATAATTACCAGCATCAGAAGCAAGCATAATAGCAACACCAGCAATTTCATCTGGCTCACCGATCCTTCTCATAGGTGTTGAAGATAACACTGAATTTAAAATATCAGGATTTTCCCATAATGCCTTCGCAAAATCTGTTTTTATAAGACCTGGTGCAATTGAATTTGCTCTAATATTTTTATGACCAA
>CACMVA010000006.1 GCA_902617045.1 uncultured SAR86 cluster bacterium
GATTCATCAAATTCAGAGCCATCAAATGACTTAATAAAAAGATATAAGAATAGAATAAGACGAATAACTCAACAAAAAGAGGAAGACATATTCTCATTGGCAATAAATATTTTGTCTAACCAATTTGATCCTCACTCAACATATTTATCGCCAAGATCTGCAGAAGACTTTGATGTCAATATGAGCTTAAAACTTAACGGCATTGGCGCTCTACTTGGCATAGAGGACGACTACACAAAAATCATAAGTTTGGTTCCTGGTGGTCCTGCTGAAAAATCTGGAAAAATTAAACCAGAAGATAGAATTACAAAAATCAGGCAAATTGGGACAGATAATTATCAAGACGTTATTGGATGGAGAATTGATGAAGTGGTGGATTTAATCAGGGGTGAAGCAGGAACTGAAGTAGAGATAGAATTTATTTCATTTGACTCGTCAAGCGATTCAACCAAATTGGTGACTCTTAAAAGAGAGGAAATCAAACTTGAGGATAGAGCAGCAAAATCAGAAATTATTAATATAAATAATAATAAGATTGGGATAATTGATCTGCCATCTTTTTATATAGACTTTAACGAGTATCAGAATAGAGTTAAAGACTATAGGAGTAGTAGCAATGATGTAAAAAAAATACTAAATGATTTTAATGCTTCAAATGTAGATGCTGTAATTTTGGACTTAAGAAATAACGGTGGTGGTGCATTAGTAGAAGCTAATAAGATCATTGGGTTATTTGTTTCATCAGGTCCAACTGTTCAAGTTAAACAAAGTCGAGGCTACATTCAACCTTATGGTGCTTCAAGAGCTGTTCAAGTTTGGGATAAACCTATGCTTGTTTTAGTTAACCGCTATTCTGCATCTGCTTCTGAGATAGTTGCAGGAGCTATTCAGGATTACAAAAGAGGTTTTGTTGTTGGACAAAGAACATTTGGGAAAGGAACTGTTCAAAGTTTAGAGAGTTTATCAGAAGGACAAATTAAAATTACGGAATCTAAATACTACAGAATCAATGGAATGAGTACTCAAAATAAAGGAGTAATTCCTGATATAGAACTTCCTGTAACTTGGGATATTGAATCAGTTGGTGAAAGTTCCTATCCGACTGCAATGGAATGGGATGTAATCAGACCATATAGACATAAAAAATTTAAAATTAACCCAGATCTAATTGAAAAAGTTATCGCAAATTATGAATTTCGTTTAAGTGAAGAGCCGAATTTAAATTATCTAAAAAAAGTAAGAGATAGGTATGACTTAAATAAAAATAAAAAGAAGTTGAGCTTAAATCTTGAAGACAGAAAAACACAAAAAGAGTTGCGTAAAGACTGGCTATTAAGCATTGAAAATGAAAGAAGGCTAAAGGTTGGATTAGAAGAATTTATCTCTTATAAAGAAATGGAAGACTTTAATGAATCTGATACTACTATAGAAAATAATATTAATTTAATAGACGATTATCAATTAATTGAATCTACAAATATAATTAATGATTTTATAGATCTTGAGAAAGAAATAATTTTGTCGTCAGTAAAATAATATGAAAATAGTTTCTTTTAATATTAACAGTATAAGAGCCAGGCCACATCAGATTGAACATTTGAGAGATACCATCAATCCAGATATCATTGGGCTTCAAGAAACTAAAGTTGACGATCCTGAATTTCCAATTGAGGTCATAAATGAAATAGGATATCACGCAGAATTTTGGGGTCAAAAAGGACATTATGGTGTCGCAATTTTAAGTAAGGAAAAGCCAATTAATACTGTTAAGGGTTTCATTAATGATTCTGATGAGGATCAAAAAAGATTTATACAATCAAAATTTACATATGGTAAAAGCGAAATAATTGTCATGAACGCTTATTTTCCTCAAGGTGAAAATATCAATCATGAAACAAAGTTTCCAAAGAAAATAAAATTTTATGATGATCTTCATTCACATATTTCTGATCTTAAAAAGAACGAAAAAAACTTAATAATAATGGGAGACTTTAATGTATCCCCTGAAGACATAGATATTGGAATTGGTGAACAAAATGCAAAAAGATGGTTAAGAGAGGGTAAAACCTCATTTCAACCTCAAGAAAGGGAAATGTGGAATAGCATTAAAAACTTGGGTTTTGTTGATTCATGGAGGGAAATTTATCCTACCGAGTCATCCATATATTCTTGGTTTGATTATAGATCAAGAATGTTTGACCAAAGCCCTAAAAGAGGTCTAAGGATTGATCATATTCTATTATCAGAGAATTTAAAAAATTCAATTAATGCTGTTGGTATTGATTACGATGCTCGTGCAATGGAAAAACCATCTGACCACTGTCCTGTGTGGTTAGAATTAAATGAATAATATACTCTTCAAGACACCTTCAAGTTCTAAAGAATTCGAAGAATATGATTTATTTAGATGGGAAATTTTAAGAAAGCCAATAGGTAAATCCATTGAGTCTTTAAAGGATAAATATGAAGATTCAAGCTATCATCTAATTGGAGTAATTGATAATAAGATAATCGCATGCGGGAGACTTCATTTTAATAGCGATAACGAAGCACAAATAAGATATATGGCAATAGATGAGAATTTTCAAAGAAAAGGAATTGGTGTAAAAATAATTAAATTGCTTGAAGCAGAAGCGAAAAAAAAACGAATAAATAAAATTGTCCTAAACGCAAGAAATCATGTAATAGAATTTTATGAAAAGTCTGGGTACAAGGCAGTGAGAAAATATGAAGGTTCTGATACTGGTATTCCTCACACAACTATGGAAAAAATACTTTAGTTATCTTTTTTGTTTAAAAAAATCCTTTAATAAATTTGAACTGATATCTTCACTTAATCCAAATTTATACTTTACTGAGTGATTCAATGCTTTGTTTTCTAGAAAGTTATCAATTGAGCAGATGCTTCCAGTTTTAGGTTCTTTTGCAGCAAAAACTAACATATCTAATCTTGCATCAACAATTGCTTTAGCACACATGTGACAAGGCTCTAAAGTAACATAAATGCTACATCCACTTAATCTAAAATTATTTAATTCTTTTGAAGCAGATCTTAATGCATTTATTTCTGCATGAGAACTGACATCATTATCAGCGATTACAGTATTTCTTCCGCTCCCAATTATTTTGTTTTCCTTAACGACCACTGCGCCAACTGGAACCTCATCTTTCAAAAAAGATTCCTTAGCGAGTTCCATGGCAGATTCCATAAAAAATCTGTCTTGATCTGAGAAATGCACTTTTTAGTAAAGTTCTATATTTGCAATGTCTAGTTGAGCAGTAAAATCTTTACCATATGCAACTAACCCAATAGATCTTATTGTTTTAAAATCAAGACCTTGCTTTTGATTTCTGGAGTATTTGAAACTTGATAAAGGTAGTTCAATGATTTGCCATTCGTTTGAAGCATAGAATTCAGCATAATAGTAATTCCAAGGCATCATTCTTGGAGCCCTTAAGTGGACAAAGTATTCGTTATTATTGCCTCTAATTTTTAGCCTAATGCCCTCAAAATCATTGCTATTTAAATACACGCCAACCCTAGATTGAATAAATCCACCATTATTTTCGGTACTGACATTGCCTTCCAGTCTGTAGAATTTTTCACCATTTTCTTTTATTTCATAAAAGTTAACTTCAGATATTCCACCCATTACCTGATCAGAAATTGCTGACCACTTAGCTCTAACATCATTAAGATTATCTATAATCATTGCTGATAAGTTTAAACAAAAAAATGATAAAAAAAGAAAAAAGATTTTGATCATATTAATCAAGATTAGTATCTTTTTCTGCTTGAAACCAAGGCATCTTCACAACGACAGAATTTAAGTCTCCATAAGGACTCTCAACTACTAGTTTGGAACCTTCATCAGCAAACTCAATATCTACTATTGCAAGAGCGATATTCTTTTTCAGTCGAGGTGAAAAAAATGCTCTTGAGACCCTTCCAACTTTTTTTTCAGAATTATTTACGGGCCAGAAATTTTCAGGAGCTTTTAATAAAGGATCTCCATCAAGTTCAAGGCCAACAAGTTTTTCCTTAATTCCATCTTCTTTTATTTTTTTAAGGGCTTCTTTACCTATAAAATCAGTTTCTTGATCCAGATCTACCAATCTCCCAAATCCAATAGTATATGGATTATGCTCTCTTCCAAAATCACTTCCATATGAGAGTAATCCACCTTCAATGGTTCTAATTGTATTAGGTGCAATGACTCTTCCATTAAATTCCTGTGCAGCATCATAAACTAATTCAAAGAGTTTATTGCCTAATTTTCTATCTTGAAGGTATAACTCATAGCTAAGCTCTCCGCTCCAACCAGTTCTAGCAATTACCATTGGTATATCATCAAGATTAGTTTGTCTCGCTTTGTAGTAGCCTAAATCATCATGCTGACCGTTAAATAACTTTTGAATTAACTTCCCTGACTTTGGTCCACTTATTTGTAAAGGAGAGACATCAGGCTCATGGATTGAAACATCCATTCCAGAATTAATTGCAATTCCTTGAAGCCATAAGATAACATCTCCATCACCTGGTGAAATCCAAAATTTATTATCTTCAAGTCTCAACAAACAAGCATCATTAATTATTCCACCATCCATGTCTGTAAGAATAATGTATTTGCAAAAACCAATTTCACACTTCTCTAAGTTTCTTGGTGTTATATATCTAACAAAGTTATAAGCATCCTTTCCATTAATTTCGATTTGACGTTCTGCAGCAAAATCACCAAATGTTACATCATTTATTAAGCTTTCATATTCCTTCTCAGGACCTGAAAAAGCTGTAGGCAAATACATTTTGTTATAAACGGTAAAACCTGTGACTCCATACTTGAGATTAGAATCATAATAAGGTGATTTTCTAATTCTGGTTCCTATCCCGATCATTAATGGCAACTGCGATTTTGACATGTGTTATGCTCCCTAATTAATTGGTATTTTAATCTCAAAATATCTAAGGAGTAAATGCATTATTTACTTATTTAGATTATTATTTATGTAGCTATCTTTAGGGGAAAAATGGGCAAAAAAAGATTTTTTGACGATAGGTTAAAATACCTATCATTTATCCAGAATACTGGAGAAAAAAAGGCAATATCAGAAAAGATTTATCCCTATATTTCAAGACTATCTCAAAATAAATCTTATTTAAGAATACTTGATGCTGGAACTGGAGATGGAACAATTAATGCTAACATCATTAAAAGTTTTCATAGATATCATCCATACACATCTCTTCTTATTACCGGCAAAGAAATAAGTTATGAAGATCTAAAAAATACTTTAGAAAAAATGCCAGATAGATTTGTTGAACATCCAAATCTTTTAGTAACAATGACAAATGTTAAATTTTCAGAACTTGGTTTAATAGAAAGTGCATCTAAGATTAATAATAGAAAAATAAGAGAATTTAATTTAATTCTTAAAAGCGACAATTCTTATGATTTTAATTCACAAATTACAGGCAATAAACTTGGAAACTTTATTAAAAAATACTGGGGAATTGAGATTGACAACAAAGGGAGAACTTCATATTCAAACCCCTGTATTGTGAGAATATATAGGGAAGATAATTCACGGCATCTTAAACAATTTCTTAATAATGATTACAAGAACAATAATTATGATCTAATTATTGCTTCTCAAGCCTATAGAGCAGCTTCTTCAGTCAAGATAAAAGTAAATAATGTGATTGGACCTTTAATGAGGTTATTGAATAAATCTGGTAAGCTTTTGGTGACTCACTCTTATGGTGGAAAAAGCATTCAAAGAGTTTTAAAAACTGCTTTCAAAGAAAAAGAGGCATTTCCTAACAATGCAAAAGATATAATTGATTATTTAAAAAATAATCCAACTGGAGAAAATAATTTGTATAATTTTTCAAATCCAGTTTCGTACAACTTTAGATTTAAAAAAGCGCCTGATCAGACTGTAACTGAGTTATTTGGACATAATACTGATGCAAAGTGGGCAAACATTCTTTATGTAGGACAAATTCCTGAAAAAGATATCCAATTAATTGAAAAAAATCCAAGACTTTATAATAAGGTTAAAAGAACTATTGAAAATTCTGGAAATATAGAATTTAATAACGAACTTTTTACTATTACAAAGATTAGATAATGAAAATTTTAATAATGGGTCTTCCTGGAAGTGGCAAAACATACTTAGCAAAAAGGATGCAACCAATCTTGAAAGCTGCATGGTATAACGCAGACATTGTAAGAGAAATGGCAAATGACTGGGATTTTTCACCAGAAGGTAGAATTAGGCAAAGTTTAAGAATGAAGAACTTGGCTGATTTTGAAAAATCTCAGGGAAGAATAGTAATATGTGATTTTGTATGTCCTACAAGTGAAACAAAAAAAAATTTCAATCCGGACATTACAATTTGGATGAATACAATCAAATCTGGCAGATATGAAGATACAAATAAGATGTTTGAGGAGCCGAGTGAAGTAGATTATGAAGTTACAGAAATGAATGACACAAATCATGAAACTATTGCAGCTAAAATTTTAAAAAATGTTTGATTGGAAAAAGCCAACTGTTCAAATGCTAGGAAGGTGGCAACCATGGCACAAAGGTCATCAAGAACTATTTAAAAGATCTGTAAAAAAAACAGGTCAGGTAATCATTCAGGTGAGAGACGTTAAGGGGTCATCAGGTGGAAAAGGACAAGATGATAATCCATTTTCCTGGGAAGATGTTTGTAAAAATATTGAGGAAAATCTTTTAAAAGATGGTTACGAGAGAGGCAAGGAATATGAAATAATGCTTGTGCCAAATGTAACCAACATAACTTATGGCAGAGGAGTTGGTTATGTATTTGAAGAAGAATCATTCGATGAAGAAATATCTTCCATAAGTGCTACAAAAATTAGATCAGAATTAAGAGAGAAGGGAAAGCTTTAAACTATTCTACTTTAAAAGAAAGTCCTGCATTTCTCTCTAATCTTTTGATCAATTTTTCACCCATTGATGAAGCTGGCGTATAAATACCACCAGGTAAATCTTTACAATCTTTAACAAGACAAACTGCGCTTTCTGCTATCATTTTAGAAGTTGATCCATAACCAGGATCCATGTCTCCGCTAACTGAGGCTTTTATAGTTTGATCATCTAAATCTGCACAAAAAAGAACATCGTAATTTCCATTTTCCCTTGATTCCTTAGAGGGTCCCTCACCTGGCTCTGGAGCATCTCCTAAGGGATTCATTGTTGATATAAATTCTGCAGCAGCTTTACCCTCTTCTCCTGATCCCTGAATCCACATTTCATTATATTTAAAGTCTTCTCCATAAATATGATTTAACAATTTATTAGAGCGATGAATATTTTTGGTATTTATTGGGGCCATAAAAAAAGGAGCTACCCAAGCATCAAGCTCTTCATCATATTTTGGTTTAGAGTCGTCATCTTGTTGAACGCCTTGAAAACCTTCACACAAAGCATGAGGATTAATAAGAACATTAATAAGATCAGGGTTTGAATGCAAAGCAGCCATCGTTGCCTTCATGGATGCAGCCGTTCCGCCAGAGAACTCTCCATTCATGCCCCTTACCCTTCCCCTTACTGAAGGAGCATATTTATTGAACTTTGCCTTTACTTCCTCTTGAACAAACAAAACCCCTAGATCGAAAGGAATGCTATCAAATCCACAAGAAAAAACTATTCTTGAGCCTTTTTGTTTTGCTTCTTCAGAATATTCAGAAATAATTTTATGCATAAAACCTGGCTCTCCACACAAATCAACATAATCAGTTCCAGAGGATATACACGATGTAATAATTTTTTCACCATATAATTGATATGGACCAACTGTGGTTAATACGCATTTTGTCTGACTTACCATTGAGTCAATAGATTCCTGATCATTACTATCTACTATCATCATGTCAATATCAGGGAGAAGATTAAAATTATCCTTAACTTTTTCAAGTTTTTCTCTATTTCTTCCAGCAATAGCCCATGAAATATCATTATTATTACCATATTGATTTATTACATATTCGACAACAAGTTTTCCAGTAAATCCAGTTGCTCCATAAATTACAAAGTCGTATTTATTTAAGTCAGTCATAATAATTCCTACAAAAATGATTAGGCATTATAATATTAAAATATATATATTAATTAAATGTTTAAAAAAATAAGAGAATTTTTTAGAGTATTAGGTGAGTTAAGATATCTCATACCTCTAATGAGATATGAGTTCCCAAGTCCAGATGATAATGCGTCATTAGCACACTCTTTCGAGGAAACTGTAACTAAGTTTGGTTCTAACAACTTTATATATTTTGAAAATGAGAAATGGACTTATAACCAAACAAATGAAGCGGCTAATATTTTAGCAAATAAACTAGTTGATGATGGTGTAGAACATGGTGATAGAGTTGTTCTTTTTATGGAAAATAGACCAAATTATATTATTAGCATTTTAGCTCTTAATAAAATTGGAGCAATTGGCGTTCTTATCAATACAAGCTTGACTGGAAATCCTCTTATTCATTGCATTAATTCATCTGACTCCAAAAAATGTATAGTAGGTGCGGAACTTGCTTCTCCTCTCGAAGAAGTTCTTAGTGAGATTAACATTAAAGATAAATCTGATATATATTGGGTTAAAGATGGTACTAATTATGAATGTCCTCAATGGGCATCTAACTTAGATACATTAATTGATACATCTAAGTCTAATAATTTAAGTATAACCAGCAAAGTTACTGCAAAAGATACAGCTTTCTATATATTTACTTCAGGTACAACTGGAGTTCCAAAGGCAGCACTATTTCCAAATGCAAAAATTATTGCAGCATCAGTAAACATATCAAAAGGAGGCTACAGGATTGACAGCTCTGACTGCATGTATAATTGCCTACCTTTATACCATTCTACAGGTTTAATGCTTGGGCTATGTGCATGTGTTCAAGTTGGTGCAGCTACGTTTATAAGAAGAAAATTTTCGGCATCTGCATTTTGGAAAGAAGCAAAACAATTTAATACAACTGCATTTGTATATGTTGGTGAACTTTGTAGATATCTAAGTTTTCAAGAGCCGTCTGAGGAAGAAGTTAATAATCCAATATCAAAAATGGTTGGGAATGGCTTAAGACCTGATCTTTGGGATTGTTTTAGGAATAGATTTAATGTTGAAAGAATTGTTGAAATTTATGGTGCCAGTGAAGGTAATGCTTTATTCATGAATCTACTAAATAAAGATGAAACGATAGGTATGACGAATGCTAAAGTAGGAATTTTTAAATACGATGTAGCTGAAGATAAGTTAGTCAAAGATGAAAATGATAAATATATTGAAGTTGCTGATCATCAACCAGGCCTATTGCTTGTTGAAATAGGTCCAAACGCTATATATAACGGCTATACAGATAAAAAAGCAAGCGAAGAAAAAGTCGTAAAAAATGTATTGGTAGAGGGTGATCGTTGGTTTAATACTGGAGATCTTGTTAAAACTATGGACGTTGGGTTTTCTTTAGGAAGAAAGCATTATCAGTTTGTAGACAGGGTTGGAGATACTTTCAGATGGAAATCTGAAAATGTTTCAACTAATGAAGTTGCAGAAATTTTAAATTCATTTGAGCATGTGAACATGGCAAATGTTTATGGAGTTAAAGTTCCAAAAAGTGAAGGCCGCGCTGGAATGGTTGCATTTAATTGTAATCTTGACGAATTTAATTGGGATGATTTCTCATCATTTGTAATAGACAAATTACCAAGCTATGCTCAGCCTATATTTGTTAGAATAATTGAAGAACTTGAAACAACTGGAACTTTCAAGCTGAAAAAGAATGACCTCAGGGAAGAGGCTTATCATTTAGATAAAGTTTATGGTAATAAAGTTTTTATAAAGAAACCTGGGCAAAATACTTACGTCCCTTTAGATAGGGAATATTATGAAGTCATTGAATCTGGGCAAGCAGGTTTTTAACTAGTTATTTGATATCACTATCTATTAAAACCGCTATTAATAATGCTGGTTCATTTCCATTATTAACCCATGCATGATTAGTTCCTCTTTGAACAACAACATCAAAAGGTTTTAAATCAACCTCCTCTTCATCTAAGATTAAAGTTACATCACCTTTCAAAAGAATAATGTAATCGACGGTTTCAGTTTTATGCATTGCAGGATGTTTCGTTGTATCAACTCTATGATGTGCTGCACCAACTTTTTCAAAAGCATCAGCTGCTATTTCTTGCAAAATATCTTCTGGAACGCCTTCAGGAAGTGGATTTATTTGGAAATACCTGAATTTAGTGCCACCACAAGGTGGAGATAAGATAATTTCATCATCAGCTCTATCAATTACATCACTTGAAATAACCTCATTTCCATCAGTGTTCCATAACTCAAATAATCCTCCAACATCCTCACCAATTGATCTAGCTGGTGGTCCATCCATGGTAATAATTGATTTTCCATTCTCATTATGTCCAGTTATTATTCTTCTCATTTTAATTCCTCATGCTTTTTAGTTTTTCTTTAGTTGCTAGTGCCCTATTATTTTGCAAAAGATCATTCCAATTAATTTTCTTGAAGCTTTTTATTTTAAATATTCTTGAGGTTTGTTCATAATCAGTTTTATCTAAATACTTAATTACTTCTTTTACCCCAGATCTATCATTACAAATTATTAGCATATCGCATCCTGCATCCAATGACATTTTAACCTTCTTGGTAAGGCTCTCATTTCCAGATCCAAGCATAGATAAATCATCACTGAATACTAAACCTTTATAATTGAGTTTATTTCTAAGAATATTATTAATCCAAGTATCTGAAAAACTAGGAATTTTATTATCAACTTTAGAAAATAGTATATGAGCTAACATTATCATATCTATTCTGTCCTTTAATTCTATATAAGGTTTTATATCTTCATTCATCAATTCACGAAGTTCTCTTTCATCTTCTGGGAGTTCTATATGGCTGTCTTCAATAACATTGCCGTGACCAGGAAAATGTTTTCCTGAAGATTTCATTCCTGCTTCATGCATTCCATCAATATAATCTGAAGCATTATTTATTACTTCACAAATATCATCTGAAAAAGATCTATCACCTATTATGGCCGAAATATTTCTATTAATATCTAAAACAGGTGAAAAATTAATATCTATACCTGCGGCAATTAATTCGCTAGAGATCAACCATGCTAAATCTTTTATGAAGCCTTTATCATCATTTTCTTTTGCAAAAAGAGATGCTTCTTGCATTGAGGGTATTTTTGTAAATTCTTTTTCAAATCTTTGAACCCTTCCGCCCTCTTGGTCAACCGCTATGATTATATTCTCTTTAATTGAATGAACTTCTTTAATAAGATTACAAAGTTGATTATATGAATCAAAATTTCTAGAAAAAAGAATTAAACCTCCAATATGTTTACTTGAAAGTATTGATTTATCTTCATTTGTAAGATTGAATCCTTCAATATCAATCATTAATCTGCCAAACAAATCAGCCATAATCAATGATTGTTTTTATTGAAAAACCTTTCTCTTTAATTAATGAACTTCCTCCAAGTTCAGTTAAATCAATAATAGATAAAATCAAAATATCCTCATTGCTTACATTAAAATTTTCTGTTAACAATTCAGCACATGCGATTGCAGTACCTCCTGTTGCAACCAAGTCATCAACGATTACAATTTTTTGACCTTTTCTAATATTTGTGTTTTTCTGAATCTCAATTGAAGTGCTTCCGTACTCAAGATCAAAACTTTTTTGAAATGTTTCATTAGGTAATTTGCCTGGCTTTCTAGCAAGGACAAATGGCAAACCTAAATCTCTTGCTATAGTTCCTGCAAAAATGAATCCTCTGCTTTCTATGCTTGTAACAATCTCAGCATTAAATTCTTTAGTGATTTTTGTTAATTCATTACAAGTTTTTATAAAAGCCTCAGGTGTTTCGATTAGGCTTGTAATATCCCTAAACTTTATTCCATCAATTGGAAAATCATTAACTGTTCTTATAAACTTTTTTAAATCTAAAGAATCATTCACTATTTATTTCTCCATTTTGGATTACGTTTCTCTAAAAACGCATTAATTCCTTCAGAAGCATCATCAATCAACATATTTTGTGTCATCACCATGGATGTATATTCATATGCATCTTCAATATTTAGCTGTGATTGTTTGTAGAATGCTTCTTTGCCAATTTTTAGAACTGCCTGAGATTTCTCAGATATATTTTTTGCTAAATCCATAACTGATTTTGTAAGCTGGTCATCTGGAACACAATCATTAATTAGTGAGATTCTCTTTGCTTCATCAGCAGATATCATATCTCCTGTTAAAAGCATCTTCATAGAATCTTTTTTACTAATATTTCTTGAGATAGCAACCATGGGTGTCGAACAAAATAGACCGATATTTACTCCAGGCGTAGCAAATTTTGATGAGTCAGAAGCAATAGCTAAATCACACGAAGCTACCAACTGGCAACCTGCTGCCGTTGCAATCCCATTAACTTCTGCAATGACTGGTTTAGGACAGTTAATAATTGATTGCATTAATTCTGAGCAGATCTTAAATAAATCTAAATAGTAAGATTCACCTTTATCATCAGCTTTCTGTGCCTCGTTAATCTCTTTTAAATTATGTCCTGAACAAAAAACATTACCAGTAGATGCAATTACAATTAATTTAACAGAATTATCTTTTGAAGCCTTCGATATTGCTTCTATGAGTTTGTGCATCATCGATTCAGATAAAGCGTTTTTATTATCTATATCATTTAAAGTAAGACGAAAAATGCCAATATCATTAAGATCTTCTAATAGAATGCTTTCTAGGATATCTTTCATATTTTAATTAAATGCTATATGTGGTTGATAGTCCAATTTAATTCATAAGTACTTTCATAGGACATTCATCCATTACAAACTTAATACCGTGGTTTAAGGCCATAAATGAAGATTTATTATCAATTATTCCTTCTTGAGTCCAAATTACTTTAACTCCTACTTTTATAGCATCCTCCGTGATTTCATTAACAAATTCTGTTGGACGAAATATGTCTACCATATCAATTTTTTGGTCAATATCTTTTAGATTTGAAAAACACTTATTTCCTAGAATTTCATGGTCTAAATAGTTAGGATTTACTGGAAAAACTTTAAAACCGTACTCAATGAGAAATTTCATAACTTTATGGCTATCTCTTTCTATCTTTGGGCTTGCCCCTACAATAGCAATTGAAGTAACATTTTTTAATATTAATCTTAATTCATCTTTATTCATTTTAAACTTCTTGCAAATTTTCTTACTTTTTGCATATGCTTTTCAAAGTCACTTTTTTTCATATTAGGAAGGACTGAATAGAATCTTAAATATTTTGTCCTGAGTCCTCCTAATTGAAATACAGACTTTTTCAATCTTCTATATGGAATATTATCAAAAAGAGAAAAATTAAAATAACTTATCATAGGTCCTCCATAAGTCATTGAAACAATACCAATTTTATTTTTCATTGCTCCAGCAACAGGATATCCATAATTCCCAAAAAACTTGCTATCAGGTAATAAAGATTTGTATGAAAAAAACCACGTTGGATGAAGAACCCAATCAATCCAATTTTCTAAAACTCCACTCATTCTTAAATTATGGCAAGCGCTCATTAAAAACATTACATCGGCATCTTCAAGTCTATTTCTGTAATCCGTTACTAACTTTGGAGGAGGATTAATATCACTTCTATAAAATGGTAATTGTTCTTTTTCATCAAATAAATTTATCAAATCTATTTCATGTCCAATTTTTTTTGCTTCATCAATAAAGGTATCTCTGACAGATGCATTAAATGAATCTTTAGTGTTGTAATGACCAAAAACTATACAAATTTTCACTTTATTCCCACTCAATAGTTGCACAAAACAACACCTCTGAAACCCTTACTGTGACTGTGTTTCCGAGTGCCTTTTTTGCTTTTTGCCACTTTGTCAAAGTTTTATAACTCATTTAGATTTTATATAATCAATGTATTCACTTTCAATGTCATAATCTAAATGACTAGATATAGGTGATTCATTTAATATAAATTTTTTTACGCCATTGGCAGTATGTTTTCGATACTCAGAATTTCTTGCATCAATTTCTGAAAACTTTTTTCCATCTAATCCAATCCATTCCCATCTTGCAACATTATGAGGTTTGCAGCGCGAATCAATAACCTTGTCAGATCTTTTGAATCTATCATTTGGTCGATATTCTATTGTTTCATTCTTTGGCATCGTATATGTTTTATCTAATGTTTTTTTATTAGTTTTATTGATATTAAAAAGTATTTCAAGTTGTTTAATAGACTCTTTTCTTGAAAACAATCTATATCTTGATAAATGCGGTATTGAAAATATTTCTGTTTCATCTGTTGCAACATATTTCTTTAGATAACTATTTCCCCATTTTGAGGGAATTGAAAGTTTTAATTCAGCAGATTTTATTTTAAGAACCATTTTGCATGCCTCTTCTCCTGTAACGATAATTTTTTTTACGTTGCTCCCTAGCAATTCTTTCCACAAACTAACACCAATTTCGACTCCTGCAATTTTTTGTTCTTTGTTAAGACTTTCCCAGTTGTTAGATCTAAATGGAATTGCTGCTCCTGTTAAAAAGTCTGAAGGTTTGTTTCCAAGGAAATCACATAACTTCATAAATTGTTCGTTAATAGGTGATTTTGTTATATCCATTTCTATCTCATAAGAGTTTCCTCTTTCATCACTAACCATTCTAAGTTCAGCATTCTCTGGTGCATCACCAGGATTTAAACTAATAAAAGCAATATTTGAAGAAGATATGTTGTCCCAAGGACAATACAAGAGTTTAAAACCATCAAAAAAATTATATTTCTTTTCTGCGCTTATAAGTAATTCGAATGCTTGCAATGGTTTCATTGATTATTCTTATTCTCACCCCATCTCAACCATTTTTTGTTATCGAATATTAATTTCTCTATTAATATTTGTTTTTCAGGATAGTTTTCATAGAAGTATTGGATTAATCCAATAAATCTTTCATGTTTTTCTGCATCCTCTGAATCCCACCCACTTAAGATCAGAGGGGTGAATCTTGCAATTTCTATGTAGTCATCTGACAAAAAATCTGCATTTATTTTTGTTCCACAAATTTCTTTCCAAATTAGATTCCAATAATCTGGCATAGGACAAACTATATTTTCATCCCTTATAAAATCAAGAATTTCATTAAATTTGTCTGCTGTCATTAAAATAGTATGCCATGAACTTATGACTTTCAATAGTTGCAGGAATTTGTCAAAGTTTTAAAAAAAGTGATGATATTTGTTAAGTTTGACAAACTTTGTCAAATGAAAACCCTATAAGAATAAGGGTTTCAGAGATATTTTTCACTCCCACTCAATAGTAGAACGTCTCTGGAACCCTTTATTTAAAAGGGTTTTAAAATGGTGTGTCACATTTGTGTCATACGAACTAATCATCTAGTGATTGTAATAATGTTCTTCCATTTCATCTACCAAATCATGTACATCTTTGGAATCAATATTCATTTTTAATTCAGCAAGTTTTTGATTCCATGTAAGTCCATTTCTCATCGAGTCCCATATATCCATAATTATAAATCGAAGAAACATCTTAAAATCTCTTATTAGAACTGAATTCATATCATCATTAAAACATCTCTGAATATCCTCCAGTTCGTTTTTAATTTTACTAAGTTCGTTCTTATGATTCTTTATGACAATATCTTGAATTTCTTTTGGCATATTGGATGTTCTAGGATAAAAAGGAGTTGTCCTTTTCAACTCATCTTTATCAGTTTCTTTAAGTTCATTTTTCGTAGCGCATTCAAAAAGAAATTCACGAAGTCGCATTGCACCACATGTACTGCATGTAGTTTGCATACACCATTTTTTATTTATGGCAACTTGATATGAATTCACTAAGTAATTTTCTTTACGATAGTCTTCAAATGTTTTTAACATCTTAAGCGTAGTTTGTTTTTTTTATAATCATTGTCTAACATTGCTTAGTGAGTATAACCGAAATTTTTATCCTAATTTTTATGTCATTATTTGGTGGAGTAACCTTATATATGCTTTTGGTAACTTGGAATTGGTGGTACGAACATAATTCTGATAACAAAAAAATTAAAAATGGAAAGGATGTTGGAACATTAATCGGTTGTATCTTAATTATTTTATTTTTTATATTGAGATGATAGAGACATAATAATCTTTTGTCATTTTTGATAAAGATTCACTTTTCTTAACAACTTATTTATAAAAAGTATATTAGATTCAATTTTTATTAATGTATTTTTATTTCTTTTCATGGAATCTTCGATTTCCTTAATATTTTTTTTTACCAAAAATTGGCAATACTTATCATCACCAAGCAAACTATTAAAAAATTTGTGATGTTTTTTAAAACTTGCTTTAGTATCAAGACATACTTTTTTGTTAACTTTAAACTGTTCGAGAGTATCTTGATACCATTTATAGTTATCTAATGCCTCTTGATCAATTAAATAAGGAAAAAGTTCAGTCTGTCTCATTATTATTAAAGCACAATACTCCAAACAGGACCGGGAGAAGGACTTTCAGTTAATTTTCCATCTTGGTCATATTCTTCGAATCCATCTTCAATGTAACCATCTTTAAAAAATCCTCGCATGTGAAGGGTTCCATCGGAACGCCACCTTTGATAAAAACCGTTTTTCAAACTATTTTTGATTTCATATTCATATGCTAATTGTGCAACTCCATCAAATGGATTTGGGTCTATGTAATAATCAAAAATAATTCCATTCTCTATAACATCATTATTTTTGTCATAATATATCGATGAGTTTTTTTCCAAAACTCCATTATTATAATACTTCACAAACTTTGGACTTCCATTCTCGTAGTACGCCTTTAAAACGCCGTCTAAAGTAAATGATTTGTTTTCTAAAAGATTTGCATCAAAAATCAAATTGCCCTGTTTGTTAAAAAATTTCCAGTTATTATTTTTATAACCTTGATTATTTGTGAACTCTGATTTCAAGGTCCCGTCATCCCAATAAGAATAATCAACAGATAAAATATCAGTTCGTCCTTCATATAAGACTTCTTTATCTAATTGTTGTTTTTCATCAAAGTACTTAATTACTCCATCTAGAAATCCATCAAGATAAGTTCCTTTTTCTTTCAATATCGAGTTATTTCTATAAATACTATAAGAACCATTTCTCATTCCATTTTTCATTTTAAATCTTCCTGTTAATATGGAATTGGTATATTCTTCGTCAAGTTCTACTTCCGAGGTTGAATTGTTAAAATGCCGCTTTAAATATAATTCTCCATTCTCTTTATAATATTTTGTAATTCCTACTTCTTTTCCATTTTTATATATACCTTGACGAGCAAGTTGACCATTTTCCCAAAACATTTCATAGATACCATCTTTATATCCAGAAATGTAAATTTCTCTACTACTAAGTTGACCAGATGGATAATAACTGTCATAAGTACCGTTAAGTAACCCATTTTTGTAATCTTTTCTCTCAGACAAATTTCCGGCACTGTATATCTCTACTGTCCCTTGAACTAACTCGTTTGTGTCCTGAAGATATAAAAGATTATTTCTTATTAAAAAAGGACCTGTGACAACCCTAGAACTATTTTCATTTTCTTTTGTGAATTCATCTTGCTGAGAGCATGAGAAAATAACTAATAATAAAAAAAATTGAGCAAAATTTTTCATGAATAAATTATGCCATGAACTTATGACTTTCAGTAGTTCTTGAAATGTGTCAGATATGTATTTTTAAGACTTTGAAACGTGCATTCCTACATTGAAATGACAAGATGTGTCATACGTAAAGTACTGATATAAGGTACTTATTTCATTCCCACTCAATAGTTGCAGGAGGTTTGCTTGAAATGTCATAAACAACTCTACTGACTTCCTCTATTTCATTTACAATTCGATTTGACACACGTTCTAAGAAATCATATGGAAGATTAGCCCATCTCGCTGTCATAAAATCTACTGTTTCAACTGCTCTTAAGGCAATAACATCTGCATATCTTCTCTCGTCTCCAACTACACCAACAGATTTTACAGGCAATAAGACAGCAAATGCTTGACTAACTTTTTCATATAGTCCTGCATTTATAAGCTCTTGAATAAAAATATTATCTGCTTCTTGTAAGATTAATGTTTTTTCTTTTGTAACCTCACCAATAATTCTTACCCCCAATCCTGGTCCAGGAAAAGGATGTCTTTCTAACATTTCTTTTGGAATTCCTAGTTCAATTCCCATTCTTCTTACTTCATCTTTAAACAGATCTCTTAAAGGTTCAATTAGATCTAGTTCCATTTCTTCAGGTAGTCCACCAACATTATGATGAGACTTAATAACTCTTGCTTCATTTGATTCAGAGCCTGATGATTCTATTACATCTGGATAAATAGTTCCTTGAGCTAAGAACTTTATATCTTTCAATTTTATTGCCTCAGAATCAAAAACGTCTATAAAAGTTCTCCCTATAATTTTTCTTTTTTGCTCAGGATCATCAATATTTTCAAGATGTCTTAGAAATAAATCTTGGCTATTAGATTTAATAACATTCAGCTTCATATTTTCTTTAAAAGTTTGCATAACTTGTTCACTTTCACCTTTTCTCAATAGTCCGTTATCAACAAAAACGCATGTTAGATTCTTTCCAATCGCTTTATTTAATAATACAGCCGTAACTGAGGAATCAACTCCACCTGAAAGTCCTAATAGAACCTTGTGGTTGCTTACTTTTTGTTTTATTTCTTCAATTCTAGAAGATATTAAGTCATCCATTTTCCAATCATCATTTGCGTTACACACATTGAAAACAAAATTCTTAAGAATTAATGATCCATCTTCAGTATGTGTTACCTCTGGATGAAATTGAAGTGCATAAATTGGTAAGTTTTTATGTTGCATCGCTGCTATAGGTGCGGTGGAAGTTGATGCTGTTAATTCAAATTTATCAGGTAAATCTTGAACTTGGTCACCATGACTCATCCATACGTTAACTTTTCTCTTTAAATTTTTAAACAATAATGAATCTGTAACTATTTCAAGCTCAGCATGACCAAACTCTTTTTTATCTGTAGATACAACATGGCCTCCCATTTGCTCTGCCAAAGTTTGCATTCCATAACAGATTCCAAGAAGTGGAACATTTAAATCGAAAATTACTTGAGGTACCCTTGGCGTAAAGCTATTTGTTACTGAGTTAGGACCTCCAGAGAGAATAATTCCCTTGGGATTAAGTTTAATTATTTTTTCTTCATTAATATCCCAAGGAAGGATTTCTGAATAAACATCAAGTTCTCTGACACGTCTTGCAATTAACTGAGTGTACTGAGACCCAAAATCAAGAACTAATATAGTATCAATCTTTTTTTTATTAACAGATAGGTTGCTCATCAATTATTAGCTTCTTTGATAATTAGGAGCCTCTTTAGTTATCATCACATCATGTACATGGCTTTCAGCCATTCCAGCATTAGTTATTTCAACAAATTGACTTTCTAACTGCATAGCTCTAATGTCTTTACAGCCAACATATCCCATGCTTTGTCTTAAACCACCCTCAAGTTGATTTATTACATTTATAACTAACCCTTTATAAGGCACTCTTCCCTCAATGCCTTCAGGAACTAATTTATCTGACTGAATATCTTCTTGAAGATACCTGTTTGCGTCATTTCTTTCTGTCATTGCACCAATAGATCCCATACCCCTATATGTCTTAAAACTTCTTCCTTGAAAAAGCTCTACTTTACCAGGCGCCTCTTCGGTACCAGCAAATAAACTACCGAGCATAACTGAATCAGCTCCTGCAGATATTGCCTTTGCTATATCACCTGAAAATCTTATTCCACCATCTGCAATAATTTTTACATTATTTTTTTTGAGAGCTTCTTTTATTTGAAGAATTGCTGTTATTTGAGGAACTCCAATACCTGCAATAATTCTTGTAGTACAAATTGACCCTGGACCCATGCCAACTTTAACTGCATTAACTCCAGCTTTTGCTAATTCTATTGCAGCATCAGCTGTAGCTATATTACCTCCAATGATTTCAATATCATTAAATTCATTTCTTATAGCTTTTATAGTCTGTAAAACATTTTTTGAGTGGCCATGCGCACTATCAATAACAAAAACATCAACTCCAGCTTCAAAAAGTGCTTCAGCTCTCTCTAGAGTATTTTCCTCTGTACCTATAGCAGCAGCAACTCTTAATCTTCCAGAATTGTCTTTAGTTGCATTAGGATGTTGTGCAGATTTTTCAATATCTTTCATCGTAACAAGTCCTGATAAATTTTTGTTTTCATCTAAAACTAAAACTTTCTCAATTCTATTTTGATACATTAATTGCATTACATCCTCTTGCGCAAAACCTTCATCAACAGTGACAAGTTTTTCAAATGGAGTCATGATTGTTGAAACATTAGAATCCATATTTTCTGCATATCTGAAATCTCTTCCTGTAACGATACCTTTTAATTGACCATTATCTACTACAGGCATCCCTGAAATACTTAGTTCATTTGTAAGATTTTTGAGTTCTTCAATTGAATTTGTTGAGCTAATGGTAACAGGGTCACGAACAATTCCACTTTCATATTTTTTTACTGATTTTACTTCACTCGCCTGTTTTTCAATTGAGTTATTTTTATGTATAACCCCAATTCCTCCAGCCTCAGCAAGCGATATAGCCATTTTTGACTCAGTTACAGTGTCCATTGCAGCTGATAATAACGGCATTCTAAGTGAAATTTTTTCGGTTAAGCTTGAAGAAATGTCAACTTCGCTTGGGAGAAAGTCACTGTACCGAGGAAGAAGTAAGACGTCATCGAAAGTTAACGCTTTATGTTTTAATTTTTCCATATCAGATTATATCCAAACCATTTAAGAAAAAAAAGGATATAAATGAACAGATAACTATTGTTTATTTTGAATATTTGAAATTAAATCCTTTAATTCAGGCTTATTCTTTTCAATCTCTTCAACAGAGAGGCCGTCCAACTCATGAGGAAATACAAGCCATTTATTAGTCTCATGAAGGAAATAATCTGGAATATTTTTTGTAAGATTTTTATCAGGTTTAAAGTATGGAGTAGCAACTTTAATTTGAGGAGTATTTTTTTTGCATGCAGATTTTATGTCGCTGATTATTTGTTGTATTGAATGTCCAGTATCATGAACATCATCTACAATTAGAAGTCTGTCCTCTGATTCTAGTTGTCTAATGACATAATTAAGGCCGTAAACTTGAACTGTTTCTCTTTTTTCGTCAATTCCAGAATAGTATGAAGTTCTTATTGCGACATGATCTGATTTGATCCCAAGATAACTTAAAAATTCTTGAACAGCTATGCCAATTGGAGCTCCGCCCCTCCAAACACCAACGATATAATTTGGCTCAAAACCGCTTTCGTAAACATTCCAAGCTAATTTGAATGAATCTTTAAGAAGATCTTCAGATTTTATGAACAATTTATCCATTTCTGAAATACAATAATTAAACTATTTGGATTATAGCTTTTTAATCAACTAAAATCAGAAATCATAGCTTAATCTTGTCATAAACTGCCTAGGAGGAATAAATTCTTGCCCAGTAGCAGCAACACCAAAGACATCGGTCATTGATGAATTCATGCCATCTTCATCACCAGCATTTAGAAGCATAAAATCAACTCCAAGATTATTATTAAAATCTAATCCTACTGTAATGTTAAAAACTGTGTATCCAGGAACAACGTCTACAACCGGATTGTTTGAAACACGCTGCATAAATTCAGATCTTTTTATATATTGAAATATAGCAGTCAAACCATTTCCAGAAGACAAAACTGTTTCGTATGTTAAAGTTGCATCAGCTGTAAAATCTGGAGTTTTTGCAAGCTCATTACCTTTTACATTTTCTCTCAAACCATATCGAATATCTTCTTGTCCAAAAAAGTAGCCGAAAGCAAGAACATTATCTAGAACTTCGTAATCAGCTGAAACCTCCGAATCAATTGATGCTAAATTCATATCAAAGGTCATGTTGTCTGAAATTAGCGCTGTAAATTCAAGCTCAATACCTGACATTTCTGATTCAGGTATATTTGCAACACCGCCTCTGTAAACATCTGGATCAGTAGCTTGAAATTGAAGATTCTCATAATCATATGAAAAAACTGCAACATTAGCTCTTGCCTTTCCATCTAAAAAGTCTGTTTTCATTCCAAATTCCATCGAGTCAACAGTCTCCGGTTCAAACTTTTGGTAAACCATTGGAGGAGCATTATCATCAAAGAAACCATATGTTAAGTTTGTACCACCAGGTTTATATCCTGTAGTAAATGAAGCATAAACCATCGTTTCATCTGCAACATCAAATTCTCCAGTTATACGGCCTGTAACTTTATCTCCAGATCCCTCAGCTTGAAAAGGATCTACATTGAAGAAGTTAGTAACATCGGTTTCAAATGTATCATCAGAATACCTTAGTCCTGAAATTAATCTAAAAGTATCGCTAAAACTGTATGATGTCTCTACAAATACTGATTTTGATTCTCTTGAAGGGAATGCATCAGTAACAAAATCAAATTCTGCTGCAAATACGTCAAATCTTCCGGGTATCCCAAAATCATGTTCATAACAATAATTAGGATCTGCGAATGCTTCACCACAAACATATCTAATAACTCCATTTTGGTCATTATCAACATAACCTCTGATATGATTTTCGATTTCATGTTCCATGAAAAAAGCTCCAACAGTCCAATCTAATTTTCCATTAAGTGCAGGTTCGTTTGAAACTAAATTTATTTCAAAAGTTTTTGTTTCAACTATAGATGTTTCAGGTCTAAACTCCGCCATCGGATAATAAGGAGGCGTATAGATATATGGTAAAGCTGGTATTGATTGAACAATTTGGTCTTGATAATTATGTCTATCATTATCTCTATCGACCAAAATATCATCTTCTTGTGAACTTGCTAATATTTTTAAGTTTGCGTACCCAAGATCTGACTCATATATAGCAGCAAAAACTTTCGATGTAAGTTCCTGTTTAGACATAGTATCTTGTGATAATTTTCTTTCATCGCTTGAAGCATCATCAATACCTTTCATTGCAGCACCGTTTCTATCAACATCGAAAAATTGACCAAAAACTCTCAGAGAAGAAGTTTCAGATAAGTTAAACAACCAATCACTTCTTATACTAACGTTAGATGCATCATCTAAATCCTGCCCATTGACAATATTTTCAGTAAACCCGTCTCTTTCAATTGTTGAGACTGAAAGTTTAGTTGCTACAGAATCAGAAATTGGGAAGTTTGTTGTAGCAGTTGCTTTTCTAAGATCATAATCACCAATTGTGAGCGAAGCTTTTGTTGAAAATTCACTTGTGGAGGGCATTTTACTTACAACATTGATTGCTCCACCTGTAGCATTTTGACCAAAAAGAGTACCTTGCGGACCTCTCGCAACTTCAATACGCTCAACATCAACAAAGTCTGATTGCAGAGAAAATGGAGACGCAATAAATATGCCATCAAGGTGATATGCAACTGATGGAGCAGCAATAGCATTTTGGTTTGTTTCATTACCAACGCCTCTTATAGATATAACAGTTTTATATCCTTCATTTTTAGCAACAGTTACACCTGGTACTATTGCAGTTAAATCTACAAAAGATGTTATATTTTTTGCTTCTAATTCAGAATCAGTTATAGCTGTAACTGCTTGAGAAACTGTTTGAAGACTTTCATCTCTTTTCTCAGCAGTAACTATTACATCCTCGATGATTTGCTCTTGTGATTGAATATGGTTAAAGCAAAATAAAAAGACAAATGTTAATAAGCTTAGTTTAAAAAAGTTAGGTTGTTTAAAAGTCATTTTTAGGTCCCCGACTAAATGTATATTAATATTTTATATGCAAATTCTATGCCAAAAAAATAAGATTAATTAATTCTTTTATTCTATAAATATTTAACTATTAATTTGTTAAATAAATGTATACTCTAAAATCTTAAAATAACTAAAATTCACAATATTTTTATGAAACAAATTTTAGAGCAGATTTTTAGATTAAGTGAACATAATACCACTATTAAAAAAGAAATATTAGCTGGTCTTACAACATTTATTACTATGGCTTACATAATATTTGTTAACCCACAAATGATGGCATCAAGTGGAATGGATTTTGGAGCAAGTTTTATTGGAACCTGTATTGCTGCAGCTATTGCCTGTATTGCAATGGGGTTTTTTTCTAATTGGCCAGTTGGATTAGCTCCAGGGATGGGGCTTAATGCCTTCTTTACATATACAGTTGTAGGTGAAATGGGTTACTCATGGGAAGTATCTCTTGGAGCAGTTTTTATAGCTGGTATTTTATTCGTAATAATAAGCATAACTCCTCTTAGACAGTGGATGCTTAATAGCATCCCTATGAATCTAAGAATTGCAATGGGAGCTGGAGTTGGTTTATTCGTTGGATTCATTGGCTTAAAGACAGGTGGAATCATTATTCAAAACGAAACAACTTTTTTAAGCTTAGGTGACTTTAAAAATATTGAAACTTTTCTGTCTGCTATTGGTTTTCTATTGATTTTAATATTAGCAATAAGGAAAGTTACCGGAGCAATAATTATAGGAGTTTTGACAGTAACTATTTCAGGATTATTGATTGGTTTAATTCAATTTAATGGTTTTGTTTCTGCACCGCCAGATATCAGACCAACGTTAATGAAGTTAGATATTTTAGGAGCTTTGGACGTTTCTATGATAAGCATCATTATTTCTTTTCTGTTTGTTAATTTATTTGATACAGCAGGAACCTTGCTAGGCGTTGCTTCGCGAGCAAATCTTATAGATGATTCAGGAAGAATTAAAAATCTTGATAGGGCCCTGAAAGCCGATAGTACCGCTAGCGTTGCAGGATCATTTTTTGGATGCTCTCCTGTAACAAGCTATGTCGAAAGCTCTGCTGGAGTGGAGGCAGGTGGAAGAACAGGTTTAACTGCAGTAGTGGTAGGAATTTTTTTCTTGATAGCTATTTTCTTCTCCCCTATTGCGTCTATGGTGCCCAGTTATGCAACAGCGGGTGCTCTAGTTTATGTGGCTATCTTGATGCTTGGTGGTATGGAAAAGCTTGATTGGTCAGATAATACTGAGCTATTGCCTGCTCTAATTATGATAATTATGATACCTCTAACCTTTTCAATTGCTAATGGAATTGCATTAGGCTTTATTTCATATGTGGTTTTAAAGTTTGCAACAGGAAAAAAATCAGATATAAGTTTTGGTGCCTGGTTCTTATTTATAATTTTTTTGACAAAATTTATGGTATTGGATTGAAAAAGTATTCAAATTCTAAAAAATTTTGAATAACCATAGGCTATTGTTTTTGTTAAATCAAGAAGGAATGACATCAAGCTGATTAAAATAAAATTCAAAGGGAAGATAAATTTTAAGGATGTGCCTTTTCTCATTGGAAGAATTACACCTCTTAAGGAAAGATAAGCTAAAAATATTATAAGCACGCTTATTTTTGTTATATTAGGTATGAAAAAATCATTTTCAATTCCGGTAGGATCAAAGACTCTGTTCCAATTAAAAGCAATAAATATTGCTAAAAAAGAAATGCCATAAAAATACATATCTTTATGCGCTCTTAAATATGGCATGCTTGCTGCATGAGAATGGTTTCTATACCATTTTTTAATTATTTCTTTAAAACTTATCTTATCAAGCTTGTCGTAGTTTAAAAAACTTTCAGATTCACATATATTTACATTATGAAGCCTCGCCCTACTCATAAAATCTGCATCTTCTCCAGCTCTTGTAGATTCAACAAATAATCCACATTTTTTAAAGATATTTTTATGAAGAATGCTACCAGGGAGGGTCTTAATGGGTTTTTCTCCATAAGTAGATGCTCTAAATATTTTTGGTAAAAATTTTTCTGCCTGGTAATAGGTTTTGCCCCAAACACCCTCATAATTATTATTATTAATAATATTAAGTCCATTTGATAACCAGTCATTAGAAGGATGAGTAGATGTGTCTAAAAATGCTAATAATGAATTAGAGGCATTACAGATTCCAATATTACGTGCGTGCCCGGGATAAAGTCTTTCGTTATGAAAAATACAAAAGTTAATATTGTGTTGTTTAGCATACAATTCAATATCACTAGGAAAAGATAACTGCTTTTGATCAGTATTAATGATTAATACCTCATTTGGAACTGTCTTCCAATTTGATATTCCTCTTAATAAAGTAAAAAGTTTTTCCTTTTCTGAATGATCTGACTTAAATGGTATGATTAATGATACTGATTTAACCATAAATTGAACTCCACCACATAGAATTTATTATAAATGAAATGTTCATCATATAGCTTATTATACTTTTTAGAGATTTTTTATAAGTAATTATCGCTCTCATTGATGACTTACATTGTATTATCAAGTAAATTGATTAATTATGATTAATATAAAATTTCGTAATATTACTTAAATGAAATCTATTTCTGTCCTGACTTCTACTATGAATCGTGCTGATTATTTAGAAAGAGTCTATTTAAGTTTATTAAATCAAAACTTTAATGATTTTGAATGGATTATTGGAGACGATGGCTCAACTGATTCAACCATCAAAATTTTAAAGAAATTAAAAAAAAATGCACCTTTTGACATCAAGATAGTATCTGCTTCTGTAAGGATTGGAAAAGCTACGATTGATAATAAGATGATTGAAATGTCTGAAGGAAAATATATTATTTTTTGCGACTCAGATGACTGGCTTGAACCAAATGCTCTGTTTAAATTTTACGAATCAACTAAAAAATTTCCAAACGAAAATACTATAGGTTGTTTTGCCTTACAAAAAAATAATCTTTTTGATAAAGAATATTTCAGAGACAATATTCCCAACCCTATAAAATTAATAGATCTTTTTTATAAAGAAAAACCTAGCCAAGATCTTGTTATTATGGCCAGATCAGAATATTTAAAAAGAAATAAATTTTTTGAATGTGATTTTTTGATACCTGAAGGATATTACTGGTTACTTTTAGAAAATGAAAAATTTGTTCTGATTAATGAATTTCTGCAAAATACAGAATATTTATCCGATGAGAATATTTCTTTTTCAAAAACCGTAAGTTACTCCAGAGGTAAAGCTTATAGTATTTTATTTTCATATAATAAAATTAAATTTTCTTTTAAAACAATAGATAAATATAGATACTTATTAACATTCATTCGCTTTTCTATCCATGGTGAAATTGTTAATGAAATATTTAATAAAAAATTTAATATCCTAACAAAGTTATCTCTTATGTTGCTATTTCCGATTGGATATCTTTATGCAATGTCAGATCATTTTAGATTTAAAGTTATTAAAACTCACAAAGAATATGAAAAAGCACGTGATGTGGTAAGTTTTGAGTATCTTTAAGGAATAATGAAACCGAAACTTAAATTTTATACGTGATAAGATTACATATAAATTATGAAAACGCATTAACTAATATTCATAAACCTACTTATGAAGATATTTTCAAAATTTATTAATTTAATAAAATTAACAAAATAAGATGTGTGGATATTACTGCATTGTTTCTTCAGAAAAGATAGACCTTGATACATCAATAAAATCTCTTGATTTAATATCCCATCGAGGGCCAGACTCTCAAAAATATTTTTTAAATGATCAGCGCAGTATTTTCATGGGATTTAACAGACTTTCAATACTTGATCTAAGAAGTGAGGCTGATCAACCTATGATTGATGAAGAATCACAAAGAATAATTATCTTTAATGGTGAAATTTATAATCATAATGAAGTAAGAAAATTTTTAATAGAAAAAAATTATACTTTTAAGACAACTTCAGACACTGAAGTTTTATTGAAAGCATATGATTTTTGGAAAGAAGGTTTGCTTGAGCGGCTTGAAGGAATGTTTAGTTTTGTAATCTATGATCCTATAAAAAATAACATTTTTTTTGCAAGGGACAGAGCTGGTGAGAAGCCACTTTTTTATTTACATAATAAAAAAAGTTTTTATATATGTTCAGAAATTAAGCCTATATACAAGGACTCTGGAAAAAAAGATTTATCGATAGATGGGTTAAATCATTTTTTTGAAAATGGCTTCACCTCAAAAGATATATCTATGATTGATGACATTAAAAAACTTAAACCTGGACATCAAGCTATGCTAAATATCAATACTTTGAAATTGGATATTAGAAGATATTGGAACCTTGAAAAAAAAATAATTAAGCCTCTTAAAAACATAAAAAAACAAAATAACTATTACATTGATAAACTAGAATTGCTTCTTGGGAATGCCGTTAAAAAACAACTCATTGCAGATGTTCCGGTTGGGATGATGTTAAGTGGCGGAGTTGACTCAAGTCTAATTGTTGCAACTGCATCTAAATATTTTAATCAATTAAATACTTTTACAGTTACATTCCCTGATTTACAGAAATATGATGAATCAAAACATGCTCAACTGATAGCAAAACACTTTAATACAAATCATGTTGAATTAAATGCGGATAATGTAGAACCAGAAATATTATATAAACTTGTAAAACACTACGATGAGCCAATGGTTGATTCATCTATGATACCTACTTATCTTTTATCTAAAGAAATAAGAAAGCACTGCAAAGTTGCCCTTGGAGGAGATGGTGCTGATGAATTATTTGGAGGTTATAGTCATTATAATCGATATAATTTTTTGGCGAAAATTCAAAAATTTATTCCTTATCCTCTAAGAAATTCGATAGTTAAGTCAGTATTAAATTTACTGCCAAAAAATATTAGAGGTCGTAAAACATTAGAATTATTTGGAAAAAGATTAAATAAACTTGAATTTAATAATGCCAATTTATTTGATTATAAAAAAAGAGGTAAATTATTTAAAGATAATGCTCTTTTAAAAAAAACTATTTTAGAAAAGAAAATTATTTCAACAGATCTAGTGAGATCTGCGACTTTTGAGGATTATAACAACTATTTATCTGAAGATATTTTAGTTAAAGTAGATCGAGCTAGCATGGCATGTTCGCTTGAAGTAAGATCACCATTTTTAGATAGTGAGATAACTAAATTTGCATTTCATGAGGTTCCTAGTTATTTAAAAGTTTATAAAAATCAAAGAAAAATCTTACCAAAAATGCTTGCAAAGAAAATATTACCTAAAAAATTTGACTATAAAAGAAAACAAGGATTTGGATTCCCTGTAAATGAATTATTTCGATCTGGGAAATGGCATGACTTTCTTGAAGACAAAATAAATTCAGACCAAAATTATTTTTTAGATAAAAGATATTGCAACCAACTTCTTTCACGACAGGCTAAGGGTGACAACATTGGAGAATCATTGTTTGCAATAGCCTTTTTTTTGGTGTGGTGTGAGGCTTATGTCAATCAAAGATAAGCCATCATTGTGCTTTGTAGTTTCTGATATAGACTTTTTCTTTTCCCATAGAGCTGCTCTTGCAAAAAAATTATCAGAAAAATTTCAAATTATTGTCATTAGCGATATTGAAGAATCCAAAGAGCGCAAGTTACTTAAATATGAATTTATAAAATTTGTTCATCTTAAATCTAGAGTTAGTAAAAATAAATTAAAAAATTTCTTTAGTGTCATAAGATATGCATTTCGATTAGCTTCATTATTAAAATATTATCAAGTTGATAATATTTTTTTTATTACACTTGAATCTTCAATGATTGGAGCAGTTGCAACTAAACATTTAAAAAACAAAAAATATTTCATAATTTCTGGTGCGAATGTGCTTAGAGAAAACAAGTTATTATGTCTAATCGCAACAAAAATTTTTTCATACTTTAAGTCATTGAATAATAAATTTATATTTCAAAATAACGAAGATAAAATGCTGTTTGAGAAAATGCTTGGCATTAATAATAGTTTTTATTTGATAAAAGGCAACGGAGTAGATTTAAGTAAAATATCATATAAGCCTAATATTAAATCTAAAAGTATCAAATTTCTATTTGCAGGTAACCTTTTTTATACAAAAGGAGTAAGTTACTACTATGATGCTGCAAAACAAATAAAAAATGCTAATTTAAATGCAGATTTTTTCATAGCTGGGAAATATTTAAAAAATCATCCCTTATCAATAGAAGATTCTCTATATAAAACCATATTAGAATCTAAATCGATAAAATATCTTGGAGCCTGGGATCAAAAAACTTTCTTGAAAAATCTTTATGACTATCATGTTTTTGTTTTACCTTCATTCGGAGAGGGTATGCCATTGGCAGTAATGGAGGCAATGGCTAGTGGAAGGGCCTTAATCTGCACAGACGTTCCTGGTTGTAGCTCATGCATAACAGATAATAAAAATGGTTACCTTTGCGAACAACAATCTTCAGAAAGTTTAACTCAATCGATGCAAAATATTATTTATAATGAGAATCGAATATCAGAAATGGGTGAATACTCAAGAAAAATTGTTGAAAATGAATTTGAATTAGGTTTGATTTACAAAAAATACCTCAATGCTATAAACACATGAAAAAAATATCTTTTATCATACCAAGTTTCAATGTGGGTGGGTCAGAATTCAATTTCATAAAGAAAGCAAATTATCTTCAAGACAACGAATATACTCCAGAATTAGTTTATTGGTTAGAGGGGGGTGAGCTTAAAAAACACTTAAAGTCCAAAGTAATCACTAAAAAGATCAAGGCATTAAATTTAATATATCTGTTATTTGAATTAATAAATTATTTTAACAAATCTAAGCCAGAAATTGTTCATACAGCAAGTTACATGATTGCTAATGTTGTACTAATTGCTAAACTTCTCTCTTCACACAAACCTAAAGTAATTATAGGAGCCGAATCTGACTTTAATGCTGTATGTAAAGCATCAAAAAATTTGATAGATGAATTTATATTAAGGAGCCTATCTAAATTTCTTTATCATAGATCTGACAAGATCATATCTGTGTCTAAAGGTGTGAAAAATGGACTTTTAGCAGAACTTAATCTTAAAGAATCTAAAATTAATGTTATTTACAATGGAGTGTTAACTGAAAGACATTCTAAAGAATCATCTGAATTGCCAGACCATCATTGGTATGCTAATAATAAAATATGTCTAGTTTGTTCAATCGGAAGACTCTCTCCTGAAAAAGGTATATATGAATTGGTTTCTGCTTTTAGAAAAGCACTGATAGTTAATAATAACTTGAGACTTCTTATTATTGGTAAAGGTAGCGAAGAAAATAGAATCAATAAATTTATAAGAGATAATAAAATTGAGAAATATATTGAAATTATTGAATTTAAAGATAATTATTATTCATATCTTGATAACTGTGATATTTTCGTTTTAAATTCATTCTATGAAGGAATGTCGAACATTCTGGCTGAGGCTGTAACCACTAATGCAAAGATTATATCTACAAACTGCAATTATGGACCAGATGAAATACTCCATGGTGTTTCAGAATCTAAGTTAATTGATGTAAATAATGAAGGTCAATTGGTGGATGCCATTATTGAATTTTCTGATAAGAAAAAAGTAAAAAGAGAATACTCTTCTCATCTTAAAAAGTTTTATTTTAAAGAATCTATAAAAGAATATATAAAAACTATACAAGAGTTAACTAAGTGATATTCTCAATTAATGCATCTATAACTAATTTTTAATACTTGTATGAAACAAACTTATTTTTTAATGATGCACTGTAATCCTGTTCCGCCTCGGAAAATAGTAAATTTCTTAAAGTTAAATTTATTCACGATTTTATTTAATTGTTTTTCAGTAACCATTCTCTTGTAATGATCAGTGTTTTTATCATGGGTATCGAGTTTAGATAATTCATAGTGCTGATCTTTATTAAGATCAAACATTCCATAATAAAAACTTATTGGACTAATTCTTCTAAGTAGGTATTGTATAAGTGGATACTCTCTAAAAACCCAATGGATTGGGAAAAAAATTTTTGTAAGTATATTTGTTACTTTTAATTGAAATTTTTTTGGTATTCTTTTAATTACCACCCAATATAGTAAATACAAAGAAGTATAGTGTCCAATGTGCGTTTTATAATGATCGAAGGATATAATCCCCCCTGCTCTTGTAACTCTTGATATTTCTTTAAGGCTTTTAGAGAAATCTCGAGTGTGCTGCATAACTCCTAAGCATATTGAAATATCAAAAAAATTATCTTCAAAAGGTATATCTTCTATATCTCCTTGAAAAATAGTTAAGTTTTTATGAGGCATGTTATTTGCAAAATTTGCAGATACTGCATTACTTAAATCAAATGAATAGACAATTGCTCCATATTTCAATAACACTTCAGTAAATCTTCCTGCTCCTGAGCCAGCTTCTATAATTTTTAATCCTTTAATTGACTCTAAAGGTATTGGGAGAGCAGTTCTTACTCGATCTTCAGACATAGTTGTATTAGTATGAGAATCTAGTTGAGTTTTTTGAAATTCATTCCACTGAAGACCAAAGGAGGAAGTAAAATTTTCACTTGCAACAAATCTAGGGATACCTTCTATAATTTTATATTTTTTATTTGAAAAATTATCTAAATCCATTTACGGAATCTTTACAGATGAATGAATTGCATAAATCATATCATAGTTACTCCTTGGTAACTTTTTATACTCAATAATTTCCCTAGAATCATTAAATCCAGTAATCATTTGCATAATGTTTTTTAAACGCCTTGCTATTATGTTTTTTCTTGTTGGTTTATGAATTGCGTATATTTTATAGTCCTTTTCACGAAGCCAATCAATAACTTCTGTTTCATGAAAATTTTTTAAAAAATCAGTTTTATGCTGCTCAAAACAAATTAAAGGATAAAATTTTGTAATGATTTTTTCAGCGCCTCTGAGAACATCAATTTCCATGCCCTCAACGTCAATTTTTAATAACATTACTTTTTTTAATGAATCAAAATCGTTATCTAAAGGTTTAATTTCAATATTTACGACGTTTTTTTCATCTATTTGATATTTTGCACTACTGCCTCCAATATTATTGATATTTTCTTGAAGCTGAAGATACTCTTCTTTTGATCCAACACCCCAATTAAAAACTTCAACATTCTTAAGATACTTAGTATTTGTTGCCAAAAGATCATATGCTCTGGGGTTTGGCTCATAGCAAATTACTTTTTTAAAATATTTTGCAAATTCAATAGCGTGATTGCCAATATTTGATCCAATATCAATAGCTGTAGAATTACTAACATCAATATCAAGATTGATAAGTAGATGATTTAGGTCCTTAAGATGCTCCTCTTCAAATTGTCCTTTTAGAGTTATATTTATTCCAATCCAATCATTGCCAAAAACAGCTATTGGCATTCCTCTTCTTTCATTAAATTTAGATGATCTTCTTGCTAGTTCTCTGGTTATAAAAATATCAAGAATTCTCTTAAAACCATTTTTTCTTTCCAATCTTTGTGATATGACATGCTTCATATTACTGAACTATAACTCTTAAAATAATAAACCTAAAATATAAATTATTGTTAAGCCTGCATTTAATACGATGAGTGACTGCTCTCTCCATAGCCATCCGACATAAACCCATAAAGCATTAGCAGATATAAAAGCCCAGTGATGGTACTCTAACTCAGGCACAAAGCTAGCTAATGCAGCTGCAATTATAAGAATGCTTGTAGCAAGCCAAGCTAAAAATTGATATGGCTTTTCGTTCTGCTCCATTTTTCCATGATTATTGAATATTCTTAAATAATGCATCTGTTTTAGATGCACAAATAAAGTCATTCTTATGAAGACCTTTAATTTTATGTGACCACCATGAAACAGTCACTTTTCCCCATTCAAGTATTATCTCTGGATGATGATCTTCTTTCTCGGCAAGGTCAGCTACCTTATTTAAAAAATTACGAGAATCATCATAATTCAAGAAAACAAAAGAGCATATAATTTTTTTAATGTCGTCTTCTTCAAAAACCCTCCAAGAGGGTATTTGAGATAATAATTCTTGAATTTCATTATCTTTTAAAACAGGAGCATCTGCTTTGCATGCTTCACAGCTACTTGTCAATAGGTCTTTTAACAATTTATATTCCGCCCTTAGCCAGTTTTGATGGATCTAGCAACTTAGAAAGTTTTAATTTTGATATTTCAGTCTCTTCAGCTGCAACATCAATTATTGGCCTGTTTTCTTTGTAAGCCTTTTTAGCAATAAATGCAGCCTTCTCATATCCAATTATTGGATTTAATGCAGTAACAAGAATTGGATTTTTTGATAGTGACACCTCTAGATTTTTGTTGTTAACTTTAAAACTACTTATTGCATTTTTTGATAAAGCATTCATAGCACCTGATAAAAGGTTAATACTTTTAAGAAGGTTGTAAGCTATCACTGGCAGCATAACATTTAGTTGAAAATTACCAGATTGAGCAGCCACTGTAATCGTTACATCATTTCCAATTACATCAGCAGATGCCATAGCAACTGCTTCGGGTATTACGGGATTTACTTTGCCAGGCATAATACTGCTACCTGGTTGAAGGGCTTTTAACTCAATTTCAGATAGTCCAGCTAGTGGGCCACTATTCATCCATCTAAGATCATTAGATATTTTCATTAGTATTACAGAAAGATTTTTAAGTTCACCAGATAGTTGGACTGAGCAGTCCTGAGCACTAAGTTCATGATAAAAATTTTCACTTTTAACACACTTAATTTTATTTCCTAAAAGTTTTGTCATCTCCTGAGCAAAATATCTTGAAAACTGTTTATGCGCATTAATTCCACTTCCAACAGCGGTCCCTCCTTGAGGTAATTCTAAAAGTTTTTTTTCAAGGGTTAACAACATTTGTTTTGAAGACTTGAGCTGACTTGACCACGCATATAATTCTTCAGCAAAATCAATTGGCATTGCATCCATTAGGTGAGTTCGACCAGTTTTAATTGTCCCTCGTAAAGATTTAGCTTTCTTTTCAATAACAACTATCAATTTATCTAATGCGGGATATAACTTTTTAGTTAAATCCATGTGTGCACTAATCTTTATAGCCGTAGGTATAACATCATTACTGCTCTGACACATATTTACGTCATCATTTGGTTTGATATCAATCTTGGCATATTTACTTGCTAAATTTGCAATAACTTCATTCGCATTCATGTTAGAGCTTGTGCCAGAGCCAGTTTGAAAGACATCGATTGGGAATTCTTGATGGTGCTTCTCTTGCCAAACTTCTTTTGCTGCTTTAGAAATGGCTTTAGACTTTTTTGAAGATAATAATTTTAAGCGCAAATTTGTTTTTGCAGCTGCATCTTTTATTAAGCCCAATGAAGAAACAAATGATTTAGTAAATGGGAAATCCATCTTTATGCCGCTTATAGGGAAATTATTAACAGCTCTTTGAGTTTGTGCTCCCCAAAGGGCCTTAGAAGGAACTTTAATTTCACCTAAGCTATCTTTTTCTATTCTATATTTCATATTTGTTTCTATATTTGATAAGCTATTTTAACATTAAAGAGCTATGGAGAATAAAAACTATGTCAAATGTTACACCTATTAAAATAGATACTACTGATGGAAGGTTGCCTCTTAAAGAAAAGGGCTTGGTTTTTCAAGAGTTTTCTAATCCTGCTGAAGAAAGACGTAACCAACTTGAAAAACTTGCTGCAGGATTCAGGTTATTTGATTATTTTGGTTTCAATGAGGGTGTTGCAGGACACATAACTTATAGAGATCCTGAATTTAAAGATCATTTTTGGGTAAATCCACTTGGTGTTCATTTTTCTCAAATATCTGTATCAGATCTTTTACTGGTAAATCATGATGGTAAGGTGGTTCAGGGTGATAAAGATGTTAATGTTGCTGCATTTGCGATTCATTCAAGGCTTCATAAAGCAAGACCTGATGTTAATGCTGCTGCTCATTCTCACTCAATATATGGAAGAACCTTTTCAACTTTAGGTAAATTACTTGATCCAATATCTCAAGATGCCTGTGCATTTTATGAAAATCAAGGTATTTATAAAGATTTCTCAGGTGTTGTTGAGGAGGTGGATGAAGGAGATGAAATAGCCAAAGCTTTGGGAGATAAAAAAGTAGCTATATTACAAAATCATGGTATTTTGACTACAGGACCATCAGTTGACATTGCGCTTTGGTTTTATATGTCTATGGAAAGATGTTGCCAAGCACAGTTAATGGCTGAAGCTGCAGGCAAACCAATTTCAGTATCACATGAGACTGCAGTCAAAACTAGAGAGTTCATAGCTAACGATATAGCTGCTTGGGCAAGTTATCAGCCTGCATTTGATAAAATAGTTAAAATGCAACCTGATTTATTAGACTAACCTATGGCGCAATAATTGCTTTAGTTTCTAAGCATTCTTCAAGACCATGAAGACCATGCTCTCTTCCGTTTCCTGAGGCTTTGTAGCCTCCAAAAGGAGCACCAGTTCCTCTTGCTCCTCCATTAATTATTACTTGTCCAGCTCTTATTTTTCGAGCAACTTCTCTAGCGTGATCGGGATCACCTTGAACATATCCTGCTAGACCATATTCAGTATCATTAGCAATATTGATAGCCTCTTCCTCACTGTTATATTTAATCATTACAAGAACTGGGCCAAATATCTCTTCTTTGGCAATTGTCATATCGTTTGTTACATTTGCAAAAACTGTTGGTCTTACATAATAACCTTTATCACATCCATCTGGCTTTTCAACACCACCCGCAACTAACGTTGCGCCCTCTTCAATACCTATTTCTATTAATTTTAAAATTTTCTCGTATTGAACTTTGTTTGCAATTGGTCCTAGTCTAAATTCACCATTTGGATCTCCAACAGTAGTTTTGTTTGCAGTTGCAACGGCAATTTCTACAGCTTTATCATAATTCTTTGAAGAAATAAGCATTTTTGTTGGAGCATTACATGATTGTCCCGAATTTAAAAAACAATGTCCTGCACCACCCTTAACAGATTTTTCTAGGTCGGCTACATCATCAAGAATTATGTTTGAAGATTTACCACCAAGTTCTTGATGAACACGTTTAACCGAACTTGCAGATGCTTGCGCTACAGCAATTCCAGCTCTGGTTGAACCAGTAAATGACATCATAGCTACATCTGGGTGCTCTGATAACGCTGCTCCAACAGTAGGTCCATATCCATTGACTACGTTAAATACTCCATTAGGGACGCCCGCTTTATCAAATACTTCTGCAAGAAGCATTGCACAATATGGAGATATTTCACTAGGTTTTAGGATCATAGTACAACCTGCCGCCAATGCAGCAGAAACTTTTGTTGTGATTTGATTCATTGGCCAATTCCATGGAGTTATCATTCCAATTACTCCAATAGGTTCTTTGATTAATGTATAGTCTCCTTCTGGTCTTTCGAATTCATAACTCTCTAATGCATCCAAAGTCTCATGAATATTTTTAATGCCTGTCTTAGCTTGCGCAGCTTCTGATAGCCAAATTGGCGATCCCATTTCTTTAGTAATGGTTTGAACAAAATCATCATATCTAGCTTCATATTCTGTAATTACATTTTTGAGTAATTCTATTCTTTGAGCTTTTGTTGTTTGTTGAAAAGAAGAAAAAGCATCCAATGCAGCGCTAACGGCTTTATCAATATCCTCTTTAGTGCCAGCAGTAACTTGTCCTATTATTTCCTCATTTGCCGGATTTATAACGTCAATTGTTTCGTTTGATTCTGACTTTACCCACTCACCATTTATGTAAAAGTTTAAATCATTACTCATAATTAATTCTCCAAGAAATATCTAACTTAAATTATAACTAAATACTGCTTAATGAACTATTTCTATCAAAATAGTCCTGCTATTTCATTTTTTTCGTCAAGCCCAATAGCTTCTGCGGCTGGAACTCTAGGAAGGCCAGGCATCGTCATAATTTCACCACATACTACAACTACAAATTCTGCACCAGCTGATAGCCTTACTTCTCTTATTGGAACTTCATGGCCAGTTGGAGCTCCCATTAGCAATGGATCGGTAGAAAAACTGTATTGTGTTTTTGCCATACAAACAGGATAAGAGCCAAAGCCATCATCTTCCAACTTCTTAAACTGATTTCTAACTCTTTTGTCAGCGATAATGTCTTGAGCTCCATAAATATTTTGAGCGATATATTTAGTCTTATCCCATAGGGACATAGCATCCTCATACAGAGTTTTAAACTCAGACATATCCGAGTCAGCTACTTTAGCAACTTCTTCAGCAAGTTCTGATGCTCCTTGGCCACCTTTTTCCCAATGTGAAGAAATTTTGCATTGAACACCAAGATTCTTGCAAAAATTTGTTATTGCATTATGTTCTTTTTTGGTATCAGAAACATAATCATTAATAGCGACAACAACTGGAACTCCAAATTTATTTATATTTTCAACGTGTTTTTCAAGATTTTTACAACCTAATGTAACAGCATCGACATTTTCTGTTACTAAATCTTCTTTCTTCACACCACCATGCATTTTAAGTGCTTTTGTAGTCGCAACTAGAACAACCGCATCAGGTTTAAGGCCTGATTTTCTACATTTAATATCAAAAAATTTTTCTGCGCCTAAGTCTGCACCAAATCCAGCTTCAGTGACCACATAATCTGCAAGTTTTAATGCAGTTTTTGTGGAAACAACTGAATTACAGCCATGAGCTATGTTTGCAAATGGACCCCCATGCATAAAAGCAGGATTATTTTCTAAAGTTTGCACTAAATTTGGTTGAAAAGCGTCTTTAAGCAACGCTGTGATAGCACCATCTGCTTTAAGTTGACTAGCTCTAACTGGTTCATTTGATTTTGTGTAGCCTATAACAATATTACCAATTCTCTTTTGAAGATCTTGAATATCAGAGGCCAAGCAAAAAACTGCCATAATTTCTGAAGCTACTGTAATATCAAATCCACTTTGTCGTGGTATGCCATTCCCTGTACCACCAAGACCACATGTAATATCTCGTAATGACCTATCATTCATATCAACAACACGTTTCCAGGTTATTCTTCTAGGGTCAATATTTAATTCATTATCCCAATGTATATGGTTATCTATCAATGCAGATAGAAGGTTATGAGCTGCCCCTATTGCATGAAAATCACCTGTAAAGTGAAGGTTGATATCAGTCATAGGAATAACTTGAGCATATCCACCCCCGGCTGCACCTCCTTTCATGCCAAAACATGGCCCTAAGCTTGGTTCCCTCAAGCAAATCATTGCTTTTTTACCGATGTGACATAATCCATCAACTAGTCCAACACTTGTAGTAGTTTTTCCTTCTCCTGCTGGTGTAGGAGATATTGCTGTTACCAAAATTAACTTTCCGTTCTCATTTTTTGAAACCGAATCTATAAAATCAGAATTTAATTTAGCTTTATCTTCACCAAACTTAATTAAATTTTTTTGATTTATACCTAGTGCTGAAGCTATATCTTCAATTGGTTTTTTATGAGCAGCATTAGCTATCTCTAAGTCACTTGGATAGGCAGTCATAATTCCTCCATTAACCCTAAAATTAACAATCAGTATACATAAGAGATTTTGTGATAACTACAAAATTTTTTTAATTTTTTGCTGCACTAAATGCATCAATCGCCCTTAATCTTGATTCCTTTAGGTCTAATATTTTTTTAGGGTAATTTAGTTGATCTCTAATCTTTTCAGATGGGTCATGAATTTCTTTTTTATCTAGATCTTTTAACTCTTTTATATGTTTTTTAATGAATAACCCATCTGCATCAAAATTTTTTGATTGAGTTATTGGATTAAAAATTCTAAAGTAAGGTGCTGCATCTGTACCAGTAGAGCTACTCCATTGCCAACCACCATTATTTGAAGAAAAATCTCCATCTAGAAGATTTTCCATAAAGAAGGTCTCTCCCAATCGCCAATCATGTAACATATTTTTTGTAAAAAACATTGCAACTACCATTCTTAATCTATTATGCATCCATCCTTCAGTAGTAAGTTGTCTCATGGCAGAATCTATTATTGGAAATCCAGTTCTACCGGTCTTCCATGCCTCAAATTCATTTTTATCAAACCTCCATTTAATATTTTTTGTATAGTCTTGAAATGGCATTCCTTTACTAACCTTTGGGAAACTATGCATGATATTTTTATAAAATTCTCTCCAAATAATTTCATCTATCCACTTTACTACCCCGCTTTCTCCCGAGTCTAGTTCAAAATTATTTTTCTTAAGAGCCTCCAATATGCATCTTTTTGATGAAATTATCCCAGATGCTAAATAAGGTGATATTCTGCTTGTTCCTTCGATAATTGGATCATTTCTATCTTTAGAATATCTAAAAACTTTGTGATCTAAATAATCATGTAAAATTGACATTGCATTTTCTTCTCCAACACCCCATAAAGACATATCGACCAAATGAGTTTTTTTAAAATCATAATTAAATTCATTAACATTTGAACTAATCCCAGTGTTATTTTTAGCAGTATAGTTAAACTCTATGTCTAATAAGTCTAAGTTGAAGTTCTCAATCCACCTTCTTTTAAATGGAGTAAAGACTGAATAAGGTTTGTCTTCTTTTGTCCTAATCGTTCCTGGAGAATAAACAACCTGATCATCAAAAGTTTCATACTCTATACCATTGTCGCTTAGAGTTTTTTTAACTTCTTCATCACGTTTGCTCTCATCAGTACCAAACATGTTATTCCAATAAACTTTTGATATTGATTTTTCATTAACGAAATCTAATATTTTAGATGGATTATCTCTAAAACCCTCTGAATCAATGATGGTAAGAGGAATATTAATCTTTTCTAGGGAACTAGATAAATTTTTTAAGTTACTAATAACAAATTCGATCTTACAGTTGGCTTCGTTATGAAATTTGATTTGTTCTTTTGAGAAAATATAAATGCAGTAAATCTCATCAGAAGTAATGCATGCATTTCTTAAAGCTGGATTATCATCCATACGTAGATCACTTCTCAGCCAAACTAAACTTTTCATATGTTTAAATATTAGAATTTGAAAAAACTACATCAACTTGAAAATTTTCTCTTTGGTTAAAGATTTCTGCACTTCCTCCAGATGATTCAACTATAGCAGCTCCAGCAATAACATCCCACAAATAGATGCCTTTTTCCTGATATTGTTCTACTTTACCAGACGCAACGTAACATGCAGCCATAGCTGCAGAACCCATCATTCTTATTTTCTGCCATTTTTGCATATCATCAATCATATTATTTAATGTTTGTTCTGAATAATCTGAATCATGTGGTAAGCCAGTTATTAATATGCCATCCTCTTTATTAGTTATATTAGACACCTTGATAGTCTGATCGTTCATGGCTGATTTTTTATTGTGAGTATCGCCAACATACATATCATCATTATTAAAATCATATATAACACCAAGTATTGGCTTCATATCCTTTACTAAGCCAATAGAAATACAACATATAGGAATATTTCTATTGTAGTTAGCTGTGCCATCTAAAGGATCAATAACCCAAAAAGTATCACCCAAGTCATCATTAGATTTTCCACTTTCCTCAGCTAAAATTGGAAAAGATGATTCCTCTGTGATAATAGTTTTTATTAAATCTTCAGATTCTATATCAGCCTTTAATTTTGTATCCTTGGAATTAGAATTAAGTCTAAAATTAAATTCAGACTTATTTTTTATTAATAGAGTGCCAGATTTCTTTGCTGCTTTTTTTGCTAAACTTATTTCATTGGTTAAATTTTGAAATTCCATCTAACCTTTGTAGGTGACTCTGTAGATTACATTGTATTTATCATCTGATAGCAACATAGAGCCATCATTCATTATGTATGGCGACACTGGTCTTCCCCATGCAGATTCGTTTGATAACCATCCTGTTATAAAATCTTCTTGATAAAGATAATTGCCATCATCATCAAGTTTTACAAAAACAACAGTATATCCAGATTTTTTTGTTCTATTCCATGATCCATGAAGTGCAATAAAAACACTATTTTTATATTTTTTTGGGAATATATCATTATCGTAAAATGCAATTCCAAGGGGAGCTACATGTGGTCCAAGTTCAGCTATTGGATCAATAAACTCTTTATTTACAGTTGGTATCATGCTTCCAAACTCTGGGTCGATCACATTCTTTGCATGTTTAAATGGATATCCAAAGAAACTACCTTCCTTATCAACTACATTTAGCTCACATGAAGGACTATTATCTCCTAACCAGTCTCTACCATTGTCAGAGAAATACATTTTCTTTGTTACAGGATGCCAATCAAATCCTACGCTATTTCTAACTCCGTCAGCAACAGTTATTAGCTCTCCATCTTCATACTTATGAATTGCTGCAAACCTATTATCTTTTGTTTGCGGTTCTAAACAAATATTACATGGCACACCAACCGGAATGTAAAGATTCCCATCTGGACCAAAATCAATATATTTAAAACCATGCCAAGTTTCAGATGGTAAATCATTCATAAAAATTGTTTTTGTTGGCAATGTTTGTGAACCTTTATTTAACCAATCATCAATATTTTTGACTACCCAAATCGTATCAATCTCAGCAAAGTATAGATCTCCTTGATGAAAGCTTACGCCTGTTGGATTCTGAAGCCCATCGGCAATCAATATCTTTTTTTCAGCATATCCATCAAGATCGCTATCATATAAAGCAAAAATTTTATCTCCCTTTTTTGAGCCTACAATCACATAACCATTTTCAGTCTCTGTTATCTGTCTTGGTGAATTCAATTCGTCAGCAAAAATACTTATTTCAAAACCAGTTGGAATATTTAGATTATCAAGGAATGAGTTTGCATGACTATAAAATGAGAAAAAATGTATAAAACTGAGTATAAGCAGATGTTTAATTTTCTGATTGTATTTTTTTAAATTAAGCATAATAGTTATAAAATATAAGAAATGGATTTAACAATAATATTAGATTACATAATTATAAGCATAATTGCATCATTGACTGTAAATTCGTTTCTAAGAAATTATGCTAAAAAATATAAAATTCTTGTTGATTCACCAGATAGGAACAGAAAGTTTCATAAGAGACCAACTCCTCTAACTGGCGGTTTAGGTATTTTAATTGCTCTTTTAATTTCAGGCAAACTATATATTGATCTTAATAACCTTACAGGATATGTACCTGAATTTACTTTTCAATTAATGGTGATATCTATTCCACTAATCATATTGTTCCTTATTAATGATTTAAAAGAATTGAGGCCATTATTTAGAATTCTAATTCAAGTGTTTCTTGCAATATATATGATTCAAAGCACTGGGGTATATTTAGAATCATTAGGTAATTTGTTTGGGACCGGAGAAATTAATCTCGGAATTTATAGTATACCCATAACTGTATTTTGTGTTGTAGGTATTATGAATGCGTTCAATATGATTGATGGCATTAATGGGCTTTGTTCTGGATGTGCAATGGTTGCTTTAATGTTTATTGGTTTTTTTTCAGGATTGATCTATGATTCAATGCTAGTTCTGATTATTGGTTCAATGATTGGATTTATAATATTTAATTTAGGGGTATTTGGAAAACAAAGAGGAGTTTTCTTGGGTGATAGTGGCTCTAATCTAGTTGGATTTTGGGTTGCATGGGTTGCGATCTACGCTTCGCAAAGTCAAATATATAATATTGAGCCTATTACAATTTTGTGGTTTGTAGCAATACCACTTCTAGACTGTATTGGATTAATCTTTTCTAGAACAATAAATGGTAAAAGTTGGAGTACAGCTGGAAGAGATCACATTCATCATAAATTAATGAGACAACTCTCTCAGCAAAATACACTTTTAGTAATACTATCGACTACTGTAATAACTGGCGTATTTGGAATAATAATTGAAATATTTATCGCATCATATATTTCAACATTATTGTTTTTTGTATATGCTTTTTTATACTATACGATTACAAGTTACTTCTGGAAAGAAGTTCCTTCAAGAAATGCTGTAGATTAATATGTTTAATTTTTTTAAAAAAGAAAAGAAAGATGTTTCGATTCAACAACCATCATTTGAAATTGAACTTACTGCTGCCGTATTAGCATATGAGATTGCAAGATCAGATGGGGAGATAAGCGAAGATGAGTTGTCAGTATTAATGCAAGAAATTGAAAAAATTTCTCAAAAAGTAAATCGGGATAAACAAGAAATTCTTAAGATGGTTGAAATACACAGCAAAGATAGTGTCTCTTTTCATGAATTTGTGGAAGATATTAATAAGAATTACTCAAAGGAAGAAAAAATATCTCTCCTAAAATTTATGTGGGAAACTGCTTATGCTGATGGGATATTAGAAGTTGATGAAGAAAGACTAATTAGAAGGGTTGCAGATCTAATTAATGTTAAAGACATTGAAGTATTAAAATTAAAAGATTCTACTAAAACTAATACTCTATAAAACTTGCATTCTCGATTAAAAAATTTTCTGATTTAGATCTTTCACAGTTACCAGGATATTGTTTTATATTTTCATCGTATAAATCGTTACCTACAAATGTAAACATTTGTAATAAAATCACACATTTTTCTAATTCATTTACTCTTGAATCTTCAAACAACTCTTTTGCTAATGTTTTAAAAGTTTTTTTGTCCTCTTTTACTTTTAAGTTATTTTTATTATCTATAACAATATAAGACGAGCCAAATTCATTATTTTTGACAATGGAACTCCAACGAATAGAATTAGTAGACATACCAGGCTCTCCTGACTTAGCAAAATTTGTCCAGAACCTCATCATATTTCTTGATGTAAATAATTTTGATCTGCCTGCAGGATATATCAAATCAGATAGAGGATATCCACCCACAAGCTTTGCATTTCCTGCTAGGAGAGGTATTTCTGTAGCATGAGCAGCTCCAATAAGTTTCTTGAAATCCGCTACAACATATCTTCTATGATCATCCCAAGCGTATTGATATGCAAAAAGATTAGAATTGCCGGATTCATACAATCCCTTAAGCGGGATATCAACACCTCTTATCTTCCATGCCGAACTCCTATAATAGTTAAAAGCTTCAAAGGCATCCTCATCTTTGAGTTTAACATTAGGAATATTAAGTAAAGATCCTACTACTGAGAAATCTAATTCTACAAAATACTCTGCAGTAGCTAACCATAATTTAACCTCATCTCTATTTGAACCAGCTATAGTTGGAACTTTATTTACAATATCTTTGTTGAAAAGAGAAGCTCTTAGGCCAGCTTCAGGAATAACAATATCATCAGATGTGAGTAATGGGATTTCTTCATAAGTCTCTCTGTTAGCATAATGTTCAAAAAACTGTTGCGTTGATAAGTTCAATAAAATATCTCTAATTTCTTTATTGGAATATGTTTCTTTCTTATTAGACAACTCGTTAATAATTTTTTTTACAATTTCAGAGCTCGTATGTGATGAAGTTGATGACTTATCTTTTTGGAAATATGCATCTTTGGGACTAATTGATGTTGTATAGCCTGACATTGAAATCGCTTTGTGAAAAAGTCCCTTGGATTTGTCTGACACTAGTAAAGAAAAGACATTGTGTCCTCCAGCAGACTCTCCAAAGATTGTTACATTGTCTGGATCTCCACCAAAAAGGATGATGTTGTCTTTTACCCATCGAAGTGCAGCTATAATATCCAAAGTTCCAAAATTTGAAGTCTTATCTAAATTGGTCTGAAAATCTTGAATTGAAGGATGAGTAAACCATCCAAACGGGCCTAATCTATAATTTATTCTTACAACAATAACATGATGACGTCTTACCATTTTATTAAAATCATAAAGATCTTTTAATCCAGATGTATTTCCGCCACCATGAATCCAAAACATCACTGGAAGAAGTTCAGATTTTTTTCTCACTGGAGCAGAGATATCTAAATATAAACAATCTTCAGTGCCAACATATAAACCCTCTCCTCCAGGTCCACCTAAAGATGATGGTCTCTGAACGCAATAATTATTTTCTTTAGGTGAAATTATATTTTTTGGATTATTAAGAGCTCTTGGAGCTTTCCATCTTAATTGGTCAATAGGTGGTTGTGCATAAGGAATATCATCCCAATAAATAACTCTTCCCTTCTTATAACCATCAACAATGCCAGATGAAGTCTCTACCTTAGTTTCTGCATTAGCAATTAAAGATATCATCAAAAAAAATGAAAATTTAAATAATCTAAATAAGTTCAAAGCTTTTTCTCTAAAATTTGTGAATGCAGGTTAACATTATATATTAATTAATCGGGATGTAGCGCAGTCTGGTAGCGCACTACACTGGGGGTGTAGTGGTCGTCGGTTCAAATCCGGCCATCCCGACCATCTCTTAATTTAAAATAGATTTAACTTTATTTGAGGCTTTAAAAGCAAGCTTCTCAGAAGTTGGAATTTTAAATTCTTCTTTTGTTTTTGGATTTCTGCCTATTCTGGCCGGGCTTTTATGTGAATAAAAAGTACCAAATTTGGATATCTTTATTTGATGTCTTTTATTTTGTTTAATAAAACTTAGAAAAGCTTCTAAAACTAACGAACTTGATTTTGATGAAATGTGGGCTTCGGAAGAGATATTTTTTACAATATCTTTTTTTCCGAAGCCCATGTTTAAGATCAGTCTATATTAATTACCGCCAGTATTAGTACCAGTTCCTGTACCTGTACCAGTTCCTGTACCTGTACCAGTTCCTGTATCATCATCAACACCACCTACATCTCTTACCTGAACGGTAATAATTTGTGTAGTAGTTTTTGTTGAGTCGAATACGGAGGTAGCTGTAACTGTTGCAGTGAAGTCCATAGTTCCGCCATCTACATAGCCTGATAATGACTCTGTTCTTACAGTCGCATTGTCATTCCAGTCATTATTGTAGTTATTATACTGAGGTCGTGTTTCATATAATTTAGTATCAGGTGTTTGTAAATCATAATCAGGAGCAATATCAAAGGATAGCACACCATCAGTTGTTATTAATATATTTGAGGAAGCTCTGTTGCCTAGTGTTGCAGGTGCAGTTGTCGCCCCAATAGTGAAAGTCGCATGTGTAATGCCTGGAGGAGCAGCAGCAATAACTGCAGTAACAGTTCCAATTGCTGTTACATTTTCGTCAACAACAAATGTTGATGAAGATGTGAATACTGGAAGTGTTATTTCAGGTGATGTTGTATCAGTTCCTGTAACTGTTCCTGTTCCTGTACCAGTTCCTGTACCTGTACCTGTTCCTGAATCGTCATCAACACCACCTATATCTCTTACCTGAACGGTGATGTTTTGTGTTGAAGTGTTACCAGAAGCATCAGTAGCAGTAACTGTTGCAGTGAAGTCCATGGTTGCACCAGTTTCATAACCTGATAATGTCATTGTTCTTTTAGTTACAGTACCAAAAAGATCAGGGTCTGCATATAACTGTACGTCAGGTACTTGAATGTCATAATCAGGAGCTATATCAAAGGATAATGCACCAGCACTTGTTATTTGAAGCTGTGATGCAAGTTCTTGGTTACCTTGTATTGCAGGACCAGTTGTCGCCCCAATAGTAAAGGTGACATCAGCAAGATCAGTTGCAGTAACATTTCCAACTGCTGTTACGTTTTCGTCAACAACAAATGTTGATGAAGATGTGAATACTGGAGCTACTGTATCAGTAACGTTAACAGTTCTTGTAGCTGTTCCAGCATTTCCAGAAGCATCTGTAGATGTATATGTTATTGTATATTCGCCTACTGTATCTGAAT
>CACMVA010000007.1 GCA_902617045.1 uncultured SAR86 cluster bacterium
GAGGGAAAAGTTTTATTGATTGAACATACTGGATCAGAATTATGCTCAATGGTTGGTGATCAGATTGCTAAAAAAGCTTATGAGAATAAATGGAATGGCATATTAACTAATGGTTGCATCAGAGATATTGAAATTATTCAGAACATTGATATAGGAGTGTATGCACAAAACACCTATCCAAAAAAAACAGATAAATCTGTGGGCATTGGAAAAAAAGATGTTCCAATAAAACTTGGTTCAGTAGAAATAAATCCTGGCGATTGGTTTTATATTGACAGTAACGGATGGATTATCAGTAAAAAAAAATTAGAACTTTAAAATTTCTATGTCTTTATCTTTTTGATCCCATATTGATTCAATCCAGTTTTTAAAATCTTCTCTATATTTTTGATCTTCTGAATAATTTCTATTCTTAAGATTTTCAGGAATATTATGTTTTGTAACAAGAACTTTAACTTCACTCATTTCACCAGTTAAAAAATTCCATGCACTTCTCCTATCACTTTTATAAACTAGGGTGTAATCAATTAATGTGTTGATTTTTGGCATTGCAGATAGAGCGGTTGCCATGCCTCCAATTTTTGGAATGAGTAGATTCTTATAAGGCGATTCTTGTAATTTATGTTTTTCTTTTGTAAATCTTGTTCCTTCAGCATAACTAAATATGGTAGATGGAGATCTTAGAAAACGTTTGCAAGATTTAAGAGTATTTTCATAATCTTTTGTTCTTAGGGAGGGATCTTTCTCTAACTCCTCTTTTGAATGTCTATTTACAAAAGGCATGTTTAATGTCTTGTTCGCTAAAAAAACAAAAGGTATCCACCACAACTCTTTTTTCATAAAAAATTTTAAAAGAGGAATCTTATAATTTGCAGCAACTAGCAATACAAAAATATCTGCCCATGATTGATGATTCGACATGGCCATGTACCATTCGTCTAGAGCAAACTCTTTATTCTTTTCAATTAATTTAATGTTGTCACCATGCAGCATAAGCATAATAATCTTTAGACCATAAACAGTGAGGTCTCCAATGAAGTTTGATACTTTACTGAGATGAATTTTAAATGCTTTTATAGGAATTATTGCTCTTGGTATATTAATTATTGCAAGAGTGCCAAACCCTAATATAAGCTCTAATAATATTAAAATAAACGTAATTAAACCAATTAAAATTGATTTGATTGTCGTTACCACTATATAAAGACCCTCTAAAAACCGCTTAAGTTTGCATACCTCTCAGTATGATACTTTGCACTCCCAAAAATCTGCTCAGTAACTCTAGCTCTTTTGAGAAAGAAGCCGATATCATATTCATCAGTTACTCCAATACCACCATGCATCTGAATTGCCTCGTTGGATACTAAGTGGAGAGTTTCTCCTGCAACTGTTTTTGAAAGACTAGATAGTCTTTGAAGTTCATTTGAATTTTCATCAGCTGCTCTCATAGCTGCTAATACTGAAGATTTTGTTAATTCTATCTCACAAAACATTTCGGCAGCTCTATGTTGCAGTGCTTGAAAAGAACCTATAAATGCGCCAAATTGTTTTCTTTGCTTTAAATAATCCAGAGTTATTTCAAACGCGGATTCTGCATTACCAAGCATTTCAGCAGACATAGCAATTCTTCCAATATCCAGAATACTCTCAACAGTTTCTCCTGCAGTTTCGAGATCTCCTAATAGCGATGACTCATCAACACTAACATCATTAAAATATATATTTGCATAGTTTCTAGAATCTGCCATATCAAGTTTTTTTGCTTCAATACCAGATTTATTCGAATCCATAATAAATAAAGATAAACCTGTTGAATCACCCTTTGAACCAGATGTTCTTGCCAGAACAATTAGAAGATCAGCGCTGGCTCCATCAATTACAAATATTTTTTTACCACTTAAAGTGAAACCCGAGTTACTTTTTTTAGCAATTAATTCAGTGGCATATGGGTCATGATGACTTGTTTCATCTACAGCAAGTGCTGTAGTGATTTCTCCATTTACAATTTTAGGCAGATAATTATTTTTCTGTTCATCATTTCCAAACTCAGAAATAGCATAACCACCTAAAACACCTGTTGCAAAAAGTGGAGAGGGCGTTAGTGTTTTTGCACACTCTTGTAATATGACACCAATACCGGTGACTCCAAAATTAGAACCTCCAAATTCTTCAGGAATTAATATTCCTGGCCAGCCAAGCTTTACCATTTCTGACCAAATATCTTTATCCCATAATTTGCGATCATTATTATCTCTCAAGGATCTAAAATGAGATATTGGCGATCTTTCTTCAGCAAAGTTTTTTGCTGTATCTTTAAGGAACTGTTCTTCTTCTGATAGTACTAATTTCATCAAGGATTATTGACTTGGAAGTCCAAGTACTCTTTTAGAAATAACATTAAGTTGAACCTCTGAAGTTCCACCTTCAATTGAGTTTCCTTTAGTTCTAAGCCAAGCTCTTGTTAAATTCTTATCGTTATCATCAAATTCGTCACCATCCCATGCAACTCCATTAATTCCTGAAGCAGCAACCATAAGCTCATGCCTTTTTTTATTATGTTCTGTTCCATAAAGTTTAAACATAGATGCTGTTGCGCTTGCTTTACCTCCTTCATCTCCAGCTCTTTTTAAAGTAAGACCAAAAGCATGCTCTTTAATCTTATGTGATGATATTTCAGATCTGTAAAAGCCATTATTTATTTTCCCATTTTCTTCACCTAAATGCTTTTTAGCAATTGATACAATATCTCTTTTGCTACCCATACCAGCAGCAAGACCAAAATTTGAAATGAAGGCTCTTTCATGTTGCAAAAGTTTTTTTGCAATAGTCCAACCAGCATTTAACTCACCTATTAAGTTTCCTTTAGGAACCTCTACGTTATCAAAGAATGTTTCACAAAATGGCGATTTTCCTGATATGAGTGTAATAGGCTTTGTGCTAACTCCTTTAGTAGCCATGTCTATTAACAAAAAACTTATACCATCATGTTTTGGTTCTTTAGGACCTGTTCTTACTAATGCAAATATCCAATCTGCTTTATCTGCATATGACGTCCATACCTTTTGACCATTAACTAGGAATTTCTCACCAATGTCTTCTGCCTTTGTTGCAAGACTAGCTAAATCTGACCCTGATCCAGGTTCTGAGTATCCTTGGCACCATCTTATTTCACCTTTAATAATTTTTGGTATATGTTCTTTTTTTTGTTCTTCAGAACCATATTCAAGCAACACAGGAGCAAGCATCCATATACCAAAGCTTAGTAATGGTTGTTTTGCTCCAATTCTAAATAATTCTTCATTAAGCACTTTAACTTCATCTTTTGAAAGACCGCCACCGCCATATTCCTTAGGTACAGTTGGCATAGTCCATCCTTTTTCACCCATTCTATCTAACCATAGTTTGGATTCAGGATTTTTATATTCTGCATTTCTGCCACCCCAAACCTCATCAACCGGTATCTTAGGATCTGCACCACTTCTCATCGAAGGTGGACAGTTTTTATCAAGCCATTCTTTTGTTTCTTCTCTAAATTTCTCTAAATTAGTCATATTTTTGATATTTGTTTTAATTAAAATCATCAATATTATATGCGTATATTTAATTTTTTCGAGTATTGAAAATATAAAACTTATTAATACATTTTTTTATAAGTTGTATAATGCGCGCTATGTTTAGAGAAATAGGCATTTTAGTTAAAGAGGACTTATCTGACGGTATTGATAATGAAGCTTTAAATCTTATGATAAATGCGATGTCAAATTTAGACATTAATTTGTACATAGATAATTCTTCAAATAACAAAAATGAAAATTTTACTGTTCTAGACCATAAGGAATATGTAAAAAAAGTCGATATAGTTGTAGTTTTTGGTGGCGATGGAACTCTTTTGAATGCCGCAAGGAAGTATTTAAATTACGATATTCCTATTCTTGGAATTAATATGGGTAATGTAGGATTTCTTACTGATATAAGTACTGATAATTTTGAAAAAACTATCAAGGAGGTCTTAAATGGTAACTATAAAATTGAAGAAAGAAATTTAGTTTCCGCCAAATTTGGAAATAATCATTTATATGGTCTAAATGAGGTTGTTATTCATTCTGGTGCATATGCTCAGCTAATGAGATATCGTTTAAATGTAAACGACAAAGTCGTTTATGAGCAAAGGTCAGATGGTTTGATAATAGCTACTCCAACAGGATCGACTGCATATGCTTTATCAGCAGGTGGTCCAATAATTCATCCAAGTTTAGATGTTTGGACAATTCTTCCAATGCTTCCTCAGAGCTTATCTTCAAGGCCCTTTGTAATTTCTACAGATGAAAAGGTAGAAATGGATTTGTTTGAAGGACCTAATGAAAATGCAAAAATTTGCGTTGATGGTCAAGATGACATTGATATTCCATATGGTGAGAAAATTTTAATATCTAAAATGGAGAAAACTTTAAAATTAGTTCATCCAAATGATAATGATTTTTTTGAGGCATGCAGAGAAAAGTTAGGTTGGAGCTTAAATATTTCTAAAAATTAAATTGAATATTTTAAAAAATTATCATATTCCAATAATTTTCATAGCAATTGTAATTGCATTAATTTCAAACTTTGGATCATTAATTGCACTTATAGAGCCCCTAACTTTCACAAAGATAATTATTTCCAATCAAGGATATGTATCTATAGCTGATCTAAATCAAACTTACCTTGAAGACAATCAGTGGTGGAGAACAATAACACCAATATTTATACATTTTTCGTTTGCTCATTTAGCATTTAATTGTTTATGGATATATATATTGGGAGAAAAGATTGAAAATATTGATGGATCTTATACTTTTATAGTACTTGTAATTTTCTCAGCAATCCTAAGTAACTTTCTTCAATATATATTTACTGCCTCTAGCTTATTTGGAGGATTGTCCGGTGTAATTTATGGCTTGATTGGTTTTTGCATGATTCTTGAGTTTGAATCTAAATATGTAAGATATGATTTACCACCGGCAATATATTTATTCATGATTGCCTGGCTGCTTTTAGGATTTATTGGAGTATTAGATTTATTCGGATTTGGCTCTGTGGCAAATTATGCTCACCTAGGCGGTCTTATTTCTGGAATTTTGTTTGCTATGATATATAAAAGTTTTTTTATGATGAGAATATAAATTGATAAAAAAAGCAGTAATACCAGTTGCAGGCTTTGGAACAAGATTTTTACCAGCATCAAAAGCAACTCCCAAAGAGATGCTCCCAATTATTGATAAGCCTTTAGTCCAATATGCTGTTGAAGAGGCAATTGATAGCGGCATTAATGAAATTATTTTTATTACCAGTCCTGAAAAGCACTCAATAAAAAAACATTTCAAAACCAATAAAGATCTTGAGCTTAGATTACAAAATACTAATAAAGAGGAAATGATTGAAAAGCTAAATCCTAAAAAATTTAGCAAGACTAAGTTTTATTATATAAATCAATATGAACAGAATGGATTAGGCCATGCTGTTCTTCAAGCAGAAAGTGTAATTGGGAATAATTCCTTTGCGGTGTTGCTCCCAGATGACTTATTTATATCTAAAAAGTCTTGCTTGGATCAGTTAATAGATATATTTGTAGAAAAAAAATCTTGTGTTATTGCTGTTAACAAAATAGATGAAAATAATATTCATAAATACGGAGTTATTAAACCAGGTCAACAAAATCAAGGATCTATCAAAATCGATGATATTGTTGAAAAACCAACTGCAGAGGATGCACCCTCTGATATGGCAGTATGTGGGAGATATATACTTAATCCTGCAATTTTTAAGCATTTAAAATTAACAAAATCTGATAAATCTGGAGAAATTCAGTTAACTGATGCAATACGATCTCTCCTGAAAGAAGAAGGCATTTATGCAACTATTTATAATGGAGAAAAATTTGATTGTGGTAGCAAGGAAGGCTATGTTCATGCTACCATTTCGCTCGCCCTAAGAGATGAATCGATAAACAAAAAAATAAAAAAGATAATACAGGATATTGTTTGAATTTTTTCCTAAAAATATTTAAATTTCTTCCTCCAGAGTTTGCTCATTCTGCTTCACTAAATTCTCTAAATTTATTGCATAAATCCAAGCTGTTATTTTTATTTAACAACAAAATTATTAATAAAAATGAATACACAATTTTTGGGATGAAATTCAAAAATAAACTTGGCACAGCAGCTGGTTTAGATAAAAATGGGGATTATATAGATGCATTAGGTGCCCTGGGATTTGGTTTCTTAGAGGTAGGAACCGTTACTCCAAAACCTCAATACGGTAATCCTAAACCCCGTATATTTCGTAACTATTCGGAAAATTCAATCATCAACAGACTTGGTTTTAATAATAAAGGTATTGATTATTTGGTTAACAATCTTAAAAAAAGAAAATATGGCGGAGTTGTAGGAGTAAATATTGGCGCAAATAAATCCTCCAAAGGTATTGAAAGAATAAACGACTACTTGCTTTGCATTGAAAAGATTCATAAGTTTGCAGATTACATAACAATAAATATATCTTCACCCAATACACCTGATTTGAGAGACTTACATTTGAAAGAAAATCTAAAAAATCTAATTGCTTCAGTAGAAAACAAAATTACCAAGCTTAATTTTAAAAAACCAATTTTTTTAAAAGTTTCTCCAGATGAGACTGATGAGTCTATCGAAATGATAATTGATTTAGTTAAAAAATCATCTATAACAGGAGTGGTTGCTACAAACACAACAATTGATAAAGAAAATCTTATTAATAAAAAATTAAAAAAAGAAGATGGCGGAGTCTCAGGTCAACCTTTGATGGATAAGTCTACAAATAAAATTTCTCTAATAAGATCAAAATGTTCTGACATTCCAATTATTGGAGTAGGCGGCGTTATGAGCAAAAAAGATTATTTAACTAAATTAAGTGCTGGCGCAGATTTAGTTCAAATCTATACTGGATTTATCATAAAAGGCCCAAATTTGATTAATCAAATAGTTAGAGATTAAGAATTGGAATATTTTGTTTTTATACTTGCTATTCTACTTTTAGTAGGATCGATTTCTATTGCGATGCCCTCAAAATCCTCTAGAGAAATATCTAAAATAAGAATGGAAGCTCAAATGATGGGAGTAAAGATTTCCTCAACAATCTACGGTAAAAACAAATTTAAAAATAAAAATTCTAATCCAGTGAGCTACCAAATTAAAAACACTACCGCATTTAAAGAAGGCCACTTTATTAGAGACAAAACTGATTTAATCTTGTATTCTCCCGTCAAACTTAAATATGTAGACAATTTTGAAAGTATTGAAAAGCAGTTAACAAGTCTATCTAAGAGTATCGATGAACTCATTTTTACTGAATCTTTTATATTTTTTTTATGGAAAGAATTAGATGGTTTAAAGGAGCTTAAGAATATTCTTGATGAACTGGGCAATTTAAAAAATTTTTAAAATTAACTTGCCAACATGAACCTTTTGATGATATTCATAAAAAAGGAAATTTTAGAAAATGACAAAATCTTTAGTAATAGTTGAGTCTCCTGCAAAAGCAAAGACCATTTCAAAGTACTTAGGACCTGAGTATATTGTTGAGTCTAGCGTTGGGCATATTAGAGATCTTCCAAAAAAAGGTGGCACAACTAGAACAAGACTTGTTGTACCAAAAGACCTCAGTCCAGAGGAAAAAGCCAGACAAAAGGAAATCAATGCTAGAAAAAGTTTAATAAGAAGGATGGGTGTTGATCCTGATAATGGATGGGATGCAAATTGGCAAATAATACCTGAAAAAGAGAAGGTGCTGAAGGCTTTAAAAAAAGCTGCAAAGAATGTTGATAATATATATTTAGCAACAGATTTAGATAGAGAAGGTGAAGCAATTGCTTGGCACCTTAAAGAAGCTTTAGGACCTCAAAAATACAATTACTCAAGAGTGAGATTTAATCAAATTACAAAAGATGCAATTATTGAGTCTTTCTCTGATCCAAAAGAAATAGACCTTAATCTGGTTAAAGCATACAGAGCTAGAAGATTTTTAGATAAAGTTATTGGTTTTGAATTATCTCCATTGCTTTGGAAAAAAATTGCACGAGGCTTATCAGCAGGAAGAGTTCAATCGGTTGCTTTAAGACTTTTAGACGAAAGAGAAAGATCTATCCAAGAATTTATTCCAGAGGAGTATTGGGAAATTTCGTTTTCAGCCAATACTAATAATGACGAAATAATTACATTTAATCTTGCAACTAAAAAAACAGATCCATTACTCTCAAAAGAAAAAGTTGAAACAATAAAACAACAAATAGAATCATGTAATTTATCAATAAATGAGATTTCTAAGAAGCCGGTAAAAGTCAAACCAAAAGCTCCTTTTATTACATCAACACTCCAACAATCTGCTAGCACAAGATTAAGTTTTAACGTAAAAAGAACCATGCGAGTTGCTCAAAAACTGTATGAAGCAGGCTTAATTACATATATGAGAACTGATGCTCCTAGTTTGAGTAAAGAATCTATAAAAGATGCTAGAAGTTTCATTAATGAAAATATTGGAGAGAAATATCTTACCAATGCTCCTAAAATTTATTCTAGTACTGAAAATGCTCAAGAAGCTCATGAGGCAGTTAGACCCACTAATGCTTATTTAAAGCCACAAGATGTAATGCATTTATCTGATGAAGAATCAAAACTTTACACATTGATTTGGGAAAGATTTATTGCTTCACAGATGCCAGACGCCGAGTATTTGTCTACATCTGCAAAGGTTTTTGTTGAGGAAAACGTATTTATTGCAAGAGGCAGAGAAGTAGTTTTTGATGGATTCACAAAAATTCTTAAAAGTTCATCAAAGGAAGAGGATATTCTTCCAAATCTTCAAGAGAGCGATTCTCTCAAAAGAGAAACTATTGATCTCGAACAAAAATTTACTAAGCCTCCCTCAAGATTTTCTGAAGCAGCCCTTGTTAGAGAGTTAGAAAAAAAAGGTATTGGTAGACCATCAACTTATGCAAACATTATTTCAACTATTCAAGATAGAGGATATGTAGCAATTGAAAATAAAAGATTTTTTGTTAAAAAGATTGGTCATATTGTTGCGGAAAGGCTTATGGAGAGCTTCGATGACATCATGGACTATGACTTTACAGCAAACCTTGAAAATAATTTAGATAAAGTTGCAAATGGAGATGCTGATTGGCGGAGTATTCTAGATAATTTTTATAAAGCATTTCAAAATGATCTTAATTCAGCTTCTGATGAATATGTTGGAATGAGACCCGGAAATATTCCAACAGAAACAAATATTATATGTCCTTGTGGGAAAACTAACATGGTAATAAGAAATTCTTCGAATGGTGTTTTTCTGGGATGTTCAGGTTATCAAAATTCTGGTGATGAGAAATGCAAAGAAACCCTTAATTTGATTTCAGGCGATGAAGCAATAAGCATTGACGATAATGAAGAAGTAGAAAATTTATTAATAAAGAAGAGATGCCCAAAATGTGAAACAAGTATGGATAATTATTTGATTGACGAAAACAGAAAGCTTCATGTATGTGGAAAAAATCCAGATTGTGACGGTTATATTGTAGAAGATGGTCAATTTAGAATAAAAGGATATGACGGTCCTACACTTGAATGTCATAAATGTGGATCAGAGATGCAACTTAAAACCGGTAGATTTGGAAAATACTTTGGATGTTTAAATGATAATTGTGGAGCTACAAGAGCACTTCAAAGGAATGGTGAACCAAAACCTATCACAATGGAGCCAATAGAAATTAAAGATCTAAAATGCATAAAATGCGAGGATCATTATCTACTAAGAGACAGCATGAAAGGTCTGTTCCTTGCTGCAAGCCAGTATCCAAAAAATAGAGAAACCAGAGCTCCTAAGGTTTCAGAAATAAATAGTCTGCATGAAGAAATTATTGAAGCATGTAGGTTTTTACCAGATAAAGAAAAACACTTATATCTATTAGATGCTCCTGAGACCGACAAGGATGGAAATCCATATGTAATAAGATATAACAGAACAGAAGATACTCATTATGTTGCTTCAGAAAAAGATGGAAAAAAAACGAAATGGACTGCCACATATTCCAATGGGCAATGGGTTGAAAATCTAAAGAGTTAGTGGAATATAAAGAATTATCAAATCTTTACCTAGATCTGTCAGAAGAGATTTTGAAAGATATTAATTTTGATAGCTCACTAAAAGACAATCATAGGCAACTTCTTTTTATTTCATGTATTGAGAATAGTCTCGATTGTGAAGCAAATAATATCTATGAGATTTATAAAAATGATCTTGAGCCTATCGAAGAATTTAATTTTGAATCAAAATGGAAAAAACTTATGGAAATAAGCACCATAAAAAATATAGTAGATAGTGAGTTTGATCCAGATGGTCTTTTATCAATTTTACATGACTCAAAAGAAAGGGCTATTTCTGTTCCAGATACAAATATAATTTCAACTAATAAATTAAATGACTTGAAAAAATTTTCTTTGATATTAAATAAATATAAATCATTTAAAGAGTTACTTCGCAAATTACTCGATGAATGTTAAGCTGTAACGTAAGGAAAAACATGGCAAATTATCTAGAGCTAGCACAATTACCTGATGGAAGTATAGTACTTAGAAGATCAGACGATCACGATAATCCTATTGTAAAAATAGAATTCTCAAAGGAGTCTAAAGACTTCTTGAGAGGTCAAGAATTATCTGTTGCAAAAGAAATGATAAGAGCAGGAATTGAAAGTGTAAGTGGAAATGTTAGCGATTTAGATGAATTTTTTGAGAAGCAAAGAGAAAGATTTTCAAAAAAACAAAATATTCTTCATTAATTCCTTCTTAACAATCCAACGCTTTTACCTTCAATATGAAGTTGTTCACTTTCTAAATTTATTACGATATTTTCGAAATCTTCATTTGCAGGCTCTAACTCTACAATATTAGAAGATTTTCTATTAAAGAATTTAACAGTTACCTCATCATCGAGTCTTGCAATAACAATGTCACCATTTTTTACATCAGTAGTTTTTTTGACTGCAATCAAGTCATCTTCCATGATGCCAGCATCTTTCATGCTTAGTCCTCTAACTTTTAAAAAATAATCAAAACCTGATTCAAAAAAAGATTTTGGACAGTTAATTGTTCTTTCTATATTTTCCTCAGCTAAAGTAGGTGATCCAGCAGCCACTAAGCCAATAACTGGATACTCATCTCCACCAAATGAATTGTTTTGATTGTTAACGGAGATACCTCTAGAAGCTCCACTTTCAATTGAAATAAATCCTTTCTTTTCAAGTGCTCTAAGATGAGTTTCAGCTGAATTTGGAGATTTAAATCCTAATTCTCTACAAATATCTGCCCTTGTTGGAGGAAAACCTGTTTTCTTTAGGTAAATTTGAATACAATCTAATACTCGTTGTTGTTGTGATGTTATTTCTTTCATAATAATAAAAAAATACTGAATGTATGTACAGTATAATACAAAACAATGAGTTTTTACAAATTAAGTTAGTATGCAGGATTCAAAGTTAATTATCGGAATATCATCAAGAGCACTTTTTGATCTTGATGAAAGTCATGAAATATATAAAAAACATGGCCTTAAATCATATGAGGAATATCAGATTGATAATGAAGATAAAACTTTAAAACCTGGTCAAGCTTTTAGCCTTGTAAACAAAATCTTAAATATAAACGATCTTTATGATGGTGATGATAGAGTAGAAGTAATTTTGTTATCTAGAAATACATCCGACACAGGTCTAAGAATTAGAAATTCTATTGAAGATCATAATTTAAATATATCAAGAGCTGCATTTTGTGGAGGTGAGAGCCCTCATAGGTATGTTAAAGATTTTGGTGTGCATCTATTTTTATCAAGCAGCATTGAAGACGTTAAATTAGCTATACAAAGCAATGTAGCTGCTGCAACAATTATGTCTCGTTCATTAGAAAAAAATAAGAAATCAAATTCCGATATTTTAAAAATAGCTTTTGATGGAGATGCGGTAATTTTTTCAGACGAATCTGAAAAAGTTTTTCATGAAAAAGGTCTAGAAGCTTTTATCGAAAATGAGGTGAATTCATTATCTGTTCTTAAAGAGGGACCATTTAAATCTTTTTTAGTGGAACTTAATAAAATTCAAAATGATTTTGAAATAAATGAATGTCCAATAAGAACTGCTTTGGTCACTGCCAGATCGGCTCCATCAGATAAGAGGGTTATCAAAACTCTAAGAAAATGGGGCGTTCGTATTGATGAATCGTTATTTTTGGGTGGAATGGAGAAGGCTAAATTTTTAGAATCCTTTGATGCTGACATCTTTTTTGATGATCAAAAAAAACACATTATGAGCGCAAAAGACACAACTGCATCGGCTCATGTCCCATACGGAGTAAAAAATAATTAAATTATGGAAATTGTTTGTTTAGATATGGAAGGAACTCTCACTGAGGAAATTTGGGAGAAAGTTGCATATGATACCGGCATTGAAGATCTAGGAAAAACTACTAGAGATATTCCTAGTTATGAGGATCTTCTAGATATGCGAATAGAAATTATGTCAAAGGAAGGCATAGGCTTATCAGATGTTCAAAAAGCTGCATCTTCAGTTGAACTTCTCCCAGGGGCATTAGAATTTGTATCAAATCTTAGAAAAAATTTTCAAGTTGTGATTTTGTCTGATACTTTTCACGACATTGCTAAGCCACTGATGGAAAAGCTTGGGTTTCCTTTTTTACTTTGTCATAACCTAGAGATAAAAAATAATGAAATTGTTTCATACAAACTAAGACATCCTCAGGCGAAAAAACAAGCAATAAATGCATTTAAAGATATAGGATATAGATGCTTTGCAGCAGGTGACTCTCACAATGATATTCAAATGTTTGAGGTTGCAGATAAAGGATTTTTTATGAATGCTCCTGATAAGATTTCTTCTAAATTTCCTGAAATTCAATCTTTTCATAATTATAATGAGCTTGAAAAGGCAATCATACAAAATTCGGTATTCGTAAATGAGTGATAATCTAAAGTTACAAAACTATAAAAGACCAGAATTAAAAATGCCTAATGGAGAAAAAAATCTTCTCCTTCATAGTTGTTGTGCTCCATGCTCTGGAGAAATTATGGAAGGGCTGGCAGCTTCAAAAATTAATACTACCGTTTATTTTTATAATCCAAACATTCATCCTGTAGATGAATATGAGATAAGAAAAGAAGAAAATAGAAGGTTTTGCGAAAAAGTTGGATTTGATTGTATTGATGGTGATTACGACAAAGATAATTGGTTTGAGAGAATAAAAGGATTAGAAAATGAACCAGAGAGAGGTGAAAGATGCACAAAATGTTTTGATATGCGTTTTGAAAGATCAGCACTTTTTGCATATGAAAATGGATTCAACGTTTATGCAACTACACTCGGCATTTCTAGATGGAAAGATATGGATCAAATCAATGATTCAGGACACAGAGCTGCTTCAAGATATGAAAATATATCTTATTGGGATTTTAATTGGAGAAAAAATGGTGGTTCATCAAGGATGATAGAAATTTCTAAAAGGGAGCATTTTTACCAACAAGAATATTGTGGCTGTGTTTATAGTCTTCGAGACACTAATAGGTGGAGAAGAAAAAATAATAAAGATAGAATTATTAGAGGAATTAAATTTTACTGATATGACCCCAGGTAAGAAGTTTAGAGATGCCATAAAAAATAGCAGTCCTCTTATTATTCCAGGAGCAATAAATGCTTATTCAGCAAAATTAGCGGAAAAAGCAAATCATAAAGCGATTTATCTTTCTGGAAGTGGGGTTGCTGCTGCCTCATATGGCCTTCCAGATCTTGGTGTAACCTCATTAGAGGATGTCTTAATTGACGCTAAGAGAATAACTGATGCAACTGATCTCCCTCTTTTGGTTGATATAGATACTGGCTGGGGTGGTTCTGAAGAAATATCAAATACGATTGTAGAAATGGAAAATACTGGAGTTGCAGCAGTTCATATTGAAGATCAGGTCTATGATAAAAGATGCGGACATCGGCCAAATAAACAGATAGTGAGTGTCGCAGAAATGCAAGATAGATTAAAAGCTGCAGTTGATGCGAAAAAAGATGAATCCTTTTTTATTATGGCAAGAACAGACGCACTTGCATCTGAGGGAATTGAAAAAGCAATTGAAAGATGTGGTGAATACTTAAAAGTTGGTGCTGACGGAATTTTCTTTGAAGCAGCTTTATCTTTAGATGAATACAAAGAATTTAAAAAAAATTTTTCATTTCCATTACTAGCAAATATTACAGAATTTGGAAAAACTCCATTATTTACTCAAAAAGAACTTAGCGATGTTGGGGTCGATATTGTTTTATATCCTCTTACAGCATTTAGAGCCATGAGTTTATCGGCAGAAAAAATTTATAATTCAATTATCAAAGACGGGACACAAGAGCCTCTGTTAGATATAATGCAGACCCGGGAAGAGTTGTATGAAGTTCTTGATTACTACAATTTTGAAAAACAACTTGATGAACAGTTTGAAAATACTAAAAAGGAAGGCTCATGACTAAAAAACTAGAGGGCGCAGGTTTAAGAGGACAGGTTGCTGGAGAAACTTCGCTGTCAACTGTTGGTCAAATTGAGGGGCTTGCCTATAGGGGTCATAAAATCGAATTGCTTGCAGAAAAGTCTTCTTTTGAAGAAGTTGCTTATCTTTTGCTTTACGATAAACTTCCAAATCAATCAGAACTAGATGATTATAAGAAACTACTGAAGAGTCAAAGAGACCTTCCTGATTCACTAAAACAAGTTCTTCAAAAAATTCCTTCGTCAGCTCATCCAATGGACGTAATGCGAACAGGTACATCTATGTTAGGTAATTTAGAACCTGAAGGAGATTTTTCTAATCAGTTAAATTCTATAAACAGGATGATTGCAACAATGCCTTCAATTGTTACTTATTGGTACAAATACTCTCATGAAGGTTTAGATATTGATCTTGTAAATGATGAAGATAGTATGGCAGGTCATTTTTTACATATTCTTCATGGAAAAACACCTTCAGATTTGCATAGAAAAGTAATGGATGTTTCTCTAATTTTGTATGCTGAACATGAATTTAATGCCTCTACTTTTACAGCAAGGGTTTGCGCATCAACTATGTCAGATATTCATTCATGCGTTGTAGCTGCTATTGGTTCTTTAAGAGGACCTCTTCATGGCGGAGCAAATGAAAAAGCAATGGAGTTAATTGAAAACTGGACTTCAAAAGAAGAAGCAAAAGCAAAAATTATCGAGATGCTTGGGAACAAAGAAAAAATAATGGGATTTGGCCATGCTGTTTATTCAATAAGAGATCCTAGAAATGCTGTAATTAAGGAATATGCAAAAGAATTATCTGAGTTGGCTGAAAATGATACTTTATATAAAGTAGCTGAAGAGGTTGAAAAAGTTATGGCTGATGAAAAGAAAATGTTTGCCAACGCAGACTTTTTTCATGCACCTGCATATTTCTATATGGGCATCCCAACAAAACTATTTACTCCAATATTTGTAATGTCAAGAGTATCTGGTTGGACTGCGCATTGCATGGAGCAAAGAGCAAACAATCGAATCATCAGACCGAGTGCTGATTATATTGGAGTTGAGACTTCAGATTGGGTCGATATTTCTGATAGGTCCTAAAATATGTCATCAAATGTTGATCTGAATGTCAGACCTGGGTTTGATGGACTTATTTCTGAAATTGCAAATTACGTTTCAAACTATGAAATTAAATCTGATTTAGCATTAGATACTGCTAGAAATTGTCTTATAGATACTATTGGATGTGGTCTTTTAGCCTTACAATTTCCTGCTTGCACCAAAATGCTTGGGCCTATAGTAAAAGATACTAAAGTACCTTTTGGCGTACGTGTACCTGGCACAAATTATGAATTAGATCCGGTAAAAGGAGCATTTGATATTGGCTGTATTGTTAGATGGCTAGATTATAATGATACTTGGCTTGCTGCAGAATGGGGACATCCCTCAGATAACTTAGGTGCAATATTATCGGTATGTGATTTTGTTTCACAACAAAATGTTGCTAATGGAAAAGATCCATTAACTATGAGAACTGTTCTCGAATCAATGATTATGGCACATGAGGTACAAGGTGTTTTAGCGCTTGAAAACAGTTTTAATAAGGTAGGACTTGACCATGTCATTCTAGTAAAAGTTGCTTCAACGGCAGTAGCTACAAAATTACTGGGCGGTTCTATTGATCAAATTAAAGATGCAGTTAGCCAAGCCTGGGTGGATGGTCAAAGCCTAAGAACTTATAGGCATGCTCCTAATGCGGGCTCAAGAAAGAGTTGGGCAGCTGGGGACGCCACTAGTAGAGCTGTAAGACTAGCAATGATTACTATGTCAGGTGAGATGGGATACCCTGGTGTATTATCTGCACCTGTTTGGGGATTTGAAGACGTTTCATTCGATGGAGAAAAACTTTCTTTACCACAACCTTTTGAAACTTATGTTATGGAGAATATTCTATTTAAAATTAGCTTTCCAGCAGAATTCCATGCTCAAACTGCAGTAGAGGCCGCAGTAAAGTTACATGAAGAAATAAAAGATAAAATCGATGAAATAAAATCTGTTGAAATCACTACACATGAGTCTGCCATTAGAATCATTTCAAAAGTTGGGGAGCTAAATAATCCTGCTGATAGAGATCATTGTTTGCAATATATGGTTGCTATTGGATTATTGAAAGGCAATTTAGTCGCAAAGGATTACGAAGATGATGCTGCAAAAGATCCAAGAATAGATGCACTTAGAGAAAAAATGGTTATCAACGAAGATAAAAGATACTCAAAAGAATATCTTGAAGCAGATAAGCGTTCAATTGCTAACAGAATTAAGATTCATTTTAATGATGGAACTTCAACAGAGGAGGTTGAGGTTGAATATCCCATTGGTCATAAAAGAAGAAGAGAAGAGGGAATTCCAGTTTTAGAAAAGAAATTTAAAGATAATTTAGACATAACATTTAATGAGGAAGTATCTGATAAGATATTCACACTTTGCATGAACCAAGAAAAGCTTGAAGAAACCTCTGTTACTGATTTCCAGAAATTATTTTCAAAAATCCCATAAAATAAAGCTTTTTTAGCTTTTTGGACTATAATTATCGCCATGTCAGGTAATACGTTTGGAAAAATATTTAAAATTACGACTTTTGGTGAGAGTCATGGCACTGCTATGGGCTGTATTTTAGATGGTTGTCCGCCCCAAATTGAGCTAAAAAAAGAGGATATTCAGTATGAATTAGATAGAAGAAAGCCTGGTCAATCAGATGTAACTACACAAAGAAAAGAAGACGACGCTGTAGAGATTTTGTCTGGAGTTTTTGAAGGAAAAACCCTCGGCACACCGATAGGAATGATAATTTACAATAAAGATCAAAAATCTAAAGATTACTCGAATATAAAAGATGTTTTTAGACCAAATCATGCAGACATCACTTATCAAGCAAAATATGGTCATAGAGATTACAGAGGTGGTGGAAGAGCTAGTGCTAGAGAAACTGCAAACTGGGTAGCTGCTGGAGCAATTGCTAAAAAGATTCTTAAAAAGGAGGGTGTCTCAGTAAATGGTTTTGTATCAGAAATAGGAAAAGTGAAGGCCGATTCAATTAATCATAAAAATATAAATAATAAATACTTTTTTAGTGATGAATCAAAATTGTCTGAACTAGATTCAATGTTCAAAGACTTAATTGAAGAGGGTAATTCTGTAGGTGCAAAGCTAGGAGTTATTGTTGAGAACTGTCCAGTTGGATTGGGAGATCCAGTTTTCGAGAAGTTAGATGCTAATTTAGCAAAAGCAATAATGACTATTAACGCAGTAAAGTCAGTATCAATTGGCAATGCAGATGATCTATTGAGCCTTAAAGGTTCAGAAGCAAGGGATGAAATTACGACATCAGGCTTTACTTCAAATAATTCAGGAGGAATATTAGGCGGTATATCTAACGGAGATGATATAAGCCTAAGTTTTATCATAAAGCCAACATCAAGTATTAAAACAAAAGGAAAAACTGTAAATAAAGAAGGTAATGAGGTTGATATAGAGGTTACTGGAAGACATGATCCATGTGTCGGCATCAGAGCTGTTCCAATTGCCGAGGCTATGGTTAGTTTGGTTTTAGTAGATCATTTATTAATCAATAAAGCTCAATGTGCTGATGTTGAACAGAATCTTCCATTTAGTGAGTAAAAATAATGAAGACTTTATACGACAAACTCTGGGAAGAGCACCATGTCACCCAACTCGATTCGGGAGAGTCACTTTTATATATTGATAGACATTATTTGCATGAGGTCACATCTCCTCAGGCATTCGAGGGACTAATCAAAAAAAATTTAAAGCCTTGGAGGCTTAATGCCAATATTGCTACTCCTGATCATAATGTACCTACAACAAGAGGTAATAATTTTAATTCTGAATCAATAACTGATGAAATCTCTAAGATTCAAGTAGTTGAATTAGATAAAAATTGTAATAAATTTGGTATTAAACAATTTGATATAGAGTCAAATAAACAGGGTATTGTTCATGTTATAGGACCTGAACTAGGTTTTACTATCCCTGGAATGACCATTGTTTGTGGAGATTCTCACACGTCTACACATGGAGCGCTTGGTTGTTTGGCTATGGGTATAGGAACTTCTGAAGTTGAGCATGTTCTTGCTACCCAGTGCCTAAAAGTTTCTAAATTAAAAAATATGAATGTTAGATTTGAAGGAGAGCCAGATGAGCATGTTTCCTCGAAAGATATTGTCTTATATTTGATTGGACAAATCGGTACTGCTGGTGGAACTGGTTACGCCATCGAATTTTCAGGATCTTACATAAGTAGCATATCTGTCGAAGGAAGAATGACTATTTGCAACATGGCTATTGAAGCAGGGGCTAAGGTTGGATTAATTGCCCCAGACAATAAAACTATTGAGTATGTTAAAACTAAATCATTTCTTGACGATGATACTTTTAATCAAGCAAAAGAGTATTGGAAAACTCTAAAGTCAGATGATGATGCAAAATTTGATAAAGAAATAATCATAGATGTATCAAAAATCAAACCACAAGTCACATGGGGTACTTCACCTGAGATGGTATTGAATTATGATGAATCAATTCCAACAGTATTTGATACTAAAGATGAAAATAAAAAGAATGTTGAGTTGGCAAGAGACTATATGGGTATTGAAAATGAAACAAAATTATCTGATTTAACATTCGATAAAGTTTTCATAGGATCTTGTACTAATTCTAGAATTGAAGATTTAAGACAGGCTGCTGAAATAGTTAAGGGTAAAACTATTGCATCAAATATTTCAGAAGCTATTGTTGTGCCCGGGTCTGGTCTTGTTAAAGAACAAGCAGAAAATGAAGGATTAGATAAAGTTTTTACTGATGCAGGTTTTATTTGGAGAGATCCTGGATGTTCAATGTGTCTTGGAATGAATCCAGATCAACTCAAACCATATGAAAGATGTGCGTCAACCTCAAATAGAAACTTTGAAGGAAGACAAGGATACCTAGGTAGGACTCATTTGATGAGTCCAATTATGGCAGCCTATACAGCAATTAATGGAACTATAGGAGACCCTTATGAAATCTAATAGTGAGGGATTAATTATAGATGGAGTTGTTGCACATATAGATAGAGATAACATTGATACTGATCAAATCATCCCCACAGAATATTTAAAATCTATTAAAAAGTTTGGCTTTGAAGATTATCTTTTTGATGGTTGGAGATATAAAGATGATGGAAAGCTTGGTGTCACAAAAGATGAAAGAGTGATTGATGAAAACTTTATACTTAATAAAAATCCTTTCAATGAATCTAAAATACTTTTAACTCGAGATAATTTTGGATGTGGATCATCAAGAGAACATGCGGTTTGGGCGCTGAGAGATTTTGGTATTAAAGCTGTAATAGCATCATCTTTTGGAGATATTTTTTATAATAATTCTTTTAAAAATGGTGTTCTGCCAATTATTTTAGAAAAAAAAGAGATAGATTTCTTATTTGATCAAACTCAGCAAAAAGTTCTTGAACTTTCAATAAATTTACAAAAGAAAGAAATCAACTATGGTGAAAAATCTATTTCTTTTCATGTTGAAAAACATCTTATTGATAGAATTATCTATGGACTAGATGATGTTGATATAACTCTGAAGGAAAAAGATAAAATCTTTGATTTTGAAAAGACTAGAATTAAAGAAAGGCCTTGGATATTCAAATGATTAAGAAAATATTAGTATTGCCTGGAGACGGAATTGGACAAGAGGTAACTGCTTCCGCGATGCAAATCCTTGACTTTATTATTAAAAAATTTTCCTTGAATTTTTCTATTGATACACTTGATGTTGGTGGAACTGCCTACGAGAAATTTGGTTCACCAATTCCAGAAAATGTTTTAAAAACTGCCAAAAAAGCAGATGCTGTTCTATTTGGAGCTGTAGGAGCTCCGCAGTGGGATGGTCTTAGTTGGGAAGACAGACCTGAAAATGCATTGTTGACATTAAGAAAGGAGTTAAACTTGTTTGCAAATTTAAGACCTGCCTTTTTATTTAATGAACTATCAAATGCTTCCCCATTAAAGGAAAAAATTATTGAAGGTTTAGATATATTGATAGTTCGAGAGCTTACCGGTGGCATATATTTTGGTGAGCCCAGAGGAGTTGTTAATGATAAGTCTCCTAATTATGCGTTTAATACTATGATTTATAATGAAGATGAGATTAGAAGAATTGCAAAAATTGCTTTTGAATCAGCACAAAAAAGAAAAGGTAGATTATGTTCTGTAGAAAAAGCAAATGTTTTAGAAGTTTCAAAATTTTGGAGATCAATTGTTTCAGAAATGTCTAAGGACTATCCTGATGTTGAGCTTTCACATCAACTTGCAGATAATGCAGCAATGCAGTTAGTACTTAATCCTAATCAATTTGATGTAATTGTTGCTAGTAACTTGTTTGGAGATATTTTGTCTGACATTGCTGCAACATTGACTGGATCAATAGGAATGCTTCCTTCAGCATCGCTTGATAGTTCATTTAAAGGCATGTATGAGCCTTGTCATGGAAGTGCACCTGATATTGCTAATCAAGATCTTGCAAATCCATTAGCAATGATTGGCTCATTATCAATGGCTTTAAGATATTCATTGGATGAAGAAACTGTTGCAAATAAAATTGATAGAGCAATCAAAAAGTTCATACAACAAGGTTTCCGAACAAAAGACATAGCCACTGATGAAAATTATTTAAAAACATCTGAGGTTGCTGAAAAAATTATAGAGATTCTTGAAAATGAATAGTTTAATAAATTTAGCATTAATTGGGGCGTCAGGCGTCGTTGGTAAAAAAATTATTTCTTTACTGGAAAATAAAAATATTGAAATAAATAATTTATATCCACTTGGATCTACTTCCGTAGGCGATGAAATAGTATTTAATAACAATGAATATAAAATTGATGATTTATCTAATTTTGATTATTCAAAGGTAAATTTGGCTATCTTTTCTGCTGGGTCAAAGGTTGCAGAAGAACATGCAAAAGATTTTGTTAATGCAGGAGTTTATGTGATAGATTTATCTTCTAAATTTAGATATGAAAAGGATATACCACTTATAATTCCTGAGATAAATGGAAATGAGATTAATCTTTTAGAAGCACCATCCTTAATATCTAATCCTAATTGCTCTACATCTCAACTTTTAATGGCAATTAATCCTATTCATAAAAAATATGAAATAGATATTTTAAATATTGCTACATATCAAGCAGTATCCGGAACTGGAAAACAAGCAGTTCAAGAATTAAAAAATCAGATTAAAGATGAGTCTGCTAATAAAGAAATCTATCCAAAAAAGATAGCATATAATGTAATCCCTCAATGTGATATCTTTTTAGAAAATGATTTTACTAAAGAAGAAATGAAACTTGTCTGGGAAACAAAAAAAATACTTGATAAAAACATTGAAGTTCAAGCGACATGTGTGAGAGTTCCGGTTATTAATGGTCACTCTGAGGCAGTCTTTTTAAGAACAAAGAAAGAAACTTCTCGTGAGCAAATAATTGACTTATTAAATAATTCTAGCGGAATAAAGGTAATAGATAATCCTGAGTCCCAAGAGTATCCAACCCCTCTTGAGAATGCAAATGATACTGAAGAAGTATTTGTCGGGAGGATTAGATCACAAACGATAAATAATGAAAACTGGATTTCAATGTGGATAGTTGCTGACAATGTGTATGGAAAAGGGGCTGCATTAAATACTGTTCAAATTCTTGAAACTTTATTAGAGAATAATAAATTATGTTGAGATATTTATTTTTATTATCCCTTGCATTCTCCTTGAATGCTTTTTCAGATGTATTTCTTTCCTCTCCTAAAATAAAACTGAACGCTCAAAATCAAAGAGTAATAGAGTTTAGAATTGAGAATGAAAGAATTAATGATGGAGACATTACTTTAAATGAATATAAAACCAATAATCCTATCGATGAGTCATTCATTGAATATACGCTTATAAATGACTTTGGAAATTATCATACATTTACTATCGTATTAGATGATGAATATTTAGAAGACTATTTCAGCTTTAAAATCCTAATAAAAGAAAACTTTGCAAAAGATATTTTTATATATTTGCCTTCAAAAGTTAGAAGCACTTTTAACAATCCAGAACCATATAAACCTGAAAGAGTTTCATCTGAAACAACATTTTCGTTATCTAAAAGTCAAAATGCGACTTCAAAAAAACTTGAACAAGTCGAGTCTGAGATTCTTATAGAAGATAAAGAAGAAAATATAGTTTTAAATACGACAGAACAAATTGAACCTGAAATTCAACAAAATGACATTTTTAAAAGTTCAGAAATTACAACAGTTTGGAGCATGGCTGAAAAAATAAAAGGTCAGAATGAAAATATATCTATATATCAGGTAATGTGGTCAATTTATCTTGGAAATAGGAAGGCTTTTTTAAATGATAATATTAATTTAATTAGAGCAGATCTTGATATATCAATTCCATCACTTAATGATATGGAAAATATCTCTCTTCAAATAGCGAAAGAATCAATTCTGGACATGAATGAATCATATGCAAGCAGACTACAGTCTGCCACAAAATCTCTTTTAGTTCTGACAGCTCCAAATGTAATTGAAAATATTAATGATGGTAAAGAAATTGAATTAAAAACAGAAGCTCAAAATCAAATAGATTTTGAGAACAAAACAGATCCTGAGATTCTTATTGATCAGAATACTAAACAAATTAGACTAGAAGTTGAAAATGAAATTCTTGATGAACTTACTGAATTAAAACAAACTATCACAGAAGTAGACAATAAATTTCAGACCTTTGATTTAATTTTTATATCTCTAATATCTTTAGCCTCTGGAGTTCTACTTGCTTTAATTTTTATTCAAATTAGAAATATGAGGACTTCAAAAGAAATTCAATATGATTTTGAAGAAGCGTCAGATGATAAATTCACCTTAACTACTCTTCCATCTGATCTTAGTATTAAAAATGATATCGATCAGCAGCAATTTGACCTTGCAGTTACATATTATGAAATGAGTGATAAAGAAAATGCAGAAGCACTCTTAAAAAATTTAATTCAAACAACTAAAGATAGCGAAATAAGAAAAGCCTCTAAAGATCTTCTTGAAAAAGTGAAACAGCTGTGAGGTTAGCATTTACCTTGGAGTATGATGGAACATCATTTTCAGGATTTCAAAGTCAAAAAAATGTTCCAACAGTCCAAGATAGTGTTGAGGAAGCACTTAAGAAGATTACAAATCAAAATTGTAGGATTAATTATTCAGGTAGAACTGATGCTGGTGTTCATGCTTTATCTCAAGTATGTGACTTTGAAACAACAGTCAAAAGAACTGACAAAGAATGGATAAATGGCATGAATTCAAATCTTCCTTCAACAATCTCAGTCAAGGATATTTTTATAGTTCCAGACACTTTTAATTCAAGATTCTCTGCAATTGAAAGGAAATATTCATATGTTATCTACAACTCTAAAAATAAACCTTTATTTTTAGAGAGAAATACCTACTGGGTAAAAAATTCACTCGATATAGACCAAATGAAAGAACAACTTCAATCATTCAAGGGAGAGAAAGATTTTAGTTCATTTAGAAGTTCAAACTGTAATTCAAAAAATCCTATTAAAACTGTAAAAGATATTAATTTAACAACATTTAATGATTTTATAATAATCACAATTATTGCAAATGCATTTTTACAAAATATGGTAAGAATTATGGTTGGAACATTAATTGATATTGCAAAAAATGAAAACAATATGAGTATTCAAGATATTTTAGATAAGAAAGATAGAAAAATTGCAGGTAAAACTGCGCCCGCATGTGGACTTTTTTTTCTTGGTCCAAAATATCCAGATGAACTGCAATTAAATACGTGTGAAGAAAATATTTTTGATAGGTATAAAATCTTATGAAGCCATTAATTAAGATATGCGGAATAAATGACTTTAATGTTCTTCAGCAATTAGTTTCCATAGATAATATTAATTATCTTGGATTTATTTTTTACGAAAAAAGTGTAAGAAATGTTTCTCCAGAATTTCTTGAACAAGTGAAAGAATTTGAATTTAAAGACAAGAGACCAGTTTGTGTGTATGTTAATTCTGATCAAGATTTTATCAAAAAAACTTCTTCATACTTTAAAGATCCTATCCTTCAATTTCACGGAGATGAAACAAGTGACTTCTGTAATTCTTTCGATAATGAATTTTGGAAAGTATTGAGAATCAATAATCAAATTAATGTCGATGAGATTATTAGATATGAAAAGGCATCTGGAATTTTGTTTGAAAACTATAAAAAAGATCAACCTGGAGGAACTGGAGAATCTTTTGATTGGAGCTTAATAAATAGTGTAAAAGATTTAGATATGAAAATTATTCTCTCTGGTGGAATTAATTGTGAAAATGTTGATAATGCTATAGATATTAATCCATGGTGTCTTGATATAAATTCAGGAGTTGAATCTTCACCTGGCGTTAAAAACATAAACCTAATTAAACAATTATTAGATAAAATTAACATATGAAATTAGACAAGAATAATTTGCCAGATAAAAATGGTTTTTTTGGAGAATATGGAGGTAAGTTTGTTCCAGAGACACTAATGTATGCTTTAGAAGAGCTTGAAACAACTTACGAAAAGTTAAAAAATAATAACGAATTTAAAGAACAGTTCTATAAAGATCTTTCAGAATTTGTTGGACGACCTTCGCCATTATATTTTGCTGAAAGATTAACAAAACATTATGGTACAGGCTCAATATGGTTGAAGAGAGAAGATCTTAACCATACCGGTGCACATAAAATAAATAATACCATTGGTCAAATCTTGCTTGCAAAATACATGGGTAAGAAAAGAATTATTGCCGAAACAGGTGCAGGGCAACATGGTGTTGCTACTGCAACTGTTGCTGCAAGGCTTGGTCTTGAATGTCATATTTATATGGGTTCAGAAGATGTTCAAAGACAATCATTAAATGTGTATAGAATTAAACTGCTTGGAGCACAAGTTCATTCTGTTGATTCTGGATCAGCCACATTAAAAGATGCATTGAATGAAGCCTTAAGGGATTGGGTAACAAATGTTGATGACACATACTATATTATTGGAAGTGTCACTGGGCCTCATCCTTATCCTATGATTGTTAGAGATTTTAATTCTGTTGTTGGTGAGGAATTGATTTCACAGTCAAAAGAGTTATTTAATTCAATGCCTGATGCAATTGTTGCATGTGTTGGTGGTGGATCAAATGCAATGGGAGCTTTTTATCCTTTTATAAAATTTAATGAAACTAGACTTATAGGTGTTGAAGCTGGCGGGGAAGGTGTAGAAACAGGAGAACATGCAGCACCATTAAATGATGGTACTCCAGGGGTACTCCATGGATCATTAAGTTACCTTATGCAAGATGACAGCGGTCAAGTAAAAGGCACAAAATCAGTTTCTGCTGGACTTGATTATCCTGGAGTTGGACCTGAACATTCTTGGCTGAAAGACTCTGGAAGGGCTGAATATGTTGCTGTGAGTGACGATGCTGCACTAAAAGCATTCCATGAAGTTTCTGAGCTGGAGGGAATAATACCTGCGCTTGAAACAGCTCATGCTTTTGCATATCTAGATACTTTAATGAAAGAGTTTGATAAGAATTCCAATATAATTGTGAATGTATCTGGACGAGGTGATAAAGATATTAACACTGTTGCAAATATTGATGGAATAAAGATTTGAACAGACTTACTAATACTTTAGAAGATTTAAAAAATAAAAGTAAAAAGGCTCTTGTTGCATATCTTGTTGCTGGTGACCCAGATATAGAGACAACCCTCGAATTAATGACAGTTCTTGTTGAATCTGGAGTGGATATAATTGAGATTGGGGTTCCTTTTACAGATCCAATTGCAGAAGGACCAATAATACAGAAGGCCCACGATCGTGCTCTCAAAAATAATGTTTCTTTAAAATCTATTTTTGAAATGGTTGATAAATTTAGAAAGAATGATAATGACACACCTCTTGTTCTCATGGGGTATCTCAATACATTTATTTTTAATAAGGCTTTAATTGAAGATAATAAAAATGACGTTATTGATTCAGTTTTAGTCGTTGATATACCGGGCGAACTAAAACTCAAAGATTATGGAGTCTATAATCCTAATATAAATACTATTTCACTTATTTCTCCAACTACGAAAAAGGATAGAATTGAATCAATTGCAAAAAATAGTTCAGGATTTGTATATTATGTCACCTTGAGAGGAGTTACTGGAGCGTCGAATTTAGACGTAAATGAAATTAGCAGCAACATTGAAGAAATAAAGAAACATGCTAGTGTTCCTACACTTGCCGGATTTGGAATCAAATCTGCTGAAGATGCAAAACTTTTATCACAGTGTTCAGATGGAGTCATAATTGGTTCATCAATTGTTCAAATGATTGAAGACAGTTCTCAATCAAAAGAATTTGATAAAATAAGAACTTACATTACTGATATTAAGAAGGCAATATCATGAGTTTTTTTCAAAATATAATCACCTCCGTAATGAAGGGAACTCGTCGTTTAAACCGTTTTCGCTCAAAAGGCTTTGGAAAGCTTCATAATAATATTAATAAAGCTGTTGATTCAGTAATGTCTACATCCGGTGAAGTATCCACATTAGTCTTCGCAGAACACCTTTTAAATCTCATAGAAGAACTAGATGACAATGGATTAAAGAAGTTTTTAAAGGATCTCTTAAAAAATTATGATATTGATACAAAGGTTCTTTTGAAAGATGTAAAAAATTATTCTTTAAATAAAAATACAGAAAATTTTGAAAAAATAAGGATCTCATCTGAACCAGGCTGGATAGAACTATTTAGAAGATTAAACTCATCATCGAATGGAACATACAGATTAGTTAAACTAAGAGAAAGAATAAGATCCTTGAATGATGAGGAATTAAAGACTTTTGATTTACGCCTTTTGAAACTATTTAAATATTGGTTTAATCCATCATTTTTAGTTTTAGAAAAAATTGATTGGGAAACGCCTGCAAATATTCTTGAAAAAATAATTGAGTATGAGGCTGTTCATGAGATTAATTCTTGGGACGATCTGAGAGCAAGACTAGCTCCTATTGACAGGCAATGCTTTGCTTTTTTTCATCCTCTGATTCCAAATGACCCTTTGATTTTTGTAGAAGTCGCACTAACGACAGGCATTCCAAAGTCCATTCAAAAAATAATTAATCTTGATAGACAAGAAATAGAAATTGAAGATGCTAATACAGCAATTTTCTACTCTATTTCAAATTGTCATAATGGCTTGCTGGGTATTTCATTTGGAAATTTTCTAATTAAACAAGTTGCAAGTAATCTTAAAAGAGAACTTCCAGATCTAAATCAATTCACAACATTTTCTCCTTTACCGGGATTTATGAAATGGATGGAAGAATATTCTCCTATATCATTTGAGCGATGCACTGATAAAAATTGTAGTGAAGATGAACTCATTAAAAACGCAATCAAGTATTTAACTCATTCTGAAAGAGATGATGGAATGCCAAATGACCCAGTAAGTAGATTTCATATTGGAAATGGAGCAAGCCTAGAAAGAATTAATCTCAATGCAGATACTTCTGAAAAGGGGATGACACAGTCTTATGGAGTTATGGCTAATTATTTATATGATCTGGATGTGGTTGAAGAAAATCATGAAATATTTTTCAAAAATAAAGTTGTTCCAGTTTCAAGTGAAATCGAATCCTTAAAGAAAAAACATAAAGTTTAATGACTATTAAAAGAATTTTAGGGCTATTTTTTTTAATAGCGCTTATATCATTATTTGCAATTGTTTATTATCCAAAGACCACTGAGATAACTTCTATTGAAGTAAACAAAGACCCTATTTATTCAAACCAAAATAGTAATGGTGATTTTAAAGAATTCAATGAATCAGACTTTGATTTTTTTGTATATAGGGCACATGTTCTATCCTCAAAAGATAATGCAGAAAAATTAAAGGAGAAGATTGTTAATAATGGATTACCAGCCTTTGTAGAATCTTTTGGTGATAAAGGAAACTTGTACGCAATATACGTTGGACCTTTTTTGTCAGAAAATGATATTGTTACCAATATGGATTTAATTAAATCAATATCTGAATCTAATAATGGAGAAGTCTCGAGATGGAAGCTTTAGGACTAAACCTTGCAGATTGGTTTATTTTAATAGTTCTTATTGCCTCAGGAATTATTTCATTTGCTCGCGGATTTACAAAAGAATTTTTATCTTTATTTTTGTGGTTAGCAGCTTTTATAGCTGCAATAAGTTTGGAATATCTTGCAACACCTAAGATTAATGAATTTATAGGTAACGAAGAAATATCAAAAATAATTTCTTATATTGTTGTATTTTTAATTTTTATATTTATAGGTGGAATGATAATAAAATTTATTAGTAAGTTAATAAAATGGTCTGGGGCATCTGGGTTTGATAGATTTCTTGGTGTTGTGTTTGGTCTGATGAGAGGATCAATAGTTTTGTTTGTCATTTTTTTGTTACTTCCGTCTGGCATAAAAACAACTGACTTAATAAACAACTCTAAAATTACACCAATAATTCAAAAATATGCGCCAGAAATAGAAGCATATTTTAGAGAATTGATAGATAATAGAAATGTTGTGGAGGAGGCTCTGGAAATTATCGAACCTTTAAAACAAGAGGTAATTCCAGAACCAATTAGCGAAGACACTAAAGATGGGGACTCTTAATGTGCGGAATAGTTGGGATTTCGGCTGAAACAAACGTAGCTGCTGAAATCTATGATTCTCTTTTAATGCTTCAGCATAGAGGTCAAGATGCTGCAGGAATATCTGTTTGCAACAATGATGATCAATTAAACTCTAGAAAATCAATGGGATATGTCCGAGATGTTTTTCAACAAAGACATATGGATAAGCTTGCCGGAAATTATGGAATAGGGCATGTAAGATATCCAACGGCTGGTGGTGCTGGTAAAGAATTTGCTCAACCTATGTATGTAAATTCACCATACGGCATTAGTCTTGCACACAATGGGAATTTGACTAATTCAAAGCAGTTAGGAACTCAACTATTTCATGCAGAAATGAGACATCTCAGAACAGATAGTGACTCCGAGGTTTTATTAAATATATTTGCTCATGAACTTGGTAAACAAAGAGAGATATATCCATCAGAAAAAAATATTTTTAAGGCAGTAACTAAAACTCACATAAGATGTGATGGAGCATATGCAGTTATTGCTCTTATAAATGGATACGGTTTGGTTGCTTTTCGAGACAATAATGGAATAAGACCTCTATCTATAGGAGTAAGAAAAGGAAAAGAAAGAGAGGAATACATTGTTTCATCTGAAGACGCTCTTTTTACACCTCTTGGTTTTGAAAAGCTTAGAGATATTGATCCTGGTGAAGCTATATTTATTGATAAAAGTGGAAAATTATCTTCTCAACAATGTGCTGAAAATCCTCAGAAGCGACCATGTATATTTGAATATGTTTATTTTTCAAGACCAGATTCAAAGATTGATGAAATTTCAGTTTACAAAGCAAGAATGAGAATGGGAACAAAGCTTGCTGGGCAAATCAAGAAAACTAGACCTGATCACGATATCGATGTTGTGATACCAATTCCAGATAGCTCAGTAACCGCGGCACATCAACTTGCTGTTGATTTGAATGTTCCCTACAGAGAAGGCTTTGTAAAGAATAGATACATTGGAAGAACTTTTATTATGCCTTATCAAGAAGAGAGGAAGAAATCAGTAAGAAGAAAGTTAAATATTCTTGATTTAGAATTTGAAGGAAAAAACGTTTTACTTGTTGATGACTCAATCGTAAGAGGAACAACTAGTAAAAAAATTATAGAAATGGCCAGAGAAGCTGGAGCAAAAAAAGTTTATTTTGCATCCGCTGCTCCTGCTATTAAGTATCAAAATTTATATGGAATTGATATGCCTGCAACAGCTGAGTTAATAGCATCAAATAAATCAAATGATGAAGTCGCCTCTGAAATTAATGCGGATTGGCTAATTTATCAAACGTTAGAAGACTTAATAGATTCTGTGAGGGAGGGTAATCCAGAAATAAGTGAATTTGAAACTTCAATTTTTACAGGCGAGTACTTCACTCCCTTAGTTGAAAATTATCTTGAAGAACTAGAAATTTCTAGAAAAGATGAGCTTAAAATGCAAAGGGAAAAATCTAAAGCTAAGAGTTAACTGGGATTCACTATATTAATTGCAGGTATTTCAGCATTGTTTGCACTTTCAACATAAGTATCAATTTCATTGAAGTTTAAATACCTATAAATTTGATCAGACAATGGATTTATATCATTCATATACTGATGATACTGCTCAATAGTTGGAATTTTACCAAGAACTGAACATATAGCAGATAGTTCTGCTGATGCTAAGAAAACATTAGCTCCATCACCAAGTCTGTTAGGAAAATTCCTTGTAGAGGTTGAAACTACAGTTGAGTTTGCTAAAACTCTTGCCTGATTTCCCATGCATAATGAACAACCTGGTACTTCAGTTCTTGCACCAGATACTCCAAAGATATTATATATACCTTCTTCGATTAGTTGCTTCTCGTCCATTTTTGTTGGTGGCACCACCCACAGTCTTGCCTTAAGATTTTTATATTTCTCAAGAAGCGTACCAGCCGCTCTAAAATGACCAATGTTTGTCATGCACGATCCAATAAAAACTTCTTGGATTTTTGTATTTGAAACATCTGATAGGGGTTTTATATCATCTGGATCATTAGGACATGCAAGGAGAGGTTCTTTGATTTCATTAAGATCAATTTCAATTATCTCAGCATATTCAGCGTCTTTGTCTGCTTCTAGTAGTTGTGGATTAAGAATCCACTCTTCCATTGATTGAGCTCTTCTTTCAAGCGTCTTTGCATCTCCGTAGCCACTTGCAATCATCCATCTCAACATAACAATGTTTGACTGAAGATATTCTATTATTGGTTCTTTATTAAGCTTAACTGTGCAACCTGATGCAGATCTTTCAGCAGAAGCATCAGAAAGTTCAAAAGCTTGTTCAACTTTCATATTAGGCAGGCCTTCAATTTCAAGACACCTGCCAGAAAAGACATTCTTTTTTCCATCCTTATCTATCGTAAGTAATCCCCTTTGAAGTGCTGCATAAGGAATAGCGTTAACTAAATCTCTAAGAGTTATTCCTGGTTGCATATCACCTTTAAATCTTACCAACACTGACTCCGGCATATCTAAAGGCATTACACCTAGCGTTGCAGCAAATGCAACTAAACCAGATCCTGCTGGAAAGCTAATTCCAATAGGAAATCTTGTATGACTATCACCACCTGTACCAACTGTATCTGGAAGCAGCATTCTATTCATCCAAGAATGGATAATTCCATCACCCGGCCTTAAAGATACACCGCCACGATTCATAATAAAGTCAGGTAAGCTATGTTGAGTTTCGATATCAACTGGCTTTGGATATGCTGCAGTATGACAAAATGATTGCATAACAAGATCTGCTGAAAAACCAAGACATGCTAATTCTTTAAGCTCATCTCTTGTCATTGGACCAGTCGTATCTTGTGACCCAACAGTTGTCATTCTAGGTTCACAGTATGTTCCTGGTCTTACTCCATCAACCCCACAAGCTTTTCCAACCATCTTTTGTGCAAGAGTAAAACCTGCTTTACTCTTATCTTTAGAATCAGGTCTTCTGAAGACTTTTGATGTATCCAAGCCTAAGGCTTCTCTGCTTTTATCTGTAAGCTGCCTACCAATAATTAATGGAATTCTTCCGTTCGCTCTAACTTCATCCAAAAGTACATCAGTCTTAAGCTCAAATTCAGAAATTACTTCTTTGGTATTAGCATCTAAAACTCTTCCATTAAGTGGCTCTAAAATAATCTCCTGACCCATTAACATTTTTGAAACATCCATCTCAATTGGAAATGCACCTGAATCTTCGAGAGTATTGAAAAATATTGGAGCAATTTTCCCACCAAAACAATAACCACCTTCTTTTTTATTGGGTATACAAGGTATTTCATCTCCCATATGCCATAAAACAGAATTTGTTGCAGATTTTCTAGAAGATCCTGTACCAACCACATCTCCAACAAAGACTAAAGGATTCCCTTTCTCTTTCAATTTCTCAATTGTGCCAAGCGGATCATCAAGACCTGTTCTTGGCATTTTAAACATAGCCAATGCATGAAGAGGGATGTCTGGTCTAGACCAAGCATCTGGTGCAGGAGACAAATCATCAGTATTTATCTCTCCAGTAACTTTATAAACTGTAAGTTTTATTTGCTCTTCTATATCTGTTTTTTCAGTGAACCAAGTTGCATTGGCCCATTCTTCAACAACTTTCTTTGCATGTTCATTTGTTTTTGACAGTTCAAATATTTCATTAAATGCGTCAAAAATTAATAAAGTTCTGCTTAGAACATGTGCAGCTGTTTCAGCTAATTCATTATCTTTTAGACACTCAATAAGCGGTTGAATATTATATCCACCGAGCATGGTTCCAAGAATTTTCACAGCATCTATTTTGGTAATATATGGGCTAGAAGCTTTGCCAGTAGTTATATCAGCTAAAAATGCAGCTTTAACATACGCAGCTTGATCAACACCAGCCGGAACTCTTTCTTTTAATAGGTCTAATAAGAAATCTGATTCTTGATGATCTTTTTTTAGTAATTCTATAAGCTCAGAAGTTTGATCAGCATCAAGAGGTAAGGGCGGTATGTTTTGTTCTGCCCTCTCTGCAACGTGTTTTTTATAATTTTCTAACATCGTCTGGTCTCCGATGGGCATATTTTACTCTTATAGCTAAAGATAGCCACTAATTAGATGAAATATAAGGTAATTTTATTTAAAAATCGGTTATTATTTTGCAATATGCCAAAATTACAAAAAAAACGATCTTCAACACCTTGCTTAGGTATATGCTCTACAACTTTTGGCGACGAAGTTTGTAAAGGATGCAAGCGTTTTGCTCATGAGATTGTTAGTTGGACAAAATACTCAGAAGAAGAGAGAGAAATCGTAAACAATCGTTTAGAAGAATTTAAAATTAAAATTTTAAAGCACAGATTTAAGATTACAGATAAAGAATTATTTTCAAATAATCTTGATCAGATGGGAATTAATTTTAATCATTCTTTAGATCCTTTGACCTGGATCTTTGATTTATTTCGCGCAACTGGATCGCAGGCAATTGAACTTGAAAGATTTGGAATTGAGAGTTTGGAATACTTTGATCCAAAAACGATAAGAGATATTATTAACAAAGAACTTCTTGATTTATCAGAAGCACATCACGAGAGATATTTTAAAAAAGCTAACTAAAATCTTTTAGCATTATCTTTAATTCTAATGAATGTTGTTCCTCTTCTCCGATTTGTGCTCTAGCATATTCTTCTAAATATACAGATTTATTTTCAACACAATTTAAAAGTTTTTTGTAAAGACTTAATGCAAAAAGTTCATGTTCCAAACTTTCTTCCAAAATATCTTTAATAGTATGTCTATTTGTTTCTTCAATCTTTGCAATCTTTTGACTAGGATGCCCATCAAGGCCAGCAATTTTTTCTCCAGCGAGTTGAGCATGCAGGAGAGATTCCTCAGCTTGTTCCTTAAGAAATGTAACGATTGGTAATCTATATGGGCCACTTACCATCATCGAAGAGTGGGTATACCTAACAACACCTGCAAGTTCATATTCCATTATTTCATTTAAAATGTCACAAACCTCTTTAGTATTTATCTCGTTATTTTCCATTACAACTTTTCTCCTAGTATTTGTTAGATTACGCAAAGTATAATACTATTATATATATTGTAAAGTATTGATATAAGGTATTTTTTTAATGATAATCACTATGATTATCATTATCATTTAGATAGTAGTTTATATTTATAGAATAATATAAATGCTACTACCGCATAACCAATTTTAGATAGCGTATAAATCACTGGCAATTTTATTATCTTTGCAATCCACTCATAACCTTTAGTTCTCTCCCAAACATATACAAAGGCATCAACTCCAGATATTTCTGTTCCATTTTCAAATCTAACATGGAGTTTTCTAAGATATTTATCTCCCATCTCACTGCAATTAACGAAGTTTAAATCTGATCTTTTTTTGTAATGTTTTATTTCAAAATTACATACAGAGCATTTTTCATTAAATAATATCTTCGACTCATTCATTTTTGTTTTTAAAAAAAATATATAATTTAGATTAATTATACAATTTAATTTTTTATCGAGGACTTTTATGAAATTACTATTACCAATAATTTTCTTAATGCCACTATTTTTATTTGCGACAGAAGAAACTGATGAAAGAAAAGTAAGTGATCTATCAATTAATGAGTTAAAAGAAATTGTTCGTTTAATTGTAGAGGAGAGCATCGAACAATGTACCGTAACAGGGACAATGGAAGGAAGAGCAAAAGTTAATTTGAAAGTTGAGGGAGAGGTCGTTGCAAAAATGACCTGCGACTTTGAAAAAGAGTAAAAATGAATAATAAAAAAAATTTCTTTAAATTTTTTGAACATGGCTGGAATAAGATTTTTGGAAAAGAGGAAGATTCAACATCGTTGAGATCTAAAAGTTTGTATAGAGCAGTAAAGGGTATTCAGAATGTTGGCACACCTCATGACTGGGAAGATTATGAAAAATATAAAAAAGAATTAGATAAAAATGAAACAGATTAATATTTTTGATGAAGTGATTGAAGAATGTTGTTCAAATCCTATCACTGGTTATTTTAGAGATGGGTTTTGTCATACTGACGAGCTTGATAGAGGTCTCCATGTTGTGTGCGCTCAAATAACAGATGAATTTTTAGATTTTTCTAAAAGTCGTGGGAATGACTTATCAACTCCAAGACCTGAATTCAATTTTCCTGGTTTAAAAGAAGGAGATTCTTGGTGTCTTTGTGCTGAGAGATGGAAAGAAGCTTATGAGTGTGGTTTTGCACCGAAGATTTACCTAAAGAGAACTAACAAAAAAGCTTTAAAAATTATCGATTTAGATGTATTGAAGAACTTTGCTATTGATTTAACCTAAGCTATTTGTTCATCTCATACATTTCATTCCATTTCTCAATGCACATATCATTAACTAAACACAGATATTCAGCAAACATATCATCATAGTCCCATGGTCTATGCTTAGCCCACACAAAGTCCGATGCATCTTCACAGATTTGTTCGTACACTTCTTCAGGTATTTGTGGAGTAGGGAAGAATAACTCTTTTAATTGCTCGTATAAAAAGACAATTAGTTTTTCTAAAGCATATAAAACTATACATCCGACTGTCATGAAAGAAATCACAAAAACAATATAACCGAGAAATATACTCATAAGCTCATCCTAAATCATTTATTCAATTTTCTCTATCAACTTTAAAACCATATAGCATCTTCACCATATTTATTTTTATAGTTTTTTTTCCAGGCATCTTCATTCTCTTCTCTTAGTCTCTTTATATTTGCTATATGCTCTAAAACTATTTTTTCTTGAAATTTTAATTGGGTCTTTAGTTCAAATGATTTTGTATTTGCTATTGCAAACCTTAGCCTCAAAACATGAATCCATACTCGATTTTTTAAATCTCTTAGCTCCATCTTAATATCTAATAGCTGCATAGATATTCTTAAATAATCTGTTGTATCTTTTTCAAAATACCATTTTCCCAAAGGCCTTTCTGTCCAGATTCTGTTTTTATTTAACTTTTTAATCATTTATTTAATTAACATTTGGAAGTTCGAACCAGTTGGTCGTATATTTTGGAGATGTCATGTTCTGTTTCATTGGTGACCATTTTTTTGTATTTTGTGATGCATAGTAAATTTGAGTTTCATAGGAATTCATTTGATCAAGGTATTTCATTAATTTTGTATCTTGCTTAGGATTATTAGGATCTTTAAATAAAGAATGTTGTTTAACATGCTCATTAGTAAATTTATTTAAGATTATTCCTGCTTTTGCATAATCATATCCAGGTCTGAAGATAGGCAATAATCCCTTTTTTGCTGCTGTAAGAATATCTCTAGTATCGCTTGTAGGAGTAAGCAGCCCAATCGTTCTCAAATCTGAGTGTTGAGGTTTATTTTTATTAAAAGGGCTGGTTCTTACAAAGACAGACACTTGAGAGCATTTTTGTCTTTCACTTCTTAACTTTTCTGCTGCTCTAACAGCAAAATTACTAACTATAGGTTTTAACGTTTCTAAATTAGAAACCCTTTCACCAAAGCTTCTACTCACAACTATTTGTTTTTTTGACGAAATGTCATCTTCAATATTAAGACATCTTTCACCCCTTAATTCCCGAACAGTTCTTTCCAAAACCACACTAAATTTCTTTCTAATATTTTGAGGATTAACGTTTGCAAGATCTAACGCTGTATTAATTCCAGCTCTATTTAAATGATCATTTAACCTTCTCCCAACTCCCCATACTTTGCCTACTGGAGTGTGTTGCAAGGCAATTTCAATTTGTTTTCTATTTGATAGTTCAATTACTGAGGTGGGTATATTCTTTCTTTTTATTTCATTTATAGCAATCTTGCTCAGTGTTTTGTTTGGAGCTATCCCTATTCGAACTGGAATTCCTGTCCATTGCCTTACCAAAGATCTTATGTGACAACCAAAATCATATAAATTATAGTTTTGCTTCAAAGTATCTAAGTCTAGAAAGGCCTCATCGATACTATATATTTCAACTCTTGGAACAAACCCCTCAAGAATATTCATTACTCTGGCGGATATATCTCCATAAAATGTAAAATTTGATGAAAACACTTTTCCATTTTGCTTAAGAAAAGACTCTCTAACCTTAAACCATGGAACACCCATTGCGATTCCCATCTTTTTTGCTTCCGTACTTCTTGCTATGACACAACCATCATTATTAGAAAGTACAACTATAGGAACATTTTTTAGGTCTGGACGAAAAATTCTTTCACAGGAGGCATAAAAACTTTCACAGTCGACAAGAGCAAAAGCCATTAGAATTTATTAATTGCTGCGGTTACAGTTCCTACTATTTCTAATTCTTGTCCGCTATTAATGAAGATAGGAGGGTACTCAGGATTCTCAGGCATTAAACACATTCTTGGTTTGAGCTTTAATCTTTTACATACAAATTCGCCATCTATTGTCGCTACTACAATACTGTTGTGAGAAGGTTTTATACTTCTATCGACGATCAAGACTGCTTGATCGGTAATGCCAGAACCAACCATGGATTGTCCCTGCGCTCTAACCAGAAAAGTTGCAGCACCATTTTTTATTAGGTGTTTATTTAGGTCTATTGGACTTTCAATATAGTCGCTTGCCGGACTGGGGAATCCGGCATGGACTGATTCAAGAAAATAGGGCACAAATATTGCCGGCAGATTTTCTTCAGAAATTTTTCCGATATAGTCAACTTTCATGGATTAATACTGTATATATATACAGTATATTTAAATCTAATTATTTGTAAAGTATTTAGTTAAGCAATAGAAAACTTTTCTAAATTATATGATTCATCGTCAAGACGAAGATACCAACCAAAGTCACCCCAATCGCCAAGAACAATACGTTTTGAGGATGCATATTCATGAATATTAGGTCTGTGAGTATGGCCATGAATAAATATGTCAGGAGAGTAATCGTCAATAATTTTTTTGACCGATGACTCATTAACATCAGTAATATCTAGGGATTTATCTTGGGTTGCATCATTGCTATCACTTCTTAGTTTTGATGCAATTTCATTTCTTTCTTCAATTGACTTACTCAAAAAATTATCTTGCCAGGCTTTATCTCTAACCTGATTTCTAAAATTAATATAATCAACATCGTCAGTACACAAGAAGTCTCCATGACTTAAGAGAACTTTTTTATTATGCATAGTTATTTCAAATGGATCAGGAAGAAGTTTAATACCAGTATCAGTTAAAAATTTTTCACTTATTAAAAAATCTCTATTACCATGCATAAGAAAGGTATCCGGTCCGTTAGTTGTAAACCTTAAAAGTTCAGATTTTATGTCGTTTATAAAACTTGTTTCATAATCATCACCAATCCAAACTTCAAATAGGTCTCCAAGAATATAAAGTTGTGAGCAAGATTCTTTAGAATCTTTAAGAAAATTTATAAAAGCAGAAGATAGTTTATTATTACTTTCGCTTAAATGTATGTCCGATATAAAAAAGGATGTCATTCAGAGATAGTAACTGACTCAATAGTTATCACTTCTTCAGGAACATCTTGATAGGCTCCAGAAGATCCAGTTGCAACTTCTGCTATTTGATCAACAACATCCATACCTTCAGTAACCATACCAAATACAGCATATCCCCATCCTTGCGATGTTTCACCAGTATGATTTAGAAATGCGTTGTCCTTGTGATTAATAAAGAACTGACTTGTAGCTGAGTGTGGATCCATCGTTCTGGCCATTGCAATAGTACCTCTGTCATTTGGCAACCCATTATTAGCTTCATTTTGTATAGGACCAGTTCCACTAGACTTATTACTCATATCAGCAGTTAATCCACCGCCTTGAATCATGAAACCATTTATAACTCTATGAAATATTGTTCCTTCATAATATCCACTTGAAGCAATAGCTTTAAAATTTTCAACTGTTATAGGTGCTTTCTCGTCATTTAGTTCAAGCTGA
>CACMVA010000008.1 GCA_902617045.1 uncultured SAR86 cluster bacterium
AAAGAGTTAGAAGATTTATCAAAATATTTCTTAATAGAATATGCATAATTTTGATATTTATTTTGTTTATTTTTAGTCATCTAGTTGTGTATAATGAGGCCTTATTCTATCAATCAAATTTAATATATAAAGAAAAAAATATGGATATAAACTTTAGTAAAGAGGATATTGCTTTTAGAGATGAAGTTAGAGATTGGTTAGCTAACGATTATCCAAAGCATGTAAAAGAAAAAACTGATGCTGGTATTACAATTAGTAAAGAAGATTTAGTAGATTTTCACAAGGCATTATCAAAGAAAGGCTGGATGGGCTATAACTGGCCTGTTGAGTATGGTGGAACTGGTTGGTCAGCTTCTAAACTATATATTTTTAATAAAGAACTTGGTTTAGCTGGATGTCCGCCAATTCTCCCTTTTGGTGTTGGTATGGTTGGTCCTGTAATCTACACATTTGGTAACGATGAACAAAAAGAAAGATTTTTGCCTGATATACTTAATTTTAATACATGGTGGTGTCAGGGTTATTCTGAACCAGGTTCAGGTTCAGATTTAGCTTCATTAAAAACAAAAGCTGTTCTAAGAAATGATCTTGATGAAGATTATTATGTTGTAAATGGATCTAAGACATGGACAACATTAGCTCAGAATGCTGACTGGATATTCTGTTTAGTTAGAACTGACAACAGTGGTATAAAGCAAGAAGGAATTTCATTTTTACTTATCGATATGAAATCACCAGGAATTGAGGTTAAACCTATAATAACTATTGACGGTGATCATGAAGTTAACTCAGTATTTTTTACTGATGTGAAGGTGCCAGCAAAAAATCTAATAGGTGAAGAGGGAAAAGGATGGACTTATGCTAAATTCTTACTAGCACATGAAAGATTTGGTATTGCTGGCGTAGGAGCATCTATGAGACAGCTTAATAGATTAAAAGAGATAATCTCCAAACTTGACAATTCTGATCTCCAAAAAAAGGTTAATGAACTTGAGGTTGCATTATCAGCAATTGAAATCACAGAATTGAGACTTTTATCTGCTCTTGAAAACGGTGGCCATCCTGGAGCTGAATCATCAATATTAAAAATAAAAGGAACTGAAATGCAACAAGCCTTATCAGAACTATTTGTAGAAGCATCTGGAGAATATGCTTTAATGTATCCAGGACCACATGGGTATGAAAATAATGATAAACCTGCAGGTCCAGATTATGCTGCTGAAGGTTTGTCTGGATTTTTAAATCTCAGAAAAACATCAATATATGGTGGTAGTAATGAAATTCAAAAAAATATCTTGTCCAAATTTGTATTGGGTGTTTAATTAATGAATCTCGATTATAACGATGAACAAAATATGCTGCGAGAGCAGATTCAAAAATTTTGTGAATCTGAATATGATTTTTATAAACGAGAAGAAATAGTTAAATCATCCAATGATTTTGATGAAAATGTATGGAATTTGTTTGCTGAACAAGGATGGCTGTCAATGCCGTTTTCAGAACAGTCTGGTGGGCTTGGTTTTGGTCCAATTGAATTATCAATTTTGTTTGAAGAATTTGGAAAAGCACTTGTAATAGAGCCATATCTTTCAACTGTTGTTCTTTCTGGAACATTGTTAGATAAATCAACATTTTCTGAAAAGAATGACTTGATTGAAAAAATTTGTACAGGATCTATACATATTTCACTCGCTTATGCTGAAGTTGATAATGGATATGATTATTTAAATCCAAGCACAACTTTAGATTCAAAATTTGTTTTGAATGGTACTAAAACATTAGTTCTTAACGGATCTAACGCTGAAAAAATTATTGTAACTTGCACTAATGATGATACTTTAAATATTGTTGTACTAGATGCAAATACACCTGGCGTTTCAATTAATTCATTCTCAACAGTAGACGGTCAATCATGCTCAGAAATTTCTTTTGAAAATGTTAAATTAGATAAATCAAATATTATTTCTACTGGTAATGATGCTGAAAACTTGTTAAAAGAAACAATCAATCTTGCTACTTTATGTATATGCGCAGAGGCTGTTGGTTGCATGGAGTCTTGTTATCATAAGACATTAGAATATACAAAAGGCAGAGAGCAATTTGGTCAACCCATATCTGGTTTTCAGGTATTACAGCATAGAATGGTCGATATGTTTATTGAGTCAGAGCTAGCAAAATCACTATTAATAAAAGCAATGTTGGAAGTTAATAACAGGTCTGATGAAATGTATAAGCATGTTTCTGCACTTAAATCCTATGTTGGTAAATCTGGAAAACTTTCAGCTAAAGAAGCTGTTCAACTTCATGGAGGTATGGGGGTTAGTGAGGAAATGATGATTGGACATTATCTTAAAAAAATGATTTCAATTGATGCATTATTTGGAAATGCTGACTATCATCTTAAAACTTTTTCCTGATACTTTATTTAGGTATTTCATTAAACGATTTATAATCAGATCATGAGTGATAACAGGGATATCAATCTTCAGTCTACTAAAAGACAAAAAAGGATCTTACCTGAAGATTCTTTTGGTGATTGGAAATGGAGAGAAGGTCTTGCAGAGCTTATGGTTCCAATTATTGGTTCTCTATATCGAAATGGCATTAATATCCTTATTTATGGAAAATCTCTGGTAAATGAATCTCCAGTTGCAATAATGAAAGCACATCGCTTTGCTAGACAGTCTGATAATAACGAACTCAGTGAACTAGAAACCTATCCAATTCTTAAATATATAGAAACTTTAGACTTAGCAGACTGCGAAATTGATGTAGGTGAAATAGCTGTTAAATGTCCATTTTTTGAAGATATTAAAAATGACGATACTAAAGTAGGGGAGTTTATTGATGCTGAACTTAAATCTGTAATAAATAAGAAATCAAATAGGCCTTCTGAACCTGCGAATATAGTTTTGTATGGTTTTGGAAGGATTGGAAGACTTGTTGCAAGAATGATGACACAAACTACTGGACCAGGTAATTATTTTAAACTAAGAGCTATTGTCATTAGAAAAGCTACAGATGATGATATATTTAAACGAGCCAGCTTGTTAACGAAAGATTCTGTTCATGGGCCTTTTGATGGAACGGTAAGAGTTGATGAAGAAAACTCAAGTTTAGTAATCAATGGAAATCCTGTTAAGGTTATTTACGCCTCAGGTCCTGATAAAGTTAAATATTCAGATTATGATATTAATGATCCAGTTGTAATTGATAATACTGGTATTTGGAGAGATGAAGAAGCATTATCTGTTCATATTAAATCAGGAGCCTCAAAGGTGATCTTAACTGCTCCTGCAAAAGGAGAAATCAAAAATATCGTTTACGGAATAAATGATTCAATTCTTGAAGAAAATGATCAGCTTATATCTGCTGCATCATGTACAACAAATGCGATTGTTCCTGTGCTTAAAACCATTAATGATGAGTTTAAAATTAATGGAGGCCATATTGAAACTGTTCACGCATATACAAATGATCAAAATCTAATCGATAACTTTCATAAGAAAGACAGACGAGGAAGAGGAGCTCCACTTAACATGGTTATAACATCAACTGGAGCTGTAAATGCAGTAGCAAAAGCTTTACCAGAACTTAAAGGGAAACTTACTGGTAATGCTATTCGTGTGCCGACTCCTAATGTTAGTCTTGCTATATTATCTTTGGAATTAGATAAAAAAGTTAGTGTTGAAATAGTTAATGATTATCTTAGATCGATGGCTTTTCACTCTGAATATAGAGAAATAATTGGATTTGTTAACTCATCTGAGGTCGTTTCTACTGATTTTTATTCGTCACCATTTGCTACAGTAATTGACTCTCAGGCTACTATAACTAATGACAAAAGAGTAACTCTTTATTGTTGGTACGATAATGAATATGGCTATACTAAACAAGTTATAAACTTAGCAAAGAAAGTAGCCAAAATTAATCTACCTAGATTACCTAAACCAATTAGCTAAAAACATAGAATCCTAGGCGCTTTAGCCTTATAATTCTATTGTTTTTTATTGTTTCAAACGTAACTTTATAAAGGCACACAAAAAGTGATAAAAATATCAAAAGGTCTTGATTTACCAATATCAGGCTCGCCTATAAATACAATCTCTGACGAACCTAAGGTTTCGTCTGTAGCTTTATTGTCTAATGATTTTATTGGCATGAAACCAACCATGCTAGTAAAAGAAGGAGAAACTGTTAAAGCAGGTCAAAAAATTTTTGAAGATAAAAAAAATAATGGAGTTTATTTTACTTCTCCAGCTGGTGGTATTGTTAAGGATATAAATAGAGGAGATAAGAGAAGATTTTTATCAATCGAAATAGATATAAAAGATACTGAAGAATTTGTTAATTTTGATATGGATGACTCAGCTGATCAAATTAAAGATTGTCTTATTGATTCTGGTCTATGGAATGCTTTTAGAACTAGGCCCTTTAATAGGACACCTGGTATAAATGAAATTCCTGATGCTGTTTTTATTAACTGCTGTGATTCAAATCCTCTTTCTATAGATCCATATGAAATAATATTGCTTAACAAAACCGAGTTCGATGAGGGACTTAATGTTTTAACAGATTTCTTTAGATGTAATATTAATCTCTGTTATCAAAATGACAATTTTGATACATCTATTGAAAAGATAAATTACTATCAATTCAAAGGCCCACATCCTTCAGGACTATCAAGTACTCATATTTCTAAAATTTATCCAGTGAATTTAAATAGAAAAGTTTGGACAATTAATTATCAAGATATTATTTCAATTGGATACCTTAAGCAAAATAAAGAAATTAGAACTTCAAAATATATTTCTTTAGCTGGTCCTTCAGTTTATGAGCCATCTTTAATAAAGGTAAGAATCGGAGGAAATATTGAGGAAATAACTGCAGGTAAAATTGAAGCGAATTCAAGGATTATATCTGGTTCTGTTCTTCATGGTCATCAATCTGAAGGAGTCATGAACTATCTTGGATATTATGATTCTCAAATATCTGTTATTGCAGATGAAGTAAATAATATTTTTATGAATTGGCTTATGCCGGGTTCATCTTTACATTCAAAATTAAATGTTTTTTTATCATCATTTATAAAACCGGAAACATTTACTTTCAATACTTCTATTGGTGGCGGTAATAGGGCCATAGTACCAATTTCATCATACGAAGAAGTAATTCCAATGGATATTTTAGTAACACAGCTTTTGAAAGCACTAGTCGTCTCAGATATAGATATGGCTATAGATTTAGGTATGTTAGAGCTAGTGCCAGAAGATTTGGCATTATGTTCATATGTATGCCCTAGTAAATATGATTATTCATCGATATTAATGGATAACCTCAACAAACTTTATTTAGAATCATGAAAATTCTAAGAAATTATCTTGATAATATAAAACCAAATTTTGTAAGTGATGGTAAACATGTTAAGTGGTTCCCGTTATTTGATGCTATTGAAAATTTATTTTTCTCCTATGGTAAGAAAACAAAAAATCCAATACATGTAAGAGATGCTGTTGATATTCAAAAAGTAATGGTTACTGTTTGGTTAGCAACATTTCCAGCTATGTTTTTTGGTATGTATAATCTTGGTGCGAACTCTCTTGAATATTTAGAATCAATTAATCAACAAAATACTGGAGACTGGCATCATTATTTTGTCAGTATAGTTGGATATGATTCAACTAGTTTTCTAAGCAAGCTTTGGTTTGGTGCGTGTTATTTTCTGCCAATATACTTTGTTGTTTTTACAGTTGGGATTGCTTGGGAGGCTTTATTTGCAATTGTTAGAAAACATGAAATAAATGAAGGAGCTTTTGTTTCAACAGTTCTTTTTGCTCTCAGTTGTCCGCCTGATATTCCTCTTTGGCAAGCTGCTATGGGTATTTCATTTGGACTTGTTATAGGAAAAGAGATATTTGGTGGAACTGGTAAAAATTTCTTAAATCCTGCACTTACTGGCAGAGCATTTTTATACTTTGCATATCCTGCACAGATATCCGGGGATAAGGTATGGGTTGCAGGCATTTCCGATTACAACATAATTCCTGAGGGTTATAGTGGAGCAACAGCCTTGGGAGTAGCTGCTGAAAGTGGCATGGCTGGAATAACTAACTCCTATACATGGATGGATGCATTTCTAGGTAACATACCTGGTTCAGTTGGTGAAACATCCATTATTGCTATATTAATCGGATTAGCAGTTTTATTAATTACCAAAGTTGCATCTTATAGAATTGTATTAGGAACTTTTGTTGGAATGATATTGATGTCATCTCTATTAAATATTGTTGGATCTGATTCTAACCCAATGTTTGCTATTCCTTGGTATTGGCATGCTGTCATTGGAAGTTTTGCTTTTGGTTTGGTGTTTATGGCAACAGAGCCAGTTTCAGGATCAGGAACAAATACTGGAAGATGGATATATGGAATTGTAATTGGAGTTACAGTGATATTAATACGTGTTATTAATCCAGCGTTTCCAGAAGGAATGATGTTAGCAATTTTATTTGCAAATTTATTAGCACCTGTTATTGACCATATGGTTGTTATGTCTAATATAAAAAGAAGAAAGGCTTTATATAATGAATGAATCAATAGTTAAAACAATTGGAGTTGCATTTGCAGTTTGTTTAATTTGCTCATTGGTTGTTTCTGCATCAGCAGTTAGCCTTAGAGATCTTCAAAAAGAGAATAAACTCAATGATAAAAGAATAAAAATACTTCAAGTTGCAGATATATATGATCCAAGCATTTCTATTGCTGAACAATTTTCTGAGTTAGAGTCTAAGTTTATCGATTTTAATACTGGATTATTGATGGATGAATACAATAATTTTAGTATAGATGACTATGATCAAATTATTGTTACAAAAGATCCTAATTTATCATCCAAAGTTCCAACTTCAGAGGATATTGCTATTATAAAAAATAGAGAAAACGTTGGAAAAATTTATATATTGAGAGATGAAATAGGCGCTATTGATAAATTAGTGCTTCCCATAAGAGGTTACGGACTTTGGGGAACTTTATATGGTTATATTTCAATTGAAGATGATTTTAATACTGTTTCTGGAATAGAATTTTATGATCATAAAGAAACACCCGGTCTAGGTGCAGAAGTTGATAATCCAAAATGGAAAGCTCAATGGAAAGGAAAAAAAATATATAAAGACAATAAAGTTAATTTAGCAGTAATTAAAGGAAAGGTCGAAGCAGGGGATTCTGAATCAACCTACAAAATAGATGGCTTATCTGGTGCTACTATCACAAGTAGGGGAGTTACAAACATGGTAGCTTATTGGTTTGGTGAGTCAGGATATTCGTCATTATTAAGAGAACTGGACTATGAATCTTAAAAAGTATCAAGATGTAATTGTTAAGCCTCTTATAGATGAGAATCCTATTACATTACAAATTCTTGGTATTTGTTCTGCATTAGCAGTTACGAATAATTTGTCAGTCACAATGGTAATGTGTGTAGCTGTAATAAGTGTAATTTCCTTTTCAAACCTATTTATATCATTAATCAGGAACTATATTCCTTCGAGTATTAGAATTATTGTTCAAATGACAATAATTGCATCACTTGTAATTGTTGTGGATGAATTATTAAAAGCATACGATTATGAAACTAGCAAAAAGCTGTCTGTTTTTGTTGGATTAATAATAACGAATTGTATTGTAATGGGTCGTGCTGAAGCTTTTGCAATGAAAGAAAAACCATTATTAAGTTTTTTAGATGGTCTTGGAAACGGTCTTGGATATAGTCTAATTTTGATTGCAGTAGCAACAATAAGAGAGCTATTTGGAGCAGGGACTTTATTTGGTTATGAAATTCTTCCACTCATATCTAATGGTGGCTGGTATATGGGTAATAATTTATTACTCTTACCGCCAAGCTCATTTATTATTATAGGTTTATTTATTTGGTTAATAAGATCACTAAAATCTGATCAGATTGAAGAAGATGATTTCTTTGTCTCCAAACACTCAACCAGTCCTGATTTATCAAAAAGAGAAATAAATGTTTGAACATTATTTAAATATTTTTATAACAACAGTATTTATTGAAAATATTGCATTGTCTCTTTTTCTTGGAATGTGTACATTTATAGCTATATCTAAAAAAATTGATGCTGCTTTTGGACTTGGAATTGCTGTAATTGTTGTTTGTTTAATCACGGTGCCTTTAAATAACTTAATTTATAACTATATATTAAGAGAAGACGCATTAACTTGGATTGGTATTGAAGGTACAAATCTAGAATTTGTTGAATTGATTAGTTACATAGGTGTCATTGCAGCAAGTGTTCAAATATTAGAAATGTTCTTAGATAAGTATGTACCTGCTTTATATAACGCTCTTGGTCAATTTTTACCACTAATTACAGTTAATTGTGCAATTTTAGGCGCTTCTTTATTTATGGTCGAAAAAGATTTAATGTTTGTTGAAAGTATCGTTTATGGATTTGGAGCAGGTTTTGGATGGGCTTTGGCAATTGTTGTTTTAGCTGGTATTCGAGAAAAACTAAAATATTCTGATATACCAGATGGATTAAAAGGTCTTGGCACAACATTTATTATTGTAGGACTAATGAGTTTTGGTTTTATGTCATTTGGAGGTATTTCACTTTAATATGAGTATAGATTTAATTTTAGGTGTTAGCGCTTTTAGTGGAATTATTCTTCTACTTGTTCTTGTAATAATATTTGCAAGATCAAAGCTTGTTTCAACAGGTAATGTTTCTATTGAAATTAATGGTGATGCTTCTAATCCAATAGTTGTACCAGCTGGAGCCAAGCTACTACAAACATTAGCTGATAATAATATATTTCTTGCTTCAGCTTGCGGTGGCGGAGGTACCTGTAGTCAATGTAAATGTCAGGTATTTGAAGGTGGAGGTTCTATACTAGCTGCAGAAGAGTCACATTTTAATTCAACACAACAAAAAGATGGATGGAGATTGTCATGCCAGGTACCAGTCAAGAATGATTTAAAAATTGCAGTTCCTGAGGATGTTTTTGGCGTTAAAGAATGGGAATGCGAAGTTATATCTAATGAAAATGTTGCGACATTTATTAAAGAACTGATTCTTAAATTACCAGAGGGTGAAAATGTAGATTTCAGAGCTGGTGGTTATGTACAACTTGAAGCTCCTGCATATGATCTTGATTATAAAGATTTTGATATTGAAAAAGAATATCATGAAGATTGGGATAGATTTAAGATTTGGGACAACAAATCATCTACTAATGAACCAGTTATTAGAGCATACTCTATGGCTAATTATCCTGAAGAAAAAGGCATTATTAAATTTAATATAAGAATTGCATCACCACCTCCAGGACAAGACGTTCCACCAGGACTAATGTCGTCTTGGACTTTTGGTCTTAAGCCAGGTGATAAAGTTAAAGTGTTTGGTCCATTTGGAGAGTTTTTTGCTAAAGAAACAGATGCAGAAATGGTTTTTGTAGGCGGTGGCGCAGGTATGGCGCCAATGAGATCTCATATATTTGACCAATTACTTAGAATAAATACTAATAGGAAAATAACCTTTTGGTATGGAGCTAGAAGTCTTAAAGAAATGTTTTATGTAAATGAATTTGACGAATTAGCGAAGAAATATGATAACTTTGAATGGCATGTTGCATTATCTGATCCATTACCTGAAGATGACTGGGACGGTGAAACGGGCTTCATACATAATGTTTTATATGAAAATTATCTTAAAACTCATGATGCACCAGAAGATTGTGAATATTATATGTGTGGCCCCCCAATGATGAACAAAGCAGTAATTGATATGTTAATTAATTTAGGTGTAGAGCCAGAAAACATTGCTTTAGACGACTTTGGCGGCTAACAAATCTTTATAAAGTGTCTAGATATTTTTTTTCTAAAGTAATAGCTCTTTTTGCTGGAATTATTCTATTATTCATTGCATATAATCATAATACTAATTCTTTATATGTAATATCAGGAAACGCATATGGAACTACTTGGTCTGTTTCGTCACCTCAATATATTGCAGATAATCATAAAGAAGCTATTAAAAATATTATTAATGATATTGATTATGTAGCTTCAAACTACAAATTAGAATCTGAAATTTCAAAAATTAATATGAACTTCAAAGAATTTCAATTTATTTCAGATGAATTATTTGATATTTTAAAAATTGCTAAAAGTGTAGAAGCTATTTCGGAAGGATATTACAACATAATGTTGGGCAAAATTTCTAGTAGCCTAGGATTTGCACCAGATTTTGGAAAAAATCCACTCCAAAAAAAATCGTCTACATATGAATTAGATGAAACAAATAGATCACTAATTAGGTTCTCTGAGAATTGGTTTGACTTGTCATCGATTGCTAAAGGATATGCGGTACAAAAAATACACGAATATCTATCATTATCCAACCTTAATAATCATCTTATTGATATAGGAGGGGAAATAATAATAAGTGGAAGTAAAAATGGTAGGCCATGGAATATTGGCATACAAAATCCTTTATCAAATATAGATAGTTCAACTACTACTATAAATAATGAAAATAATGATTTTCTTGCTATTGCAACTTCAGGAGAATATAGAAATTTTAAATTAGACAAAGATGGAAATAAAATTACTCATACCATCAATCCACTTACTCTTTCATCTATTGATAATGACATTTTGTCGGTAACTGTAATAAATGAATACTCTGCAACCTATTCGGATGCTTATGCAACCGCTTTTAATGCAATGGGAATGAACAAAGCAATTGAAATAGCTAATAAGAATCAAATCGCTACCATGATTATTTTTAGAAATGATAATGATGTTGTAGATATTGTTTTTTCAGATAAATGGTATGATTTGTTTATATGAATGAGTTAATACTGTCATTTTTAATAATAACTTTTGCATTTACAGGCTTAGCAGTTGGCCTTATTTTTAAAAATCAACCAATTAAAGGTTCTTGTGGAGGAATGGCTAATCTTAAGGATGGTTCCACATGCGAAATATGTGGAAGATCAGATCCAGAAAATTGTAGAGATTAGATCCTAATATTTATGGTTAATGGTCATTGCGACGAAAAATTCTCTGAACTTAAAAAAATCTTAGAACAACAACTAAATTCTGATTTTGAATTAGGTGCATCTGTAGCTGTTGAATGGAAAGGCAAAGAGGTTGTTAATCTTTACGGTGGCTATAAAGATGAAAATAAAAATTTTAAATGGAATGAAAATACTATTGTTAATGTATTTTCAGTAACGAAAGCTATTTCAGGAATTTGCATTACAAGATTAATTGATGCGGGCTTACTAGATGTAAACGAATACGTTGGCCATTACTGGCCTGAATATGCTTGTAATGGCAAAGAAAATACTAAAGTTATAGATTTTCTTACTCATAGAGCAGGTATGTTTGGGTTTGAAAATGATATTCCACAAGCTAGTTGGAATGATTGGGATGTTTATGTAAAAGCTTTAGAAAATCAAAAACCATTCGTAACTCCAGGCTCATCTCAAGGATACCATGCAGTTACCTTTGCATGGCTAGTAGGCGAATTATTTAAGAGGGTTGAGGGAAGAACTATTGGAAGATATTTTAAAGAAGAAATAGCAGAACCATTAGATATTGATTTCCATATTGGTTTAAACGAAGATCAAATTAATAGATGCGCATCAATTACATCATTTGATAGATTAGACTCAATTAAACCGCCTATCGATTTTATAAAATTTATACCTAATTTTGTTCTTAATGATGAATTAATTAATTTAAAAAAATCTCTTAAATCAAAACATTTTTTAAAGGCATTTATGCCAGAACCTTTTCAAGAGAATGATGTTAATTCATTTGATTTCAGATCAGCTGAACTCCCTGCTGGTAATGGTCATGGAACAGCAGCTGGTCTTGCAAAACTATTCGGTATTCTTGCATCTGGTTGTAATAGGAATAACTTTAAAATAATGGATGAAAAAACCTTAGATCAAGCAACAAGAGTATATTCAAGCGGTCCTGATTCTGTACTATTTGGAGTAAAACTTAAATTTGGATATTGCTTTATGTTAGATGGTAATAAGAAGACTAATATAAATTTTGCACCGATATTTTATAAAGGTGCATTTGGACATGCTGGAATAGGGGGGTCAGTTGCCTTTGGAGATAAAAAAAATCAGTTAGGATACAGTTTTGTTTGCAATAAACAGCAAAAATCATCTAGTCTTTATAAGACATCTAATATGCTTACAAAAGCACTATATGATGCAATTAGTTAAAATTGATTCATAGTATTATCTTTACCAGCAGCTTTTAAAGCAGCTTCGCCAGCAAAGTATTCTTTATGATCATCACCCATATCAGAACCAGACATATTTTGATGTTTCACACATGCAATGCCTTGACGAATTTCTTTTCTTTGAACATTCGCAACATATCCAAGCATTCCTTCAGATCCAAAATACTCTTTTGCCAAATTGTCAGTAGAAAGTGCTGCAGTATGATACGTAGGCAATGTTATTAAATGATGAAATATACCAGCCTCTTTAGAAGCATCAGCTTGGAAGGTTCTAATTTTATCATCAGCCAGTTTTGCCAACTCAGTTTCATCATATTTCTCATTCATTAGGTCTTCTCTATCATATTGTGAAATATCATCGCCAGATTCACTCATAGCATCAAACACTTGTTGTCTAAAATTTAATGTCCAATTAAAGGACGGGCTATTGTTATATACTAATTTAGCATTAGGTATGACTTTTTTAATTTCATTCATCATTGCAGCAATCTGACCAATATGAGGTTTTTCTGTTTCAATCCAAATTAAATCAGCGCCATTTTGTAGACTTGTAATAGAATCAAGAATACATCTAGCCTCACCAGTTCCTTTTCTAAATTGATATAAATTTGAAGGTAGTCTTTTTGGACGAACAATTTTTCCATTTTGACTAATCATTACATCACCATGTTTCATATTTTTATCATTTATTTCTTCGACATCTAAGAATGAATTATATTGATCACCTAAATCACCTTCTTCATTTGTAATTGCTATTTGTTTTGTTAAACCAGCACCTAAAGAGTCTGTTCTAGCAACAATAATTCCATCATCGACTCCTAGTTCTAAGAACGCGTATCTAACAGCATTTATTTTTGCTAAAAAGTCTGCATGGGGGACAGTTACCTTACCGTCTTGATGCCCACATTGTTTCTCATCAGATACTTGGTTTTCTATTTGAATCGCACATGCGCCAGCTTCAATCATCTGCTTAGCCATTAAATATGTTGCTTCTTCATTTCCAAAACCAGCATCAATATCGGCTATTATTGGGACTATATGAGTTTCAAAATTATCTATCTTTTCTTGAATAGCAGGCTTATCTTTATCAGATGCACTATCTAATTCTCTAAATAAACCTCCTAACTCTCTTGCATCAGCCTGCTTTAAAAATGTATATAGTTCATTTATAAGACTTGCGACAGAGGTTTTTTCATGCATTGATTGATCAGGCAATGGTCCAAATTGTGATCTAAGTGCAGCAATCATCCAGCCAGATAGGTATAAATATTTTTTACTATTAGTACCAAAGTGTTTTTTTATAGAAATCAATTTTTGTTGTCCTATAAAACCATGCCAACAACCAAGTGATTGAGTATAAGCAGCAGGGTCCTTATCATATTCATCCATATCTTTATGCATTATTGATGCAGTATATTTAGCAATATCAATACCAGTTTTAAATTGGTTTTGGAGTCTCATTCGAGCAACATAATTTGGATTTATTGCATCCCAATTAGATGTATCGATATCAGATATAGACGATGCTTCTTCTAAAGAACTTTTGTATTTTGACATTTAATTTCCCCTTTTTTGTAGTGAAGTAGATAATATTATGTAGATTGTGTCAATATATTTTGAAAATGCTGTTATTTAGGGATTATTTGAGTAGTTTTACTACAAATAACTACTAATTTACACTTTTTTTGCTAGGCCAATATACTTAGCTGGAGTTAAAGAAAGAAGTTTTTCTTTGGATTTATCTGATATATCTAGTGAATTCACAAAGTTTTTATATGAACTTTTATCTAGCTTTTTGCCTCTTGATAAATTTTTTAATTGCTCATATGCATCATCAATACCTTCATAACGCATTATTGTTTGGACAGCCTCAGTTAAAACTTCCCAATTATTATCAAGCTCTTTCAAAATAAATTCTTTATTTGGTGCAATTTTCTGCAATCCATTTTGTAAAGAAGTTATTCCAATTTTTGTATGTCCAAATGTCATACCAATATTTCTTAAAACAGTGCTATCTGATAGATCTCTTTGAAGTCTAGACCTAGGAAGCTTATTAATGAAATAATCATTTAAGGAATTAGATATTCCAAAATTACCTTCTGCGTTTTCAAAATCTATCGGATTTACCTTATGAGGCATAGTTGATGAACCTACCTCATTCTTGTTAAGTTTAAGTTTGAAAATTTCATTTGAAATATATATCCACATATCCTGCGACATATCAATGCAGATATTATTTGTTCTCGTCATTGTTTGTAATAATTCAGCAATCCAATCATGAGGTTCTATCTGAGTTGTTACAGGATTTTGAACAACATTGAATGTTTTAATAAATTTATTTGTAAATGTAATCCAATTAATTCGACCCTCAGCAATATCAAAAGCATGATAGTTGCCTACAGCTCCACTAAATTTTGCTAGTGGGACCGTTGAATTTAATTTTTTAATCTCTCTGTTAATTCTCATTTGAAATACTTTTATTTCTTTACCTATTGTTGTAGGGGAGGCGGCTTGACCATGAGTTCGAGAGAGAAGCGGGATATTTGACCATTTTGATGATAGTTTTTTTAAGTTTGTATTAAGATTTTTTAAATCTTTTTCATAAACCTTTAAACCATCATTAATCATAATTGCATATGACAAAGAATTAATATCTTCACTGGTTAAACCGAAATGAATTAAATGGATATATTTATTTAAAACTTTATCTTTTTTGAAGAAATTTTTAATATAGTACTCAACTGCTTTAACATCATGATTTGTTATTTTTTCAATTTTTTTTATTTCTAAAACACTTTTGTCATCAAAAGAATCACGAAATTTAATAATCTTATTTTTTGATTGATTTGATAATTTAGAAAAATAATTAGGATATTTTTGACATATATATAACAACCAATTAATTTCAATGAGAAATCTTGTCTTTAATAAACTATATTCAGAAAAAATACTTCTTATATCTTCAATTTTAGACAGGTATCTATTATCAAGTGGAGAAATATTATTATGATCAAATTTCATAGACTAATCTTAATTTGCTATGGCTATTATGCGCTTTTAGAAATAATTCCTCCACCCAAACATATATTCTTATCATAAAAAACAGCAGATTGACCTGAAGCAACTCCCCTAATTGGCTCAGAAAACTCAACATTAAAAATTTTATCTTTTATGGATATTTTACAATCTATCGGTGTATGTTGATGTCTAACTTGAACGCTACAATTTTTGGGAAAAGAATGATCGATATTATTAATCCAGGAAACATTCTCACATTCCAAACGTTTACTTAAAAGCAACTCATTATTTATACCCTGACACACAAAGACTTCATTTTTATCGATATCTTTGTCAAAAACATACCAAGGCAGATCCTCTCTACCTCTAACACCACCAATATTTAAACCTTGTCTTTGTCCTTTAGTGAAGAGAGTAGCACCATTATGTGTTCCAACTTCAGTTCCAAACTCATCATAAATTATTCCTTTTTCTAATTTTATGAATCTACCTAAAAAATCTTTTAGATTTCTTTCACCAACAAAACATATGCCTACAGAATCTTTTTTTGAGGATACTGGTAAATTTATTTTTTTAGCAATTTCTCTTACTTCTGTTTTAAAAAGATTCTCTAGTGGAAAGATGCATTTTTCAAATTCTTTTTCTTTAACCTCATGGAGAAAATATGTTTGATCCTTTTCCAAATCTTTTGCTCTTAAGAGTAGCTTCATACCATCAACATCATTTAGTGATGCATAATGCCCCGTAGCAATGTAATCCGCACCAATATTAAATGCATAATCAAGAAATGACTTAAATTTAATTTCACGATTACATAAAATATCAGGATTGGGTGTTCTACCTTTCTTATGTTCATTTAAAAACTCTTCAAATACTCTATCCCAATATTCATTTGAAAAGTTAGCTTTGTGTAGTGGTATGTCTAACATATCACAGACCTTTGAAGCATCCTCAAAATCAATTTCTGAGGTACAAACTTCACCAGGCTCACTTTGCCAGTTTTGCATAAATAATCCGACCACTTTATATCCTTTCTCTTTTAATAAATAAGCCGATACAGATGAATCAACGCCACCTGACATTCCAACTACAATTGTTTTTTTACTATTATTCATATCTCTAAATGAATTCATAAATTAATATTTTAGGAGTATAATTATCACCGATTTTAACTGCAAATAACTAATTAAGAGAGCTATTATTCTATGCCTTACAAGAAAATAAAAGTCCCAAAAAAAGGCTCTAAAATTACCTTCAAGAATGGGAAGATTAACATCCCTGATAATCCTATCATTCCTTACATTGAGGGTGACGGAATTGGTGTTGATATAACACCACCAATGATAAATGTTGTAAATGAAGCTGTAAAAATAGCTTATAAAGATAAAAAGAAAATTGAATGGATGGAGGTATATTGTGGAGAGAAAGCTACTCAAGTTTATTCAAAAGACACATGGCTTCCTGATGAGACTATAGATGCATTAAAAGAATTTGTTGTAAGCATCAAAGGTCCTTTAACAACTCCAGTAGGCGGTGGAATAAGATCATTAAACGTTTCGTTGAGACAAATATTAGATTTATATGTGTGTTTAAGACCAATTAGATATTTTGATGGTGTTCCTTCACCAGTAAAAAGACCTCAAGACGTAGATATGGTTATATTTAGAGAAAATTCAGAAGATATATATTGTGGTGTAGAGTTTGAGGGAAATTCAAAAGAAGCAAAGAGTTTGGTTAAAACACTTAAAACAAGATTTGATGTTTCAAAAATTAGATTTGATGAGAACGTGGGCATAGGTGTTAAACCAATATCTAAAAGTGGAACCTCAAGACTTGTAAAAAAAGCAATAGACTATGCTATTGATAATAATCGTTCATCAGTAACCCTAGTTCATAAAGGTAATATTATGAAATACACCGAAGGTGCATTTAGAGATTGGGGATATGAATTAGCAAAAAATGAATACGGTGGCATTGAAATTGATGATGGGCCATGGCAGGAGATTGTTAATCCAAATAATGGTAAAAAAATCGTAATTAAAGATGTAATTTGTGATGCATTTCTTCAGCAAATATTATTAAGACCTACTGAATATGATGTCATAGCAACAATGAATCTTAATGGCGACTATATATCTGATGCTTTGGCTGCAATGGTAGGTGGAATTGGTATAGCGCCAGGAGCAAATATATCTGATGAATATGCAGTTTTTGAAGCTACTCATGGAACCGCACCGAAATATGCTGGACAAAATAAAGTAAATCCAGGAAGTCTTATTCTTTCTGCAGAGATGATGTTAAGACATATGGGTTGGATAGAAGCAGCAGATTTAATTATGTCATCAATGGACAGAGCAATTGGTGCAAAAAAGGTAACCTATGATTTTGCAAGAATGATGAGTGATGCAGATCTTGTTTCTTCATCAGGATTTGCAGATGAGATGATCAAAAGAATGTAATGTTTAAGTTATCTCAGGATAATGACAACGACTCAACTTCATCAGATCTTGGGGCGGTTGTTCTTGAAAAAGAACCTGAAGTCAAAGAACCACCATCATACCAAGTAGTCCTAATTAATGATGACTATACTCCTATGGAGTTTGTTGTTTTTGTTCTTCAAACTGTATTTGGACATACTCATCAGAAATCTACAGAAATAATGATGACAGTTCATACAAAAGGTAAGGGTGTTTGTGGTATATTCTCTAAAGAGATCGCTGAAATGATGTCATATGAAGTCAACACTATGGCAAAAGATCATGGACATCCTCTTTTAAGTGAAATAGAACCTTTAACAGATTAATAAATGTTTAGTAAAGAATTAGAATTATCTATAGCAGCGTTATTTGATAAAGCTCATGAGGCTAATATTCAATATATTACTGTTGAGCATTTGTTATTAATGATAATGAGCGATTTTGATGTTAAAGAGTTTTTTAAATCTAAAGGAATTAGTATTGACTCACTGAAAGATGATTTAAATAATCATTTAAATAAAAATGTTGTATCAAAAATTGACCAACAAAAACCTGTACAACCAACACTAGGTTTCCAAAGAGTTCTTCAAAGAGCTGTATTCCATATCCAATCATCAGGCAAAGGAGTTGTTAAACCAATTAATATTCTAGTTGCTATTTTTTCTGAAAAAGAATCACATTCTGTCTTTTTGCTCAATAAATATAAATTGAGCAGACTTGATGTGGTTACTTATTTGTCACATGGTCCTAAAACTTCATCAGTAGATGATAAGACTGTTGAAAATGATCCATCGGATGAAAAAGAATTATCTTCTGAAAATGAATTTTTAATTAACCTAAATAATTTAGTATCAAATAATAAAATAGATAAAATCATTGGTAGAAAAAAAGAAATTGAAAGGTTAGTTCAAATATTATCAAGAAGAAATAAAAATAATCCATTACTAGTTGGTGAATCTGGTGTTGGAAAAACAGCTATTGCAGAGGGTTTGGCATATTTAATTTCAAAAAAAGAAGTGCCATCAATAATGGAAAATAATGTTGTTTACTCATTAGATATAGCAGCTTTAATAGCTGGAACTAAATACAGAGGTGATTTTGAAAAACGTTTAAAACAAGTTTTATCGTTTTTATCTAAACAAGATAATCCAATATTATTTATTGACGAAATACACACTATTATCGGAGCGGGATCCGCATCAGGTGGCTCATTAGATGTATCAAATTTGCTCAAGCCTGCACTAGGAAAGGGTGAAATTAGATGTATTGGCTCAACAACTTTTCAAGAATATAGAGGAATATTTAATCAAAACCAGGCTTTATCTCGAAGATTTCAAAAAATTGATGTCGTCGAACCCAATTTTGATGAATGTGAAGAAATTCTAAATGGAATTAAGGATGTTTATGAGGAATATCATGACGTTAAATATACCGATGAAGCTATCAAATCATCTATTGAACTCTCTTCAAAATATATAAATGATAGATTCTTACCAGATAAAGCTATAGATGTAATTGATGAAACAGGTGCATTATTAAATATCAATAGAAAAAATGATAAAACAATTAAAGTCTCAAAAAATGATATTGAAATGACCATATCAAAAATTACTAAAATACCAGAACAAACAATCACAACCAGCGATAAAAAAGATCTTAAGAATTTAGAAGAAAACTTAAAAAGAGTTATTTTTGGTCAAGATAAGGCAGTTGAGACATTATCTAATGCTATCAAGTTATCAAGGGTAGGTCTCAGAGATGAAAATAAGACTATTGGTTCATTTTTATTTACAGGCCCAACTGGAGTAGGTAAAACAGAAATATCTAAACAATTATCAGAAATACTTGGTATTGATCTTGTTAGATTTGATATGAGTGAATATATGGAAAGACATACTGTATCTCGATTAATAGGAGCTCCTCCAGGCTATGTCGGCTTTGATCAAGGTGGGCTTTTAACTGAAGCAATAGTTAAATCACCTCATTGTGTACTGTTGTTAGATGAAATTGAGAAAGCTCATCCAGATATTTTCAATATACTGCTCCAAGTAATGGATGCTGGCCAATTAACTGATAACAATGGCCGTAAATCAGACTTTAGAAATGTAATATTAATAATGACGACAAATATTGGTGCTGAACTTTTAAGTAAAAGAAATATTGGTTTTGCAGAATCATCTAATGAATCAGATGCGATGAATTCTCTTAAAAGATTATTTTCACCTGAGTTTAGAAATAGATTAGATGAAACAATCCAATTCAATTACTTAGATAAGAGCGTCATCTTATCAATTGTTGATAAGTTTCTTACCAAACTTCAAGCACAACTCGATAAAAGAAATGTTGAAATACAAGTCTCGAAAAAAGTTATTGAATGGATTGCTGACAATGGATATGACAAAGAAATGGGTGCAAGACCCATGGAGAGGTTTATATCTCAAAACATTAAAAAACCTCTTGTAGATAAATTATTATTTGGAAATCTAAAAAGTGGTGGGTTAATTAAATTAGATATTGAAAAGGGTAAGTTAAAATTTACTGATGCTAAGACAAAGATAAAAGCCTAAATTATCTGCCTCTAAAAGTTATTCTTCCAACAGTCAAATCGTAAGGCGTCATTTCAACTTTTACTTTGTCACCAGTAAGAATTCTAATATAGTGTTTTCTCATTTTCCCAGAGATATGAGCAGTGATAATATGACCATTCTCTAATTTTACTTTGAATTTAGTATTGGGAAGCGTTTCAATAACTTCTCCTTCAAATTCTAACTGATCTTCTTTTGACATGTGTGTATTCTACACTATAAGAATATCTTGTTATTACTTATCTTTATCTATTTTTAAATAGAAAAATAAAAGAAACTGATTGAATAGTACCAATAATAATAAATACAAATATATTTGCCGGTATACCAAAAGGATTTGGTTCTTCTATACCTTCACCAATTGGAACGCCACCATAAAGTGACATTGTAAATATTGCTGAAAAAAATCCTAACACAATGCTTGAACTTAGCAGTGCTGGTAATAATAAATAATTACTTACCCATAATAGATATAAACCTATTCCCGCTATGAGTATATTTGTTGATAATCTCCATACCTCATGAACTCTTGAATGAGCATCCCAATCTGGATTTAGTAAATGTGTGTGTCCAGTATCAACAATTAATGGGAGCATAGTCCCTAATATTAAACAAATTGTAGTTAAATACTTACTAGTCTTCATCTGAAGGTATTCTAGATTTTATAAACTCAGGAAGATGATCAGCATTGGAATGTTCTTTTACTTTTACACATTTGTTTTCTAGTGTTCCAATTCCTTCAATCGAGGTTTTTAATATATCTCCATCTTTTAGGAATTTACCTTGTGTTCCTCCCACACCTGCTGGCGTTCCAGTAAATATGAGATCTCCAACGTTTAACGTAATAAATTCTGAAATGTATGAAATTAAATAAGGTATATCAAATATTAGATCATCAGTGTTTGAGTCTTGACGTTTTTCATCGTTTACCCAGCACTCAATTTTTAATGATTCTTTGTTCTTTAACTCATCTGTAGAGACAATATATGGTCCTATAGGCCCAAATGTATCAAATGATTTTCCTAAACTGAATTGAGGAGGGGTAGCATGAAACTGCACAGCTCGATCTGATATATCTTGTCCAACAGTAAGACCTGCAACATGATCCCATGCGTTCTCTTTTGATATATCTTTACCACCTTTACCTATTACAAATACCAATTCTGCTTCGTAATCAACTAAATCACTCTTCATTTCTATATTTGAACTTGGTCCACTTAAACAAGTAGAAAGTCTTGTAAATATCAAAGGAAATTGAGGTATTTCCATATTTGATTCTTCAGCATGAGCTTTATAGTTTAAGCCAACGGCAAAAACATTGTTTGGTACAATAGGAGGATCTAAAGAAACATCATTTAAACTCCCATTTGGTTTAAATTCATCAAGTTTAGAATTTAAGATACTTAACTTTTCTGATGATGCTAAAGCCTCAATAGAATTGGATGAAACTTCACCATTTGATATTGTTTCTATATCAAAATAATCATTATCATTTATTAAAATAGCCCTATTATTAATACTACCTAACTTGTAACCCATAAACACCTCTCCACAATCAAATTCTTAGTCAGATGACTAGTATATATATTTTAAGTAATATTTAAAGCGTTTAAATTAATACTTTCTGATCAAAATATTTATACTATTAGCTAAAAGTATCAGTTTAATCAACATTTTCTTGATCTATCTAAATTATATATTTGAAAAAAATATATAATTTATTTAAACTAAACTAACCAAACGGTTAAAACAAATTTTTGGGGAGAAAATATGTACAAATTATTACTTAAATCAACGTTTATTATATCTATCTCATTTATGCCTTTTTATGCTTTCTCACAAGATAGTTCTGGTATTGAAGAGGTTATAGTTACTGCAGAAAAGAGAGAACAAAACCTTCAAGATGTTCCGTCATCAATTACTGCTATTTCTGATACTGAAATTGAAAGAGCTACTTATCAAAATATGTTCGATTTACAAACATCTGTTCCAAGTCTAGTTGTTGGTTCAGCTGGTGCTTCGAGACCTTTCTTGTTTATAAGAGGTGTAGGTAGTAGAAAATTTGATCCAGGAACAGAAGGTGCAGTTGGTGTATTTGTAGATGAGATCTATAACACTAGATTTACAAACTCAATGATGGATATTGTTGATTTAGAAAGAGTTGAAGTCTTAAAAGGTCCACAAGGAACTCTTTATGGAAGAAATACTATTGGCGGTGCAATTTCTCTTTATACTAAAAAACCAACGCAAGAGACTGAAGGTAAAATTAAACTTGGTTTTGGTGATGAAGGCTATAGTAAATTAGCTGCGACATATTCAGGTGGTCTAACAGATACAATGGTAGGAAGAATAACTTTCTCATCAAAAACTGATGATGGAAGTAGTACTCATAAAGCGACTGGTAAAAATAATGGGGGAGATAGCGACGCTTTAAGACTTTCTTTAATTAAAGATATGAATAATGGCTCTGAGCTTTCATTTACCTATCAAGATACTTCATATGAATCTTCAGCACATTTAGCAGAGGCATTTTTAGAGTGTGGTCCAACTATTGATCCTAATGGTTCTCCAAACTTTATGTCAGTTGCATATTTCAGAGTAGGTGCAGCCGCGTCTCAACTTGCAGCCGCTGGTATCATGCCAAATGATTGTTACTCAACAGGTCATTTATTACCTTTCTTCCCAGCAGGTCCAAGAGCAGGTCAAATTAATGCAGCTGCATTACCAGTTATTGGTGCTGATATTGTTCAAAATATGATTCGAGCTGATGTAGCTGATGGCCCAAGAATTATAGATAATGATCATCCTGGTTTTAATAATATTGAGACATCGCTGATGTCTTTAAAATATGTAACTGATTTATCAGATACATTGACATTGACTGGTATATTTTCAACAACTGATGTGGAGAATCAATCTAGTTTAGATTTCGATGCAACATCCAGAAATTCTGTAGTGAATTATGTCGATGAAGAATCAGAACAAACATCTACCGAAATTAGATTAAATTATAACGGCGATAGATTTAACTGGGTTGGTGGTATATATCTTCTAGATGATGATATTTACAGAAATGATAACTTTACCTCTAACATAGAGTCCACATTTGGAATTGTTCAAATTATGCAAATGATGGCTGGTATGACACCTGTTGCCTCTGATAATATGCAAACCTCAAACGCTAATGTTACTTCAGAAGCAATTTATTGGCAGGGCACATATGCAGTTAATGACAAACTTAATGCAACACTTGGCGTAAGAAAAAGTGATGATGAAAGTGATTATAGTATTGCTGTAGCAACAACATCACCTGGTATTCCTTTTGTTCAAGTACCAGGCGAATGGTCTGAAGTTTTAACATTTGGCTCGACAGATCCAAAGTTTGTTTTGGATTACACATTTGACAATAATTCAATGGCATATATTTCATTTGCATCTGGCTATAAAAGTGGAGGATTTTCATTTGCAACATGGGCTGAATCTGAGTCAAGAGGTGGTTTTACTGAAGAAGAATTAGATTCTACCGAAATTGGCTACAAATTTAAGTCTGCTGATAATAGACTTGTTGCTAATTTCGCTTATTACGAGTATGACTATACCGATCAACAACAACAAATTATTGTAGTTACTCGATCTGGTTCACTAGCTGGTAAAACGTTTAATGCTGGACAGTCAGAAATGACAGGTTGGGAATTAGAAACAAAGTATGCGATAACTGATAATACTCAAGTTGATTTTAATTATTATTCTACTGATACTGAATTTAAATCTTTTGAACTTGCTACAACTGTACCGCCTTTAAGTTTTACTGGTAATCAAATGAATTATTCTCCAGAAAGTGCATACAATATTGCTCTTACAACTACTTCAAATGATGGTTCTGGAGTTTTACGACTTGCATATTCATTCAAAGACGAATTTTTCATGGATCCTAGTAATAGATATATCAGTCTTCAAGATAGATATGGCATATATAACATGAGCTATACCAAGTACTTAACTGATAATTGGACAGTAAAAGCGTTCTGTACAAACTGTACTGATGTTATTTATAAAACACAAGTTACTACATTTGCAGTGCCATATGGTGGTGGTGGTAGAAATTACTATGCAAATGGAAGACGAGTAGGACTAGAGATTACTCGTAATTTTTAATTTTATAACCCTCTCTTAGGAGAGGGTTTATATCTTACATAAAGATATAATTTTTATAATTTATATTATTTATATTTATATTTATGATTAAGGTTAATAAATGAATAACTATGTTTTATATGGATATGGTGAATCTGTCGCATCTAATGTTGTAAGACTCGCCTTAGCTGAAAAAAATATACCTTACGACTACAAATTAATATATTTAGAGTCAAGAGGTGATCATCTTAAGGATGATTATAAAAAGTTAAATCCAAAGACTCTTCTTCCAACACTTACTGTGAATGAAAAGCCAATATCTGAAAGTATTGATATTATGAGATTTATTGATAATGAACATACTGATCAAGGCTCAACATTATTTCTAAAAAATCAAGATGAAGAATTTGATAATTTATTAGATTACTTATTTCTTGATGACACAAAAGAATTAGGTCAAACATTTGGAACAACTGGTGGAGGTATATCGGTTCCTGTTCTTGGTAAGTTGTTATGCAAAAGATCTTTTTTTTCGGTTTTATGGGATTATTATAAAAATCACGGAGTTAGCAAAAGAAAATTTATTTTTGTTATGGTTAGATTTTTTGGCGGGCCACCTCCAGGCCTATATGAGAAAATGATGTACTTTTTAGCTAAGCATTTGGTCTACACAGAAAATTACCTAAATCATGGAAAAACTTATATATATGGTAATGATTACACTGCAGCTGATTGCCTTTTAACACCATTATTACACAGAGTTAATGAGATGAGATTTCAAGGTGTGTTTGATGGTAGTAAATTTCCTAACTTATCAAGATATTGGGATACCATATCTAATAGACCAAGTTATAAGGAAGCAATTATTAATTATGAAACTGGTGAATGGAAACCAGTATTAGAGGATTTATACGGTGATGGGCCTAACTTGTATAATGATTTATTATGGTCTGAAATAGAAAAAATTAGATAGGAGATTATTTATGACAGAACCAATTTGTAAAGTAGCAGATATTATTTATGTTAGGTTTGAACTTACAGAGTTCGAAGAACAAAAGAAGTACTTTGATCATTTTGGATTGATGCTCGCATATGAAGATGAAAATAGTATTTTTTTTAGAGGTTCTGGGACTGCGCCTTATGCATATGTTGCAACTAAAGGTAAAGAAAATAAATACATTGGAACAGCATATAAGGCTAATGAGTACTCTGACTTAGAAGCATTATCAAAAGAATTTAATGTTGATATTATTGAAAATACTGAGCCTGGTGGTGGCCATAAAGTAACCGTAATAGATCCTGACGGTATTGAAGTTGAAGTATGCCACGGAATGACGCCTGCTGAACCAGTAGCAGTTGTATCTAAAGTTTTAAATACAGGTCAATCAAAACAAAGAGAAAACGAACTTCAACGTTTTGGAAAAGCTGCTGACGAATGGCAGGTTGAAGGAGATAAGTGGGTATATAAACTTAAATCTAATGTGAAAAGACTAGGACACACTGCAATTAACTGTAGGGATGCCAAAGCATCAGTAGATTGGTATTCTCGTGTTTTAGGCTTCCTAGTAAGTGATGATGTTTTAGGTCCAGATGGTAATTCAATTGGAGCTTTTATGAGATGTGATCAAGGAGATAAACCTGTAGACCATCATACGCTTAATAACATTCAACTTCCTGGTGATAACTATCCAGGTCCTTATGGCCATTCTGGTTATGAGGTTACCGACTCTGTAGATGATTTAATGGCTGGTCATTATCATATGAAGACTATTGATGAGTATTATCATGAATGGGGAGTTGGAAGACATCTTTTGGGAAGTCAAATGTATGATTATTGGAGAGATACTCATGGTTTTACACATGAACATTGGACAGATGGCGATCTGTTGGATGCAAGTATACCTGAAAACAAAGCGTCGTTTAGAGATGTTGTTATGGCTCAATATGGACCAACTCCACCAATAACATTTGGTGTAACATTGCCTGTTGACCAAATAGATAAAGTTAGAGCTGAGCAACCAACGCTTCCTGACCTAATTAAAGAAATGGAAATCGCTGCTAAGAAAGAAGCATAACAATATGATTGAATTTACAGACGATCAGAAGAAAGCTATTGCTGCTGCTCAAGAGAAATTCACTGATTTAAAAGATAAAGTTGATAGTCTATCTGATGATCAATTAAATTTATTGTTTGGTGAAGCCAGAAGTATGAATGGTTGGCAGGATAAAGATGTATCTGATGATACCTTAAATCAATTATATTCACTAACTAAAATGGGACCAACAAGTACAAATTGTTGTCCTGCAAGATTTATTTTTATTAAATCAGATGAACAGAAAAAATTAATTAAAGAGGCACTATTACCTAATAACGTAGATAAATGCATGACTGCACCTGTTATAGCTATCATTGGTTATGATTTAGATTTTTCTGATCATATGGGTAAGCTTTTCCCACATATGGACGTTGCTCCAATGTATAAGGGGAATCCTGATATGAACTTATCAACTGCATTTAGAAACTCTAGTCTTCAAGGGGCTTATATGATGATGGTTGCTAGAGCTATTGGCTTAGATTGTGGTCCTATGTCTGGCTTTAATAATGACTTAGTTGATGAAATATTCTTTAAAGACACTAATATAAAATCTAACTTTCTTTGTTGTTTAGGTTATGGTGATCCTTCAAAAATATTTATGAGATTGCCTAGATTTGAGTTTGATGAGGTTTGTAAAATTATTTAATTATCTTTAGAAATCTACAAGATCTGTGAGATATTTACCTTTCAATTTGTTATAAATTTTCAATATTACCTTGGTTATTTTCAGTAAAAATATTGGGTTAGCTTCTTTTTTAAAATTACTGTCTTTATCTAATTTATCAAACCAATTTTTAACGTTTTTATATTTATCTATTGGAATACCGGCTTCATATAAACGTTTTGTAGAAACATACCATGCTAAGTCAACAATCGTAAACTCATCTCCTTTAAGAAAGTTTTGATTCTTTAAGATAGTATCAAATTTTGAATATATATCTTTAAATTTATTTCCACTTTCAATAACTTCATCATCTGTAATGCCATGATCATAATGTTTTTTCCAAAAAGATATTTCTTTTTCTTTGTAAGCATCACCTTGTCCTTGAATTGTTCCATCATGTGATTCTTTAAAATCAATTTTTTTAGGATCTTTTTTACCAAGAATATGAGGTACTATATATCTAAATGTTAATCTTCTAAGATCAAAATGTAGGCTGTCTTGATAATCTAGATCTTTTTTAATTTCATTAATTAAATTTGTCGGAAATAATTTAGTGTTTGGAAACTCTTGATCTAAGTATGTCATTATATCGTTACTTTCAATGTGAACATCGCCATTATGAACTAAAGTAGGTACCAATCCTCTTGGATTTATTCCAAGGTACCATTCTGAGAATTGATCTCCTTTTATAAGATTAACTTCGTGGGAGACCCAATCAATATTTTTATAATTTAAAAATATTCTTAATTTTTGTGAACAAGCTGAGCCTTGAAAATGAAATAAATGAACACCTTTCCATTCTAATACTTCGGTTGTCTTGATATCAATTTTATCTAATTTCATTTAAAAAAATAATTTTGATGATTTAAGCTTTCTAATTAAAAATATTACAGCAGTTAAGAAAAGGATAAATCCAATTAAATAATATTTAAAAGCAAGAATCATAACCCAAGCCATAATGAAAAAACTTTTTGTTGGGGAGGGGTATTCACTTATATCATAGTCCATTTCAAGCCATGGTGATCCAATTACAGGACCTCCCTCAGTGTCTCCATAATTATAAAAATGTGCTGGGTCAATTATTGGAATTACTTCCCTTTGTTTCATGCCCATCATAGTTTCTTTCATTGAGTTAAAAACCTCTAGTTCAATCTTAGATAAATCTTTAGTTTCAAATGGATCATCATTTACATTGAATAATGAATAAGTTCCTTCTACATCAAGCATTACTGGTTTTCGAAAATGCAACTTCCATTCATCATTAAATAAAGCTCGTTCATCAAATACTATTTTTGCTCCAACAAAATCATTATTTGGAGCTATAAGATTACCAGTAATTAAACTTTGCCATTTGTCAGTTCCATCAAAGGCTATTTGATCACTGACTTCTATCTCTGCTGCTGTTAACAAGGTTGGAAGTAGATCTTGAACAAATATATATTGATCGCTTTTTGAGTTACCTAAAACTCCTTTCCACATTATACTTGCAGGAACTCTTATGCCCCCTTCATGTGCAGAAGCTTTACTTCCACGGAGTCCAGCTGTACTCCCTCTAGAATGAGTCAAGCCTGGTGCTAATACAGCAACGATAGGGTTTATATCAAATACAGGGCCATTATCACTAAAAAAAACAATTATTGTTTCTTCTAATATTCCTTGACCTTCAATTGTATCGATTATTTTTCCAATCTCAGTATCCAGAGCATTAACATTTGCTGCATATGCTCTATCAAGTGGATCTTCAATATAATTAAATAATTCTATATTCTTTTCAGGAGCCTGAATTGGAGTGTGGGGTGCGTTAAAAGCAATATAAAGAAAAAGGGGTCGATTTGGATCTTTGTTTTCAATAATTCTAATTGCTTCATTTGCAATAAGCTCAGTTGAATAACCATCTTCATATAGAGGCTCCTCATTTCTGTGCCAATCTAATCTTGATGAATGCACATGGTCAAAGTATCCAATTCCTCCTAGCATGTTTCCATAACTTTGATCAAAACCTCTGTTTGTAGGCCAATATTCTTTCAAATGAAGTCCCAAATGCCATTTACCTGAGAGGGCAGTTTGATAGCCTGCTTCTTTAAAAAACTGAGGCATTATTTTTAAATCTGCCGGCAGCCCATATTGCTCTGCAGTTGGATTTGCCAAGGGTCTAATAATGCCATGATTAAATATATGAAGACCTGTTAATAATGATGCTCTTGTCGGACTACAAACAGGGCTTGCGTAAAATCTGTTAAGTTCAAGACCATTTTTAGCTAATGCATCTATATTTGGAGTTGGAATATGTCCCCCATGGTATGAGACATCACCCCAGCCCATATCATCGGTGAGTATGATAATTACATTTGGCTTGGAATGAATGTTTGCACTTAAGAGCAATATTATTAATATTAATATTTTCATTTCTTAATAATTTTCTTAAATCCAGATTCTCTTGCATCAAAAAAGAATTTCATAAAAACTTTTTTATCATTTGCAGACATCTCTAACACTTCATCAATATACTTTTCCATTGAAGCCAAGCCAAATTCAACAACCATAGCTATTGCCACAGCTGATTTAATTTCAGAATTTGGTTTTTTTAAATTTTTTAATTTTGTAAGTTGTTCAAGTGTGTTTCTTGAAGCAGATAAATTTGAATCTATTTGAACTCTTACTAAATCCATTTGATCATCAAGTACAGCTCTTATAATTGCTTTGAAGTAATCGTCAGTTATGGTTGATAGTGGTTCGTCTCCAAGGTTAGTGGGTGATACATCTCTCCTTTCTAATTGTTGAACATGTTCAAATGCCAATTGTTTGTATGTAGCAATTAATAGACCTTTTTTACCACCGAAATAATGATGAATCTGAGCATGATTTACTCCAGCATGCTCAGCAATATCTCTAATAGTGAGTTGATTTGGGCCTACCGATCCAACAAGATATGATGCAGAATCTATCAGACGCTTTTCAACATTTTTTCTACCTCTTCTATTATTATCAGCCATTTTTGTATGAATATTAATGCTTAAAAAGCTCTCCTTTGAGTTTTGTAATAAGTTTATCAATATTATTAATAATATCTACATTATCCACACAACCATATATATGTTGATCTGGTCGAATTATTGCAGCAGATATATTATTTTCTTTAGCCCAATTACAAATCTTTTTATCTTGATTAAATTTATTATCTTCTGTCATTAGATGAATATTATTCTCAAAAATTTTTGCTGATTCTAAATTTTTAATTTCATTGAATACATTTATATCATTTTGAAATAGTAAAATTCCAAAATTGTTGCCAAGATATTGATCAAATAATTTATTATCAACTTTAATATCAAGGGAAGGGTGAGGAATAATTACACCATTAACATCATTAGGGAATAGATCATTATCAATCATTCCATTTTTAATTTTCCATGGCTTTTGAAATTTTAAAGGTTTTAGAAGTTTTGGTATATAACTAGCAACATTAAGATAAATGTCTCTTATGGTTGCTGTTAACCAATCTTGACTTCCAATTATATCGCCTTGTTTCATTGCGCCTTTTATTACAAAATCTACAATTCCTTTTCTTTCTAATGAATATGTATTGAGAATTTCTTTATTAAAAATGTTATTCATTACGCCTGACAATTTCCAACATAAGTTATATGAATCCTTTATACCTTGGCATAGACCTTGTCCTAAAAACGGAGGCATTTGATGGGCAGCATCACCTAAAAGAAAACAATTATTAAATTTAAAATTTTTTGCTAATAGGCCATGAAATGTATAAGCACTAGATCTTAACAACTTACCACTATGCAGTGGAATTTCTGGATTTAGCCTCCAAAGATGTGGCTTCATCATTTTACGTATATTTTTTTCGTCTTCTAATGTCGCTAAATTATCATCAGGATTAACCTTAAATTCCCATCTTACGTGTTGTCCTGTTATTGGAACAATTGTTGTTGGTCTTTTATAGTCACATATCTGATATCGATCAGTGTTAATCTTATATTTATCATCTACCTGATAATCTACAACCACCCAATCTTGGTCACATTTATAATCAAATGATTCTATATTTAATGCCTTTCTAACAAAACTATTAGCACCATCACAAGCTAAAACATAATTACTTGTTATATATTCATTTTCTTCGTTGTTTATATTTAATAAAGTTAAATTATTAATAGATTCTTGAGCATCAATATTTGTTAACTTATAGCCAAGTTTTATATCAATATTATTATGTTTAATAGCTTCACTTCTTAAAAAATTTTCAAATATAGGTTGATTAAAGAAAACACTTTCATCATAACCATTAATTGGCTCATCAAGCTTAAGATTAATATTTACAATTGATTTACCTTTATTATTTAAAAAATTAATTCCTTCCATTGGATGAATAATTTTTGAAATTTCATCCATAAAGCCCATTGTTTGAAATATTCTTTGAGTTTGTCCATCAAAATGAACAGCCCTTGGAATATCCCAAATCTCTTTTTTTGGTTCTATTACAATTGTATTGAAACCTTTTTGTCCAAATAAATTTGCTGTAACAGCACCGACAGGACCATAACCTATAATTGCAATATCATAATTTTTCATAGTAAATAGTTTATGAGTTGATTTATTTTAGTCAAGTGGTTAGGATGTTATGTTCAAATCACTTAAAGATTGGGAGAAATAAAATGGTCGAATTTGAAATTAGTAATAACTTCTCTATTGGATTTATAGGGCGGGTAATGTTTATGTTTGCCATGTTATTCTTGTTATGGATGGTGTTTAAAGTTATTGCTTTAGCTCACGAAAGAGGTTCAAATTTATTTCAAAAAATACTCGGAACAACAATTTCTGGATGTGTTTTGATTTTTAATTTATTAGCATGGAATAGATTTCCAGCATTCTTCAACAATTGGGCTTACAGTTTGTCTCAATTAGACTCTTTGAGTCCAGGTGGACAAAGGTTTGTAGATAATATGGAGCCTACTGGCTATCTTGACGCAGGATTAGTACCCTCTGATCCAGTAAGCACAGTTTTTTGGCTTGGCATAGCCATTGCTCTATTGATGGGAATATGGACAGCTCCTAACCCTAAAGCTTAAAAAAACCTTTAGAGCGGTCTTTTAAAATTTAAAATCTTAATTATTTTCAAGGCAAACATATTTAAGATATTATCCTTTCTTGGTATATAGTTAATGGGTTGATTTATTTTAGTCAACTGGTTAGGATATTTAGACCAACTTATTATAAAGGGGAGTTTTATGTACAAAGTTGATCACTTTATTAACGGAAAATCATCGTCTGAATCTAATAAAACATCAAAAATATATAATCCTTCATATGGAACTGAAATTGGAGAAGTCTTATGTGCAACAAATGAGGTTGCTGATAAGGCTGTTGAATCTGCCTATGAAGCATCAAAAGCTTGGTCAAAAACTGGATTAATCTATAGATCAGAGTTAATTCTAAAATTTAGACAAAATGTCATTAATAGGTCTAAAGAAATAATTGATTTAGGTATAAGTGAGGCTGGAAAAACTCGACCAGATGCCGAGGCTGAGCTTGATAGGGCAGTTCAAGCATTGACTCATATTGCTGGCGTTCAACACTTTTACCCATCTCACTATAGTCAAAATGTTGCAGGTGGAATTGATATAGCTGACTTAAGATTTCCTATTGGTGTTGTCGTTGGCGTGGGTCCTTTTAATTTTCCAATCTTGATTCCATTATTGCACAGCGCCATGGCATTGGTGACTGGAAATACTTATATTGGCAAACCCAGCGAAAAAGTTCCCTCTGTGTCTAGGCTATATGCTGATATATGGAAAGAATCTGGCCTTCCAGATGGTTGTTATAATGTTGTTAATGGTGACAAAGAAACAGTTGAATTTTTGGTCCGTCATGAAAAAGTTGATGGCTTAGCATTTATTGGTAGCACAGCTGCTGCAAAAAGCTTAAAAATGCTCGGAGTTGAGCATAATACAAAAGTTCAAGCTCTGGGCGGTGCCAAAAATCACATGATTGTACTTCCTGATGCTGATTTAGATATGTCAGCAGATGCTGCAGTTTCTGCTAGTTTTGGTGCTGCTGGCCAAAGATGCATGGCTGTCTCTGTTGTTGTAGCTGTTGGTGATATAGCAGATGAACTCTTAGATAAAATTAAAGAAAGGATGCCGAATTTGATCATGGGTGTTACTGATGATGATAAAACACAGTTAGGACCAGTTATCTCGCCTGAAAATAAAGATAGAATTTATTCATTTATTAATAGTGCTGAACCTGATGGGGCAACTTTAGTTGTAGATGGAAGAATTAGATCTAATTCATTGGAGGGATGTTTTGTGGGTCCGACATTAATTGATAACGTTAAACCAGGTATGGCTGTATATGAAAATGAAATTTTTGGACCTGTATTATCTTTTGTCAGAGCTAAAACTTATGATGAAGCTATGAAAATTACTAATTCAAATAATTTTGGAAATGGAGCTGCTTTATTTACACGTGATGGTGGTGTTGCAAAAAAATGGTCTGATGAGATTCAGGCTGGTTCAGTGGGTATTAATGTACCAATTCCTTTGCCAACTTATGCGCATAGTTTTGGTGGTTGGAAGGACAGTGCATTCTCGGAAACTAAAGGTTTTGGTCCATCAGCAATTGAGTTTTATACAAAGACCAAGTCCTTATCAACTCGTTGGCCAGATCCTGCTGACAGTAAGGTTGATTTAGGATTCCCAAGAAATGATAACTAATTTCTTAGATCGATTAATAAGCATCCTTTCTTATATCGTATTTGTATTTATTGATATATATATAAATCTTCGTATATTCTTCAGAGGTACTTCATCAAATAAAAAACTAAATTTTAAGGAATATTTTATTTCTATTGAAAATGAAGATCATACAATTAGTGAGATTGGTGAACATCAAGCAACTTCAGATAAAACCTTATTGTTAATTGGTGGCATACCAACAGATCCAATTGAATCAATGTCATGGTTGGCATATGAGCTTCATAAAATTGATTCAACCCTTAGAATAATTATTTTAAATATGCCTTATTATGATGAGCGCTTTGATATCGAATATTCTGATGAATTTGCCATTTCTAACGGCGAAAGTTTCATAACTCGAAAAGAAATTGATTTTTCAACTCATAAAATTGATCCAAAATTTAGCCATATTAATCAATCAAAAACAGTTAATTTAATAATGAATAAAATGGAAATTGACGCTGCTCATGTTATTGGGCACGATAGGGGAGCTGTTATTCTAGAAAATCTTTGTATTAATAACCCAGAAAAGGTAATTACCTACTCAAGAGCTGCGCAAGTTTGGAATTATATAGAGCCTGAATGGAAAAATTTAGCTCCGAAAATTCCTATTGGTCCTCCACATAAATTAATGTCTATATATCATCAATTTAGAATATTGTTCTTTCAAGTCTTGAATTTCAACAAACCAATTCGTTTACTTTCTGAAACATTTGAAATTAATGCAAAATCATCAAAAAAAGATAATGATCTTTATGATAGATACACAATTCTAAAGTATAAATCTCAAGTTTCTTATAAAAAATATTTCAAAAAAATTCAACAATCTTTTATTCAAGGAGGTCTGGATATTGAGGTGCAGAATAGAATAAAACTAAAAAATACCTCGATACCCATAATGCAATTCCAAGGGGAGGATGAATTTAAAAGAGCGTCCAACGGATCTCTTATTTCTGATCAACCATATTTTGGAAAATATAATTTATTTAGAAATGAAATTGAAGATATTTACCCATCGGCTGTAGATCAATCGTCAGTACCTCTAAAAAAAGAATATCTTTCTGATTTAGGTTTATATAAAGAAATTCAATTAAAGGAAGAGGCTACATTCAATAAATTTTGTTTAATTCCAGATGCTGCACATTTTAATGTAATTGAAAATCCAAGAGCATGTGCACATGCCATTTATGATTTTATTAACACATAAGTCTTAGAGGATACTTGAACCTCTAATATTTGATAACTATGAAAAAATATATAGATGTTAAAGGTAAAAAATTAGCTTACATTGATAAGGGTAAGGGTGATGCAATTGTATTTATTCATGGAAATCCAGCATCGTCTTATTTGTGGAGAAATATTGCTCCTAATTTTATTAAATCACATAGGATAATTGTTCCGGATTTAATTGGCATGGGAGACTCAGAAAAACTTGGAGGCGTTGATAACTCTGAATACTCATTTAATGGCCATTATAATTTTTTGGATGAATTTTTAATCAAATTAAATCTTGGAGAAAAAATCAACCTTGTAATTCATGATTGGGGTTGCGGTCTAGGACTAAAGTTTGCAAGACTGCACCCTGAGATAATTTCATCAATAACATTCATGGAAGGGATTACAGTTCCGCTTAAATGGGAACAATGGCCAGAAGCTGGAACAAAGATATTTAAATTATTTCGATCTGAAGTCGGAGAAGAGTTAATTCTTGATAAAAACATCTTTGTGGAAAGAATTTTATTTGCCGATCCTATAACGCCGATGTCAGACGAAACAAAAGAGGAGTATCTAAGACCTTTTTTAAATCCAGGTGAGGATAGAAGACCTACTTTAACGTTTCCAAGAAATATTCCTCTTGATGGAGAGCCTAATGATACTTACATTGAAATCAATAAAAATGCAGAATTTCATAAAAATTCAAATATACCAAAATTATTTATTAATGCTGATCCAGGATTTCTTCTGGTTGGATCTCAACGCGAGGAGGTAAGAGACTGGAATAATCTTAAAGAAGTAACTGTAAAAGGTAACCATTTCATCCAAGAAGATTCCCCTGATGAAATTACAGCTCATATAAAAGATTTTATAAATAATTTATAAAGGTGTTTAATAATAGTTATATTAGTTTTTTAAGGAGCAAAAATGGCAAATATTAATGTATATGTAGTGGTAAATTTAACTATAAATGATGCGGACGAATACAGGATTTATGAAAAAGGATTTTTTCCAATTTTAAAAAAACATAATGGAACATTTATTACATATGATGATTCACCAGATGTACTTGAAGGACCAAAACCATTACCTGGAAGA
>CACMVA010000009.1 GCA_902617045.1 uncultured SAR86 cluster bacterium
TCATTTGAGTTTACAAGTGAAGAAAGAAGAAATAAAAAAGATAAAATTTTATTCATAATGCTTAATTAAACTTGAAAATAATTTGTCATTATCATTAATCGATACTTTTCTACCATCATCGAAATGCTCAAAAGATATTTTTAAGTCAAAATTTCTTTTTACAGCAAGCTTCTGTGACCATTCAATAATTATAATTTTTTTTAAGTGAGTTTTTCTATCTAAATCGAAAATATGAATGTCTTCTGGTTCGTCAGTTCTATACAAGTCAATATGTAAGAAAATCACATCTCCAAGGTCATATTCTTCACATAAGGTATAAGTTGGGCTTTTTACCAAGCCGTTCCATCCTGAATTAGATATTATCGATCTGGTTAAAAATGTCTTTCCAGCACCAAGATCACCCTCAAGATGGATCTCAATTGAAGATTTTTTAATTTCTTTAAGTTTCTCTGATATTAGTGCACCAAGCATATTGGTTGATTCGTCATTTTCTAGGTAAATTTTATTCATTTATTAAGTAAATCTCTTATGGTTGGTATCAATGATGATGCATTTAAGCCAATTTCACCTGTTTTATTTCTAAATTCTTCTCCCGCTCTAGCATGAACAGCAACAGAAATTTTGCAAGCATCAATAATATTAACTTTTTGGGCTATAAGGGCTGATAGTACTCCAGCAAGAACGTCACCTGTGCCTCCGGAAGATAACTCTGGCCCACCTTCAGTACATATAAATAATTCCTCATCACCATGAGAACAAATAATCGTCTCTTTACCTTTAAGAATTACAGAAGCTGAAAATTTATTTGATATTGATTTTGCGGCATTAATTCTATCCTCTTGAACTTCATTATTTGAAATACCTAAAAGCTTTGCAGCTTCGCCTGGATGAGGAGTAAGAACTTTATCTTTACTTGTCTCTAAATTGTTCTTCACAATAAAATGAAGTGCACCTGCATCCAATATTACTACTCCAAGATTATTTGTTGAAATAACTTCATAAAAAACATTTTTAGACCATTCGTCATTTTTTAATCCTGGACCGCATAGCAAAACATCAATGTTCTCAGGTATAGAAAAACTTTTATCAATGCCATATGCCATTACTTCTGGATTTCTTTTTAGGCTTGCCTCTACATTTATTGGATGTGTGCTGAGATGAACTAGTCCAGCACCAGAAAATAAACTTGCTTCAGATGATAATATTGCGGCACCTCCCATCCCCTCGGAACCTCCAACAACCATGACTTTTCCAAAATCACCTTTATGAGAGTTACTAGATCTTTCTGGAATACTTTTCTCAAGTGAATCAAAGTTGAATTCTTTTATCATTTATTTAATTTCTATTATCCCCAATCTGTCAGAATGGAATGATCCTAAAAAAACTTCATCCTTTATTGGAACAGCAACGGTAGGAAGACCAAAAACAGTTTTGGAAAATGCGTATTCATTTTTTATTTCTAAATTATTTTTATCTAATTTATAAATAGAAAATGGTAGGGAACAACTTTTTTTAAACTCACAATCTCCAATATCATTAGGTTGAAAATCTAATGAGGTAATCCAAATGTCATTACCATCTATATAAGGATTATCTGGCGCTTCAATAAACTTTTCATCTAATTTTTTATTAAGTGAGAGATCAAATTTTGTTATCGAATCACCTTGGTTATAGTTTATATAAATAATATTAGAGTCTTCATCCAAAGCAATACCATTAGGACCGCTTCCATCGGAGCCATCTATTTTTTTGAATCTATTTTCTATCCATTCGACAAGAAATCCTGTATTAGATTTTATTATTGAAACGAAAAGCCATTCGTTAAGAGTTATTTCCCTATCGTACATATGAGACGCATAGAAGCCTCCATTTTTTCTTAAACTAATGTCATTAAAATAAAACTCATATGGCACATCTATACATCCTCTCCAAACCATATCCCATGAATTTTCCTTTTTTACCATCTCAAACATTTCTATACTTTCGTCTGGATAATGATTAATGACCCCGAGTTGATAACGCCCGTCATTTCTTTTTATTAAGTCAATTCCATGAGGACCATATTTTTTATTAATTGTTCTCGTACATTTAGGATCGCCCCAAATATTTTCTTCAATTGTTATATTTGGAATGACTTTAGTTTTTGTTTCTAAATCTAATAAAGCAAAGTAGCCTGATTTTTGTTCCTCATATGGACCAATTCCTCCAAATTCTGACATTAACAGAAATTTTTTGTCAGGCGTTATCACTATGTCCTCAGGATTCTTAAAACCACAAATAAGCCTAATTTTATTATCTGAACTACAATTACTTATATCTTTTTGTGGTCCAACATAGTCAGAGGAAACGACAAAGAACGCTAATGTAAAAAACATTACTGAAATAATGCTCATAAATTTAAAATAATGAAGGAAGACAAAAGGGATAGCTTTTTTTATTTGATTAAAAAAGAACATCGCTGCTATACCTCTTATGATCAAAATTATTCCTAAAGAAAAAGTAACAATCCTCCATACTCTTTCAAACCAATATTCATCTGTCAAAGCTACATAAACACATATCAAACCTATTAATAGTGTTATGCCTGCAATAACATTGATGTTATTGCTTGAAAGAATCCTATTTTTTAAAAATTCAGCAAATGGTTTAATCCAAACCAAGATACCTAAAAAAACAAAGAAAAAGAAATAGAAGTAGTTCATATTTAAAATAAACGATTTTTAATTATATCAACTATTTCCAAGGGTTTATCGAGAGGGACATGATGGGCTGCACCAGGAATTTCTTCAAATTCCATGATATCTGAATACATATTTTTTATGTTGCCAAGGATATTACCTAACATGAGTAAACTATTTGCACCATGAATAAATAGAGCAGGGCATCCAAATGAAAATTGATAACCAAACAATCTTTCCAAGCTATTAAACATAGAATCATCAAACTTCCATCGCCATCCTTCACCAGTTTTTCGAACAGAATGTTCTGCTATGTATCTAACAAACCAATCATTTAGACATTCCTGTTCAGGTAAAAGCCTAAACCTTTTTAAAATAGTAGCTTTATCTGGATAATATTTGATCATTCTAAGAGGACCGCCCTCATGTTGCGAAGGATCCCAGTCGGGTGGCCTTATAAAGGTATCGATCATTATTAAGCTAGAAACAAGTTCTTTTTTTTCAGAGGCGACATATGCTGCAACTTGACCGCCTAGAGAATGTCCGACAATGAAGACGTTATCAATGGGCTTAGCTGATTTTTCTTTTTCAATAATTGAAATAATACATTGACCAAAATCTTTGATGCTGTATTTATCTCTAAAACCCGAATCACCCATGCCTGGAAGATCAACCGCGATCACATTAGTATTTTCTGTAAAATGTGGAGCTATTGGATACCACCATTTTTTATGTGCTCCAGTTCCATGGATAAATATAAGCAGGTTTTTACTTTCTGAATCACAATCCCATTTTGAATAAGAGAGGTTTCCTTTTGGATTTTCAATTTCGCATTCTTTTGGCTCCACTTTAATGGCTTCAAAAAACCATTCAGGAGCATTTGCTATATCTTTAATTAGATTGTCAGTGATTCTCATAAGCAGTATTCTAAGCCATATCAATTAAATATATGAATAAAAATTTAACTCCTGCTGCAACTGTTCTTGTTTTAAGGGATTCGAAAGAGGGAATTGAGGTCTTAATGGTAAAAAGATCTAAAAAGTCACCTTTTGGAAACTTATATGTTTTTCCTGGTGGAAAGATTGATGAAGATGACCTTCAAAAAGAATGGAAATCATACTGTGATGGATATAACGATTCTTCAGCTTCTGAAATTCTTGGTCTAAACGAGAGCGGTTTGAGTTACTGGATTGCTTGTATAAGAGAGAGCTTTGAAGAGGTCGGAATATTATTAGCAAAAAGAAAGTCTGGAGAAAAATTAGACTTAAAAGGCAAGGATAAAAATAAGTTTGACAAATATAGAATCGATCTAATCAATCATGAGATATCTTTTTTAGAAATTTGTAAGAGAGAAGAGCTAATTCTAACTGCTAAAAATATTGCACCATTATCTCATTGGATTACGCCTGATTTTGAAATAAAACGTTTTGACACAAGATTTTTTATTGCATATTTGCCTGAAAATCAAATTGTTCAGCACGATGGTATGGAATTAACTCATAGCTTATGGATAAATCCAAATAACGCACTAAAAAAAGCAATGGAAGGTGACATGCAGATGATTTTGCCCACTACAGAAAATCTAAAATTATGTTCAAATTTTACTTCTGCAAGAGAAATGCTTGAAAACCAAAAAAATTTAACGAAAAATGATATCAAGCCTATACTACCGAAGTTTTATAAAGAAAATGGAACATGGAATGTTTTATATCCAGGCGATGAGGGTTATGAGGATCATTAATGCATAAGCTAATAAAGAAAATTACTGCAAACAATGGCGGAGTATTTACTGGTAATGGAACGAATACATATTTAATTGGAAGTGATGATATTACCTTAATTGATCCTGGCCCAAATGATGCTGAACATATAGAGAAAATTTTGTCACTAGGCGGGGATAAGATTAAAAGAATTTTGGTTACACATACTCATAAGGATCACTCACCAGCAGCATTGCCAATTTCAAAAAAATTAAATATTCCTATGTTTGGGCGATTAGTTGATAGAGATTCTGAATGGGAAGACGAAACATTTGTTCCTGACATCGTCTTAAATCATGGTGATAATATTTCAACAAACGAATATTCCCTCGAGACTATTCATACTCCTGGTCATGCATCCAATCATTTATGTTTTTATATGAAGGATATTAAATGTCTATTAACAGGCGACCATATTATGGATGGATCAACTGTAGTAATAGCTCCTCCAGATGGAAACATGAATGAATATATCGACTCCTTAAAATTGCTCGAAAATTATGATATTGATTACTTTGCTCCTGGGCATGGTAATTTTATGGAGGAACCTTCAAAAACAATTCAGTCAATTATTCGACATAGGCTTTCAAGAGAGTCTAAGGTTATTAGATGCATTGAAGATAAAAATAATTCAAATATCGATGAACTGTTGCTATCAGTATATGATGATGTGCCTGAAATGCTTCATCCTATTGCAAAGATGAGCTTGTTAGCACATTTAATTAAACTTGAAGAAGAGGGAAGATTAAATAAGAATCAGGGCAATTATTCTTTATCATCTTGATCTTTTAGATCAATCTCAAGATTGAATTCTTTCTTTTCTTTCCTTTTACTATTAATTTTTTTTGATTCTACTTTAGCCATTTCACTGTCTATACAATCATTAGAATCGTAAACTTCTTTTTGCGGTATTTTATGATCTTTGTTTATTGGTATAGGCGGCTGAGGAACAGGTATTTGCATGCATGTTATCAATCCTCTTGAATTAACTTTGCTCAATAATGAAGGATCTGCATCAGGCAACAATGATTTGTCATAATTTTGATTAATATTGCAGCCAAATAGAATTAAAACCGGAATCAATCTCTTCATAGTTTTTTGCTATTTTCAAGCAAAGATGCAACAACAGCAGGCTCTGCAAGAGTGGTTGTGTCTCCAAGATTATCGAAATCACCTTCAGCAATTTTTCTTAATATTCTTCTCATAATTTTTCCAGATCTTGTTTTAGGAAGACCAGGAGCGTTTTGAATAAGGTCAGGTTTTGCAATAGGACCTATCTCTTTTGAAACAAATTTTGTTAGTTCCTGCTCAAGAGCATCATTAAAATCTTCACCTTTCATTAAGGTAACAAATGCATAAATACCTTGTCCTTTAATTGGATGTTGAAATCCTACCACCGCTGCCTCTGCAACAGAATCATGAAGTACTAAAGCACTTTCAATCTCTGCTGTTCCAAGTCTGTGGCCAGAAACATTTAGAACATCATCAACTCTACCTGTTATCCAAAAATACCCATCTTCATCTCGTCTTGCTCCGTCACCAGTAAAATAAATATCTTCATATGTTTTAAAGTAAGTTGATATCATTCTTTCATGATCACCATAGACGCTTCTAATTTGACTAGGCCAGGAGGATTCAATAACTAAATTACCTGAGGCTGCACCTTCTAATGCTTGACCTTCTTCATCATAAATTGCTGGCTTTACTCCAAAAAATGGCAATGTTGCTGATCCAGGTTTTACCGGAGTAACACCTGATATTGGCGATATTAAAACTGAACCTGTTTCTGTTTGCCACCAAGTATCAATAACATCACATGAGCCATTCCCTACAACTTTATAGTACCAATCCCAAGCTTCGGGATTAATTGGTTCTCCCACTGTTCCAAGAACTCTAAGAGAGTCTCTTTTAGTTTTAAGAACAGGTTCATCACCTTGAGACATTAGGGCTCTTATGGCTGTTGGAGCTGTGTAAAAAACATTTACATTATATTTATCACATACCTCCCAACATCTCGATGAGCTTGGATAAGTTGGGACGCCTTCAAACATTATTGTTGTTGTTCCGTTTGATAAAGGACCGTACAAGATATATGTGTGTCCAGTAATCCAACCAACATCGGCTGTACACCAATAAACATCAGATTCATTTATACCAAACAAATATTTGAAACTCATATGTGCGCCAAGAAGATAACCTGCTGTTGTGTGAAGAACGCCTTTAGGTTTTCCTGTAGACCCAGACGTATAGAGAATAAATAGAGGGTCTTCTGAATTCAACGGTTCAGGTTCGCATGTTAAATCAACATCTTTTGAAAGATCTTCATACCATAAGTCTCTATCGGCAACCCAATTTACTTGTTCACCTGTTCTTTTGATAACAATTGTATTCTTTACATTTGGACATTTTTCTAAAGCCTCATCGACATTCGCTTTTAAAGGAACTTTTTTTCCTCCTCGAACACCTTCGTCAGCTGTGATTACTATCTCACAGTCAGCATCTAAAATTCTATCTTTTAGAGATTCTGGTGAAAAACCACCAAAAACGACTGAATGAATAGCTCCGATCCTTGTGCAAGCTAACATTGCAAATGCAGCCTCAGGAATCATAGGCATATAAATACAAACCCTTGAACCTTTAGTAATTTCAAGATTCTTCAATACATTTGAAAACTTACAAACTTCTTCATGTAACTGTTTAAAAGAATATGATTTAGAGTCTCCAGGCTCATCTCCTTCCCAAATCAAAGCAGTTTTTTCAGATCTGTCCTCTAGATGCCTATCTAGACAATTTTCGCTAACGTTTATCTTTCCATTTTTAAACCATTCTGTATTTGCAAACTTGCTATTATGAACTTCATCAAAATCTTTTATCCATGAAAGATTTTCAGTAGCCATTTTTTTAAAAAAATCTTTTGGATTATTTATTGATTCATCATATAACTTTCTATATTCATCAAGATCTTTGATATAAGGATTAGACGCAATTGCTTGAATTGAATTCGTTGACATTAAATTAAATTATTGAAGGCTGTGGATTCACAAAATTCTTTCCTTTAGGATTAGACATAATCATTGTTATGAGTGTCTCATAATCTTTTTCATTAGATTCAAGGTTGATATCAGCTGCATTAATAATCAGCAAAGGAGCATCTTTATAGTCAAGAAAAAAACGAGAGTATGCATCATTTAATCTTTCAAGATAATCTAAAGTTAAGTACTGCTCATTTATATTACCTCTTTTAGTAATTCTTTCTTTTAAGATTTCAATTGGTGCCTGTAAATATATAACTAAGTCTGGAGTAGGGGCATCAAGCGTTATATGCTCGTAAACCTTATCATAAAGATTCATTTCTTCATTTGATAGCGTTACCTCTGCAAACAACCTATCTTTTTCTATTAAAAAATCTGCTACACGTACATTTTCAAACAAACTCCTTTGTTTAAGATCTTGTATTTGTTGCATTCTTTGAAAAAGAAAAAAAAGTTGTGTGGCTAATGCTGATTGACTAGGGTTTCTGTAGAAGTTTTTAAGAAATGGATTTTCTGCAGGTTGTTCTAAAAATGCATCGTAATTAAATGTTTCAGCAATTTTATTTGCGAGAGTGGTTTTGCCAACACCAATTGGTCCTTCAATAGCAATATATTTTGGTAAAGGTATTTCGTTTAAAGCCGGCTTCATTAAAATAATTATATTTTAATATATAGATTATCTTAACTCTTGTGAGAAACCAAATGTTTTAAATGATTCTTGTTGGCTTTTTTCTTTAAGAGAACCTATTAGAGATTTTTTTAGATTTTCGTCATTTTTTTGAAAATTTGTCCACCATTTGCCAAGACTCTTAGTTTCACCCGAAGATTTTTCTCTAATTAACATGAAATCATATGCAGCTCTAAATCTTGGGTGTTTAAGTGTTTTATATGGCTGTTTACCAATTCTGCTATGAAGTTTTAATTGTAAAACCCAAATATCCTTAATATAAGAATGAAATTTTCTTGGGATTGCTGTAATTCTTTGCTGGCTCCTTAAAATTGGATCCATCGATCTAAAAAATTTTCTAAGATTAATTTCCCCCTTTGTTGAACATTTTTCTATGAGTTGCGGCCAAAGAAGTGCTGCTAATAAAAATCCAGGAGTTACAGATTGATTATTTATCAATCTTTTATCAGTATTTCGCAAAGCTTCTGTTATTAACTTGCTTGTAAATTCATTTTGATCAGGTTCAGTTGTTATTAAAAATTTACTTAACCCAAATGAATTGAGTTTGTTGAAGTTTTTTTCAGCCATCCCATTAAGAAACATTTTGCAAAATTCATCAAATATTCTTGCATTAGATATGCTTGATAAAAGATGACCTTTTTCATAGATAGCATCCTTAATCTTTGTATCAATTTTAAATTTAAGTTTATTGCTAAATCTTATAGCTCTCAAACTTCTCACAGGATCTTCAGAAAATCTTTTTTTAGGATCTCCTATTGAGACAATACTTTTTTTGTGGATATCACTCATGCCATCTTTATGGCCGATGATTTTCTTTGTTTTTGGACAATAGTAAAGAGCATTTACGGTAAAGTCTCTTCGATATGTGTCTTGATCAAGATTGCCCCAAATATTATCTCTTATAATTTTTCCAGATTGGTCTTTAACTAATTCACCATCATTACTGTTAATTTCACCAGATCTAAAGGTAGCTACTTCAATTAGCTCTGATCTGTTGAAGACATGAACTAATTTGAATCTTCTTCCAATTATTCTTGAGGCTTTAAATATTTTTCTAACTTGTTCAGGAGTGGCATCTGTTGCTATATCAAAATCTTTTGGATCAAGACCGCACAAAAGATCTCTTACACAACCGCCAACTAGATAAGCTTGGAATTTATTTTTTTGAAGATCCTCAATAATTGAGATTGCAAATTTACTTATTTTTTTATTATTTATCAAAGTAGATTTTTGATAATAGCTTGAAAATTATCCGCTAAGCTGTTTCTCTTTAATTTCATCTAAAGTCTTGCAATGGATACAATGTGTAGCAGTTGGCCTGGCTTCTAATCTTTTAATGCCAATCTCATCGCCACAAGATTCACACCATCCGTAATCGTCTTGTTTAATCTTTTCTATAGATATAGCAATCTTATTAGTTAATTTTCTTTCTCTATCTCTTGTTCTAAGTTCAAATGCAAATTCTTCTTCTTGAGATGCTCTATCCACTGGATCGGCATAGGTTTCACCTTTAGTCTTAAGATGATCAAAAGTTTTTTGCATTTCTTCTTTGAGATGCTCTTTCCAAAGAAGTAAAACAGCAATGAAGTGTCTTTTCATTGCAGCGCTCATGTATTTTTCATTTTTCTTTGCTTTATAAGGCGCAATTTTAGATTTATTGTTGGCAACAGTTCCTGTAATTTTTGTCTTTGCTACTTTTGACTGAGTTGTTTTTTTTATTCTTGAAACTTTTTTTGGTGCTGATTTTTTTGCACTAGGCTTAGCAGCTACTTTCTTTGCAGGCTTCTTTTTAGATTTAGTTACTTTTTTTACTGGCATACATTTATGAAAAAATTTTAGGGTGGAGAAAATATCAGATACGAGCTAAATATGCTAGCTTTTTTTCAATTTATTTAAAACTTCTTTGTATCCTTCAGGGGTGAGCCTGGGCCCAAATGTCTCAACTATCTTTGATGAAGCAAAGTTAGAGAACTCTGCACATTCAGATAAATCAAGGCCATTCAAATAAGCATGCATAAAAGAACCAGCATACATATCACCTGCACCATTCGTATCTACAGGTGTAATTGGCATAGCAGGAGAGAATATTTCTTGACCATTATTTATAACAACACTTCCTTCTGCTCCTTTTGTAATAGCAATCATATATGACTGTTCTTTAAAAAATTTTATAGCATCATCTAAATTTTCTGTGCCAGCAAACGCAGTTGCTTCATCATCATTACAAAATATCATATCAATCCCATAAGATTCTATTTCAGCAAATTTATCTCTAAATCCTAAAACAATACCCGCATCCGATAAGGATAGTGCTTTTTTAGTGTTTTCATTTTTTACATGATTTAGAACAGAAGTGACAGCACTAAAATTTTCATCGCTAGTTACCATATAACCTTCTATGTAAAAAATTTTTGAATTATTTATTGCATCATAATTAATATCTTTTGAACCAAGGTAAGCACTGATACCCAACATGCTACTCATAGTTCTTTTTGCATCAGGAGTAACAAATATTAAACATTTTCCAGTAGGCATCTCAGAATCTTCTTTGCTGAAACCAATATGCTGAACTCCAGCTTTTTGGAGACTTTCAAGATATTTTTTTCCGTCCTCATCATTTGCAACTCTACAAACATGATGACATTTAGAACCATAATATGATGCTGCTACCAATGAATTTGTTGCTGAACCACCACAATCTGATACTGACTCGACTCCCGTGGACTCAAGCTTATCAATTATTGGACTATGTTCTTCAGCAGAAGCTAAAGTCATTGAATCAGCCTCAAGACCTATTTCATCTAAAAAATCATGATCGACCATATATTGAGTATCTACAAGAGCATTTCCAAGAGCACTAATATCATATTTCATTCTATATTCCTTCTTTTAAAATCTTTTTTACAATTTTAATTGTATTACTTATTTCAGTTTTAGTATGTTTTGTTGAAATAAAACCAGCTTCAAACTTTGATGGAGCAAAGTAAATTCCATTATCTATACATTTATTTAGAAACTTCTTAAATTGTTTGTCATTAGTATTTTCTACATCCACAAGATTGCTTGGTAATTCTTCTGAAAAAAAGAACCCAAACATACCGCCAATCTGATTTGTAGAGAATGGGATATCATATCTATCAAAAATTTCTTTCATACCCTCTAAGAGATTTTTAGCTTTACTTTCAAGATCTTTATATGGATTCTTATCTATTAAAAGTTTAATTAAAGTTGATCCTGCTGCCATTGCTAAGGGATTTCCGGAAAGAGTGCCTGCCTGATAAACCGGTCCATTAGGTGCAAGACAATCCATAACTTTCTTTTTTCCACCAAAAGCTCCCACTGGAAGTCCTCCCCCAATTACTTTTCCTAGCGTAGTTAAGTCAGGTTTAATTCCATATAATTCTTGTGCTCCACCTAGAGACACTCTAAAACCTGTCATAACTTCATCAAAAATCAACAAAGAATTATTTTCAGATGTTTTTTTTCTTAATAACTTTAAAAATGATTTATCGCCAGGAACAAATCCCATATTTCCAGCAATTGGTTCAACAATCACTGCAGCAAGATCATTTTTTACTTTATTAAAGATTTTTAAGAAACTATCTTTATTATTAAATTCACAGCTTAAAGTTTTCTTTGCTAATTCATTTGGAATACCAGGAGAATCAGGCAAGCCAAATGTACTGACACCTGATCCAGCTTTAATTAAAAGCGAATCTACATGACCATGGTAACAACCATCAAATTTAATAATTTTAGTTTTATTAGTATATCCCCTAGCAAGTCTAACAGCACTCATAGTTGCTTCAGTACCTGAATTAACCATTCGAATCTTTTGGATAGAAGGGAAGCATTTCTTAATTAACTTTGCTGTATCAGATTCAATGCTCGTTGGAGCCCCATAACTGGTCCCAAGCTCTAACTGTCTAGAAACGGCTTTAATAATCTTTGGATTAGAATGTCCTAAAATCATAGGGCCCCATGAGCCAATATAGTCAATATATTTATTATTATCTGCGTCTATTAGATATGGCCCTTTAGCTTTTTTAAAAAAAATAGGATTTCCATTAATATTTTTAAAGGCTCTTACAGGTGAATTTACGCCACCAGGCATATGAAGCTTAGCTTCTTTATAAAGCTCAATGGATTTATTTATTTTATTCATAAATTTAAATCTTTTGTAAACTCTTCAACCTTTTTCCAATCGGTGAATTCAAAGGTTTTAGATGTATCTGTTGGACCATTGTTGATCCACATAATAAATTTTATTGCATATTTATCAAAAAATTTATAACTAGGGTAATCTATTTTTCCTGCAAATACCCCAATTTTTTTTGGAACCCAATCTATCTTGTCTAAAAATTTAATTACATACGGATTTGTCTCAGGAGAGTTTTTTTCTTTCTTTCTCGCAACAACATTTACTGAAAAAAATGCATTTTCTTTAAGCTCTAATTTCTCAATATTTTTATTAATAAATTGAAAAACTTCTTTTCTATAATTGCCATACCTAATACTTGCGCCAATTACTACTTTTTCGTAGGCATCTATACTACCTACTTTATTTATCGGAAGAATATCAATAAAAGAGTTATTTGATAATTCTAAAATTTTTTCACAAATCTCTTTAGTTTGACCATCAACGGTCGAATAGGTAATTAGGGATTTTTTCATTAATTAAATTATATTGAATACCTTGAAAAAAAAGCATTTAAGCATAATTATATTTTATACTGTTATTCAATTTTAATTAATTGTTATGGAAAAAACTGAAAATAAATCTTTATCTCTTACTGATAGTGCTTTAGCCAGAATAAATAATGTAATGAGCACTAATGAAGATCTGGGAACAAGATTCAGGGTATATGTTACTGGTGGAGGCTGCTCAGGATTTCAATACGGTTTTAAATTTGATTCTGATGTAGCTTTTGATGATGATGTAATTGAATTTGATAATTTTTCAGTTTTACTAGATTCAATGTCATATCCATATCTGTTTGGTTCAACACTAGACTTTGTAGAAGACTTATCTGGCTCTAAGTTTGTAATTAATAATCCAAACGCAAAAACGACATGTGGATGCGGTGAGTCATTTACTATTTAGCCAAAAACACTTCACCTTTATTTAGACAAGCAAGATAAGCAAAGCCAGCAGCTTCAACAAACTTTGATGGTATTTTGTCTTCGGTGGTTTTTAAAGTTCCAGAAATTTTACTTTTAATCAAATTCATCAAAAATAAATTCTTTGTTCCTCCACCATGAATAATTACTTCATCAGGTTCTTTACAAAATTCATAAAATTCCACGATTTTTTCTGCTGTAAATTCAGTCAAAGTTTTAAGAACTGAGTTTGATTGTATTTCATAAAAGGAATCGTTAATTAATTCGTAATAACTTTGCTTATCATCAGCTCTTGGGTATTGCATGTCATTGCAAGAGCTTCTCAACTCATTTAGCAATTCCTGATTGATTTCCCCTCTTGAGGCCTCATCGCCTTTATCATCAAAGGGTTTATTAAATCTTTCAGCCATAACGAAATCAATCAAACAATTTCCGGGCCCAACATCAGAAGCTAATACAATTTCACCGTCATTTAAAAATGTACCATTTGCAATTCCACCAATATTGAAAATGATTTTACTTTTGTTATCTTCAGAAAAGAGATAATTGTGAAATGCTGGTATTAAAGGAGCACCAATACCTCCATGCTTTATATCAAAGTTCCTAAAATCTGAACAAACATTAATTTTAGTTTCTTTTGCAATAAACAAAGGATCACCGATTTGATAGCTCCTTTCATTGGTATGAAAAACTGTTTGTCCTGAAAATCCTATTAAAGAGATTTTAGAAACATCTATATTTGATTTATCAATTAAATTTTTTATAAGTTTTACAGTTTGTTTATTAAGAGTTTGTTCTATTTCAGCAAGCACATTTGATTCGCTTGATGTTTTGTATCCTGCCTTTATGCATGCTTCATAGTTTTTTTTATAATCGCCATCAAGTGAAATCGATGCTGACTCGACAAATTTAAAACCTTCATCAAAAGAGACAATGCATCCATCAAGAGCGTCAGCACTTGTTCCTGTCATGATACCAATAAAATAATTATTCATACTTTAGAAGATTATACTCATTTAGCTTGTTTAAATTTAATGCTAGTAAATCTTCAAATTCATTTCTTTGTGAATTATTTACTGGCTTTGCAGAGGGTAGTTTTACTTTAACTGGATCTGATCTTATTTCTCCTTGCCAAAACTCAAAGTGAAGGTGAGGTCCAGTAGCTTGACCAGAATCACCGACAAAGGCAATTATTTCTCCTTGTTTTACTTTACTTCCAACTTTTAATTTTGTGTTAAATCTTTCGAGATGAGCATAAAGAGTTTTAATATTTCCACCATGTTTTATCTCAATAGTTCTTCCATATCCGCTTTGTCTTCCTATGAAAGAGATTACACCATCTCCAGATGCCTTTACCGGAGTATTTCTTTTAGCAGCATAGTCGACACCGTTATGAGCTTTTATTTTATGCAGAATTGGATGCATTCTATTAGGATTAAAATGAGAGCTGATATAAGCAAAATCTAGAGGAGCTCTAAGAAAAGCTTTCTTAACGTTTTCTCCATTTTCGTTAAAATACTGCTTACCCTGAACATCGTCAAAAAACCTTTGAGCAATGTACTTTTTTTCTCTGTTTGTAAACTCTGCAAAAACAATATCTCCACTTGAAATTTTTTCACCCTCAGAAAATTCAGTTTCATAGATCACTGAAAATTTGTCACCCTTTCTCACATCAAAGATAAAGTCTATGTCCCATCCAAAGATATACGCAAAATCCATAATTATGCTATCAGGAATACCCACATCTTTTGCGCTTTTATAGAATGAGTCTTTTATCTCTCCAAATCCAAAAGATGTAATAGTTTGTGCTTCTTTTTTAATATTTACAATCGATATCTCATCTTCAGTTTTAATAAGTATTGAGTTAACGTCATCCTTAATTATTTCTATACTCACCAAATCATTACCCATGTAATTAAATTCCATAATGTCGCCTGGAATAATGCTTGATAAAAGATTATTTTTGTCAAAATCAAAAATTTTGTAGGCTGTATTTAATGGGACTTGTTTGTCTTCAAATATTACAGAAAGGCTATCTCCTTTTCTTACTGTATGAATTTGCTTACTCTTGATAGGTGTTAAACTCTCACTTAGATCTCTTGAAATTGTAATTTCTTCAATGGCTAATGGTTCATTATTAAGGGAATCAACATAAATAAGGATTATTGAGACAACAGATATTAAAAATGTTATCAATACAAGCCTGATTGGAGTTTTTTTAAATCCAATCATAGGTCTTCTTGAAGATTTAGTAATTCAGTATTCCCACCAAAAGCAACAGAATTTTTTGATACCACTTTTTCGTTAAGGAATTGTAAAAGATAGTTTGGACCACCTGCTTTAAAACCACTCCCGGATAATCCAACTCCCCCAAAAGGTTGAGAGCCTACAACTGCGCCAACCATATCCCTATTTATATATATATTGCCAACGTTAGACATTGAGCCAAAATAATCTGCTCTTGATTCTATCCTGGTATGAATCCCCATCGTTAGTCCATAACCACTATCATTTATTTCAGCTATTAATTGATCAATCTCATTAGATTTATATTTAAGAATATGAAGAATTGGCCCAAATTGTTCATCTTTTATATCAGAAATGCTATTAATATTAACTATAGTTGGATTGATATGTGTTTTTGATTCTTTGCCTTCAAACTGAAATACCTCCATTCCTTTTTGTTTACATTTTGATATGTAACTATTTAAATTTTCTAACGCTTTATTATTAATTATCGGCCCTATATCTATATCAAAATCATTTGGATCACCTACAGTTTGAGTTGAAATGTTACCTTTAATCATAGTAACTAGATCATCATAAATTTCTTCCTGTATACAAAGTACTCTTAATGCTGAGCACCTTTGTCCAGCGCTATCAAATGCAGACCTTATAACATCATCAGTTACTTGTTCTAATAAAGCACTTGAATCAACAATCATTGCATTAATTCCACCTGTTTCAGCGATTAATGGAACTATTTGTTTTTGACTTTTAATAAGATTAGCTTGAATACTTTTTGCAGTTTTCAATGAGCCTGTAAAAGCTACTCCATGCAGTGGACAAATTTTTGTCAATGTTTCACCATAACTTCCATCACCAAGTATTAATTCCAAAGCATCTTTTGGTATACCAAGCTCATGAAATTTTTTTACAACTAGATATCCAAGTATTGAGGTATGTTCAGACGGTTTTACAATGACTTTGTTTCCGCATGCAAGAGCAGCAGAGATTTGACCTATGAGTATTGCAACAGGAAAGTTCCATGGACTTATACACAAGAATCTTCCTTTTGATGTGTATGTAATTAAATTTTCTTCGCCAGTTGGCCCTTCAAGATCGCTAGCATCAGATATTTTAAGAATTTGATTTGAGTAATACCTCAAAAAGTCTACAGCTTCTCTAATTTCATCGATTGCATTCTGAATAGTTTTGCCAGCTTCATTAATAAGAAAATATATCAACTCATAGGGTTCTTTTTCTATATTGTCAGCAATTTTATTTAGAATCTCTGATCTTTCATTGGGGCTTGTATTTGACCAAGTTGTTTTTAAACTTTTGGTAAGCGACTGTTTTATGTTTTTAGGATTATCAAAAACCACTGTTCCAATTTCTTTTTTTGATGAAATTGAGAATATTTTTTCAACATTTTTATTGTCTTCTTCTCTTCCTTCGTAAATTGATTTGGCATCAATTAATTTATCATCAAAATCGGTAAGTCTATTCTTTAGATTTTCTAAGTTCTCACTCTCTGATATGTCCATACCAGATGAATTTTGTCTATTAATAAATATTTGATTTGGTAATGGAATTTCTTTTTTTTCACTTTTAACTCTGATATATGGATTTTCAGCTAACCACTCAGAATTAGTATCAGGATCTAGCAGCCTGTTTATGAATGAGCTATTTGCTCCATTCTCAAGCAATCTTCTTACTAAATAGGGTAATAAATCTTCATAGCTTCCAATCGGAGCATAAACGGAGGGATTATTTTTAATTCCCAGAACTTTAGACGCACTTTTATACAAAAGCTCACCCATTCCATATAATCTTTGAAATTCATAATTAAAATCTTTTCCAATATGATGAATTGAAGAGATAGTATGTGCATTATGCGTGGCAAATTTTGGAAATATTTTTTTGTTTTTGAATATTTCTTTTGCACAAGCAAGATATGCAATGTCGGTAAGTGATTTTTTTGAGAAGACTGGATATCCTTCGTAGCCTGAAACCTGAGCATGTTTAATTTCATAATCCCAGTATGCTCCTTTTACTAATCTAAGATGCATACCATCTCTTTTATGTAAAATTCCATTTAACCAATGAATGACATCAAATGATCTTTTTCCATACGCCTGAAGTGCAATTCCAAACCCTGGCCAGTCTCTGATATTTTTTTCATAAGCAAGTTTTTCAATAATATGTAGACTTAAAGAAAGCCTATCTTGTTCTTCCGCATCAATCGTTATTTCAACATCTTTTGATTGAGCATATTTAACTAGTTCTTTTAATTTTGGTAATAATTCAGATTCTATTTGATTAATTTTTCTCATTTCATATCTTGGATGAAGTGCTGAGATTTTTACTGATACTCCATTAGACAAATTTCTTGCAGTATTAATTTTTCCAACTTCATCTATAGCTCTTTTATATGATTCAAAATAATCATCTGCTTGTTGCGGAGTTCTTGCTGCTTCACCAAGCATATCAAAAGAAAATACTTCTTTTTCTAAGCCAGACATTTTATTAATGTCTTTAAAATTTCTTCCAATTACAAATTCTTGGCTAAGAATTTGCATGGCGGCAAGTACAGCATTTCTTATTGGCATCTCACCAGATTTTGATACAAGTTCTGATAAAAAGTTATTTGGATTTTCTGACCACTTTGAGGGAGTTTTTACAATTTTTCCAGCAAGCAGCAATCCCCATGTGGATGCATTTACAAAGATGCTATCAGCTTGATTTAAATGATCTATCCATTTTCCTTCAGATAATTTTTCAGAAATAATAAGATCTCTTGTTTTTTTGTCAGGAATTCTTAATACAGATTCAGCAAGACACATTAAAGCAACACCTTCTTTGTTATCCAGGCCATACTCATTTAAAAATGCATCAAGCTTAGTTCTATCTACCTTGTTTTTTCTACATAACTCAATTATTTTTTGAGCATTTTTAGATATCTCTTTATCTTCTAAGAACTTAGTTTCATCCGACAAACTTAATAAAAGCTTTTCTTCACAAATAAATTTATTTTTTGCCTCAAGCATAGCAACTATTTTAATGTTTAAGCACTAAGTAGCAACTTTGTGATTCTAATAATCTTCCAAAAATACTATGATAGTAATATGAAGCAAGAACTAAAGCTTATTAAAAGGGGCTCTGATGAAATTCTTACGGAGGAAGACCTACAAAAGAAGCTTGAATCAGGAAGGCAACTTATTGTAAAAGCTGGATTTGACCCAACAGCTCCAGACCTTCATTTTGGTCACACAGTTTTGCTTAATAAGTTAAGACATTTCCAAGACTTGGGTCACAAAGTAATATTTTTAATAGGAGACTTCACGGGGAGAATTGGGGATCCATCAGGTACAAATAAGACAAGACCAATTCTTAATTCAGAAGATCTTGTTAAAAACGCTAAGACATATGAAAAGCAAGTTTTTAAAATATTAAAAAAGGAACTTACCGAGGTTAGATTCAATTCAGAGTGGTGTGATGACTTAGGTGCAAATGGATTAATAAAACTCGCTTCAAAATATAATGTTGCTAGAATGCTAGAAAGAGATGACTTTAATAAGCGTTTTACATCGAATAAAAGTATTGCTATTCATGAGTTTCTATATCCTCTAGTTCAAGGATATGATTCTGTAGCTTTAAAAGCAGATGTAGAATGTGGAGGAACTGACCAAAAGTTTAATCTTTTGGTTGGAAGAGAATTACAAAGAGACTATGACCAGGAACCTCAAGTTGTAATTACTGTTCCAATATTAGAGGGTCTAGATGGAGTAAACAAAATGTCTAAATCTCTAGATAACTATATTGCAATTGATGAGGAGCCGAACGAGATGTTTGGGAAAATTATGTCCATTTCTGACGAATTAATGTGGCGATGGTTTGATTTGCTTAGTTTTATTCCCGAGGATGATATCTCTAGTTTAAAAAATGAAATGAAAAACGGTAAAAATCCAAGAGATATTAAATTCATATTAGCTGAAGAACTTGTAGACAGATTTCATAAACAAGGAGATGGTGAAAAATGTAGGGAAATATTTTTATATAGATTTCAAAAAGGCAATATACCTGATGAAATTGAATCTAAAACAATAGATATTGATGAAGATTCTATTTTATTGGTTAATCTATTGAAAGAATCAGGAATGATCGCTAGCGTTTCAGAGGGAAATAGATTAATTCAACAAGGAGGAATAAAGATTAATTCAGAAAAAGTTTCGGATTCAAAATTTGAAATAGATAAAGGCACAGAAAATATTTACCAAGTTGGAAAAAGAAAGTTTCTAAAAATCAAGGTATGAATAAAATATTTTTTGTATCATGCCTTCTAATAATTTTGACAGGTTGTGTTCAAGATAGTCCAAATATTAAACAAATAGAAAATTTACAATTCTTCATAGATAATAAATCTGATAATAGAGTTACTGAAATTGAATCAGGACTTCAATATCTTGTATTAGAGGAAGGAAATCCTGAAGGAATATCACCAAACTCAGATCAAATTATTTCTGCCCACTTTCATGGGACACTCACTAATGGTGAGGTTTTTTGGAGTTCTTTGGATTCTGAACCATTAACAATCGAATTATCTAAATTGATCATAGGGTGTCAAAAAATAATTTCATTAATGAAGGTAGGAGACAAATGGAGAGCATTTATAGATCCTACTATGGCCTATGGAGAGGAGGGAAGACCAGGTATACCTTCAAATTCTATTCTTATATTTGATATAGAGCTAATTGCAGTTAATTAAATTTTAATTAGAGGATTGTAGGTAATTCTGTCAGGTATTTCTTCCGCACCAGGAACCCCTCTGGCTATTAAAAATGGTTTCAATTCTTCAATTGCTCTTGGCTCATCATAATGGCCAATATTTGGATGAAGATGGTGAACAAAATGTAATTGCATTGAGTGGTTAATATATCTTGGCATCCAATGTTGCCAAAATCTTGTGTTTTTATATCTACCAATTTCAGTACCAATATGTGGATAATATGAAAAGAAAAGAGTTGTGTATAAGACACCTATCTTTGCAGGCAACCACCACAAAAGTAATGTTTGAAGTGGGAAAAGAAAAACTAGTGACATTAAAGTTAATCTGTAAGCTAAAGAAACTTTTACTCCTTTTTCAAAAGCTTTTTGGAATGCAGCATCACTAGAATATACCTCTTTGTATTTTTGGTAGTCTGGAGATGTACCATCAAGTGAAAGTAAGATAACTTCTTTTACAGATTTTGCATTCGAAGTTAAAAAATCAGGATCTTTATCATCATGATTTGTATATGCATGATGCTTCATGTGCGTCACTCTCAATATTTCATATGGAAACATTACGGTTATCAGAGTAATGTGCCCAACTAATGCGTCAATCCATCTTTTCTTAGGATCACCTCTTGAGTAGTTTCCATGCTGTGCTTCATGAGACGGTAGGTAAGCCATACAAGCACAAAAGCAAGCTACTATAAATCCTAGCCATAGAGGAATAATTTCAAACATAACCAATGGCCATAAACTTAACCATACACAGGCTTGACCAATGCCAATTAGAATCATTTCCCATTGAAATCTTTGAGCATATTTTTTAGCAACAGCTTTTTCTTTTTCAAATGAAAACTCTTCAGATACAGCATCTTTGATATCTACACCCATAACCATTTTCCTCTAATGTGTGCCACTAGCCCAATAACAAAACCTGTTAGAAAACTAATTAATGAAAGATATTGAACTTGATTTAAGACAACAAGTTCTTGAGAAACTGCATTTAATACACTTCCAATAAAAATTAAACCAAACCATATCTTGTTATGATCAAGAATGATTTCTAGAAATTTTTCCATGACTTATTTTATCAGAACTTTTTCAAAAAATGGTGGGCCTGGGAAGACTCGAACTTCCGACCTCTCGATTATCAGTCGAACGCTCTAACCAAAACTGAGCTACAGGCCCTATAACGAATGAGCATTCTACCTTTGAATTTAGATTTGGACAATTAATCTAGTTAGTTTTAATAGATTTATATAGAGTGAAATATATATAACCTAGTGGAATGGTCATCGCATATTCAATTGAAGAATTTATAACTGCTTGAGCATAACCTGCGGGCACAATATTACTAACAATTAAAACTGAAAATAATATTAAAAGAACAAAAATTAAGGTAAACATAAATAACCTTGATCCATGTTCATCAGTTTTTTCCCATGAAGCACCTATCGATTCAAAAACTTTGCTATCTTCAAACATAATATGAGCTGCATATAAAGAAAATCTTGCAGTTAAGTAAATGCCTGGAAGAATTAACAAAAGGAAGCCAAAAGCTGATGCTATAGCGACCAATATATATGCACCGGCGATCGGAAAAAACTTTGTAAGACCAGCTTGTAATGCATTAATTGGATTTATATCTTGTTTTGAGTCAATTGCCATGTAGCTTACCCAAAGCCCTCCAATAAGTGAAATTTGTAAGACTAAACCAGTGATGGTAACTAGCCCGATTATTAACCCATTTGATTCAAAAAACCCTACGAAATCTTCTGGTTGAGTCATTTCTCCTAGAGGCATAATTAAAAAAGCTGACAAACTTTCTATGACTATTAGGGGCAAACCTAAAGCTAAAAAATATTTCCAATTTGAAAATGCAAATTCCCAAGAACTTTTAAATTGATTCATATGGCAATTGTAAAGTAATATGCAATCTATGTATAAATTATGTCTAAATATATTTTTAATATTAATTATCACATCTTGTTCAAATCAGAATTCATCTGGTTATCCTGAAACTAAAAAAGAAAAATTTACTGAAACTATCCATGGATACGAAATATCAGATTCCTACAGATGGCTTGAAGATTTTACAAGCGATGATTCTCTTGATTGGGTTAAGAGACAAAATAAATTTACTAAAACATTTATCAATAAAAATAATTACAAAAAGGACATAGCAAACTATCTTGAGCAAATTTGGGAGAATGAATCTATTTCCATCCCTTACAAGCAGGAAGGCAAGACTTTTTACTATTTCAATGACGGATCTTTCCAACAGAGTAAATTGATGATCAAGGACTGTGACAAGTGTGATGAACGTGTCTTAATTGATCCAAATACTTTTTCAGATGATGGGACCATATCTCTAGGCGGCACAAGTGTTAATAATTCAGCTGATATGATTGCTTTTTCAATTTCTGATGGAGGATCAGACTGGAGAGTTTGGAAAGTGTTAGATATTGAAACCGGTGAAGTACTTGAAGACGAAATTAAATGGGCTAAATTTTCAGGTGCATCCTGGGAGAATGATGATTCAGGTTTTTTCTATCAAAAATATGATGAGCCACAGGGAGAGCTCTTAAAAGAAGTAAATGAGTCTCCAAAATTAATGTTTCATAAAATTGGTACAGATCAATCTGAAGACTATGTTGTATATGAGAATCCAGACCAACCAAGATGGGGTTGGGGCATAAACGTAATAGAAGATACTAATATTAAGATTTTATCTATATCTGAAGGAACAGATGAGAGAAATAGGCTATATATACAGCTAAATACTGGTGAAAAATTCATTCCTTTAATTGATGATTTGATAGGAGCATATAGTTTTATAGACAGCAAAGATGGCATTTTATGGTTTTACACTACAGAAGGTGCTCCAAATGGGAAAATCGTAAATTTAGAAATAAAAAATGGCTCCTTTGTATGGAATGATGTTATACAAGAATCAGGAAATTCTATTCGGTCTGTAAATGTTATAAATAATTCATTTGTCATAAATTATTTAGTCGATACTTTTTCCAGTATAAAAATTTTTGATTTGTCAGGAAATTTTGTTCAAGATCTTGAGTTACCAAAAAATGGAACCATTGGAGGATTTGGTGGAGAGATCGATGACACTGAAACTTATTTTTCAGTTTCAAATTACGTTACTCCAAGAGAGATATATGAAATTAATTTGGATTCATTAGAAGTAAAGCTTTTTTGGAAAGAAGAAATTGATGGATATGATTCAGAGGATTATGTTTCAGAATTAAAATTTTATCCTTCAAAAGACGGAACAAAAATTCCTATTCATATTAGTTACAAAAAAGGGCTAGAAATAAATCAAGATACTCCTTTGATGTTATATGGATATGGTGGATTTAATATTTCACTTTTACCAGGTTTCAGAAAAACTCATGCTGCTTGGAAAAATTTAGGTGGAGTATATGCTGTAGCAAATTTAAGAGGTGGTGGAGAATATGGCAGTGAATGGCATGAAGCTGGAATGTTATTAAACAAACAAAATGTTTTTGATGATTTTGCATTTGCTGCAAAATTTCTTCATGAAAATAATATTGGATCTGAAAAAACTACTGCAATTATTGGTGGTTCAAATGGAGGACTTCTTGTTGCAGCTACCATGTTACAAAACCCAGATTTATTCAAAGTTGCTATTCCCCAAGTTGGAGTTCTTGATATGCTGAGGTTCAGTAAATTTACAATTGGTTGGGCATGGGAGAGTGATTACGGATCCGTAGATAAAAAAGATGAGTTCGAAAATCTTTTAGCTTATAGTCCACTTCATAACATTGAGAAAGATAAATGTTATCCAACTACATTGGTAACTACAGCAAGTCGTGATGATCGAGTTGTTCCATCTCATTCATATAAATTTGCAGCCAAACTTCAAGAATACCAGGGCTGCGAAAATCCAATATTAATTCGGATTGAAGATAGAGCGGGGCATGGAGCCGGCACTCCAAAAGATAAAATCATAAATCAGATTTCAGAGATTTATGGTTACGCTTTAAAAGAAATATCTAGTTAATACGAAATATTTTAATTACATTTAGATCATGTTGGATTTAATTGAAAATCTGACATATTATGTAATTAATGCAAAGGGGTGGCAATTTTGCCTGAGATCTTTTGAAACTCTTTGAACCTGATCAACACAATAGTTGCGGAGGAATTGCATATGTATATCAGAAAAAAAATTCTATTTATATTTATCTTGTTGTTATCATTTTCAGTCTTCACTCAAGATATCGAGGAAATAATTGTAAAAGGTGAATATCGAGAAAAATCTATTATTGAAGAGGATTCAAGTATCTTAATTATTCAGTCAGAAAAAATTAAGTCACAAGCTATAAAACATTTTCAGCAACTTTCATATCTTGTACCAAATTTAAATTATGCAGCTTCAGACTCAAGAGCAAGATATTTTCAAATACGAGGTATAGGAGAAAGATCCGGTTATCAGGGAACACCAAATTCTTCTGTTGGTTTTCTTATCGATGACATCGACTATTCTGGTCAGGGAGGCATTGCAACTTTATTTGATGTTGATCAAGTTGAAGTATTTCGTGGACCTCAAGGATCCAGGACAGGTGCAAATGCTCTAGCAGGATTAATTTATATAAAGACCAAAGATCCAACAGATAAATTTGAAGGGACTTCAGAGCTAACTTTTGGAGATTATGGAACTCAAAATATTGGTGTTGCGTTTGGAGGACCATTAAAGAATGAAAAAATGAAATATCGTTTGGTAATGAGAACTGACTATGCTGACGGATTTAGAAAAAATATTTACTTAAATAAATCAGACACATCAAAAAAAGATGAGCTTACTTTGCGTTACAAACTGGATTGGGAAATTGATGAAACTACAAATATTAATTTTCTTGTTTCAAAAGTTGATATGGATGACCCAGCTGATATTTGGACAATTGATGGAAGTTTAAATACTTTATCAGATCGTCCAGGAATGGATTCACAAATAACGGACTCAATTGGAATAAAAATAATAAAGAATTTTAATAATTTTGATCTCCAAAGTTTAACAAGCTCAACAAAAACTGACGTTGTTTTCAGTTATGATGCAGATTGGGGTAATTCAGACTCACATTTTCCATATACTTATGATTATTTTTCTGAAACATTAAGAAAGAGAGACACTTTTAGTCAAGAAATTCGTTTTTTGTCAAAAAATAAGGATTTTTCTCAAAGTAATCCATTTGAGTGGGTCTTTGGTTTTGACTATAGTGAATTAGATGAATCAAATCTTACTAAAGATGATGGGGTTTATGGAGATCCGTCTGACCCATTTGGACCATATGTTAGTGAATCTTCAATTTCAAGAAATTATAAATCTGAAAATTTATCATTGTTTGGAAATATTGATTATTTTTTAACGAATAAAACTAAACTTGCTTTTGGTTTGAGATTAGAAAATTGGGATTCAAAATACAAAGATTCAAATAATGAATCTTTTAGTCCTTCAGATAATATGAGTGGAGGTAAAATTTCACTAGTTAAAAAAAACAACAATGATTCAAATATTTATTTTTCAATAGCAAGAGGATATAAACAAGGTGGATTTAATCTGGGTCTTGATGCCACAGATAATTTAGTAAGGCAATCTCTTATTTATGATCCGGAATATCTAACTAATTATGAATTTGGCATAAGCTCAAACTTAAAGGATAGGGATTTAAACTATTCATTTGTAATTTTTTTCTCAGAAAGAAAAGATCAACAAGTTTTGATTTCGAGACAAGTTGACCCGACCGATCCTAATACTTTTTCATATTTAACTCAAAATGCTGCTGAGGGTGAGAATTATGGAATTGAAATCACTTCAAATTATTTACTAAGAGATGACTTATATTTATTTGCTAATTTAGGATTTCTTAAAACAAAAATTAAGAATTGGGAATCAAGAATTGATTTAGAAGGTAGGTCACAAGCTCATGCACCTGAGCACTCATATTCGATTGGGGGAAATCTAAATCTTAAAAATAATCTTTATTTAAAATTAGACATTAACGGAAAAAGTAGTTTTTATTATTCAGATTCACATGACAATCAATCTAAAAGCTATCAATTGACTAACATAATATTTGGATACTCGAATTCTGATTTTTCTGCTGATCTCTGGATAAGAAATATATTTAATAAATATTACTCAACGAGAGGATTTTACTTTGGTAACGAAGCACCAAACTTTATTGATACTTTATACAGAAGACAAGGAGACCCTAGAAATATTGGCATATCTCTGAGATATAATTTTTAACCTTCATGTTAAATTTAAGCCTTGAAATCATTGCTGTAATAACAGCAATATTATATTTAGTCTTAGCTGCAAAAGAAGACGTAAAGTGCTGGTATGCGGCAATAATTAGCTCATCTTTATACTTTTATATTATGCTAGATGCCGGACTATTAATGGAGGCGATTCTTCAAGTCTTTTATGTAGGAATGGCTATTTATGGTTGGAAACAATGGAATAAGTTATCAAATGAACAATACGAAATAAGAATTAAGAAATGGAAAAAAATTAATCATTTATATGCTGTAGGTATAGTTGTAATCTTAGCAATAATTTCAAAAGATATTTTAGAGAAATATACAAATGCAGTATTTCCATTTTTAGATGCATTAACAACTTTTGGTGCAATCATCACAACATATATGGTTGCAAAAAAAATTATCGAAAATTGGATTTACTGGTTTGTGATTGATTCAATATCAATATATCTATTTTAT
>CACMVA010000010.1 GCA_902617045.1 uncultured SAR86 cluster bacterium
GAAGAAATTGAGCATAGGCTTGATAGGAAAAAAATCTGGTATGTCACGTCTTTTTCTTGAAGACGGTGAATCAGTTCCTGTAACTGCAGTTTCTGTGTGTGGCAATTTTGTTGCCGGCAAAAAAACTACCGACAAAAATGGTTATAACGCACTTCTAGTATCTAAAACAACAAAATCTAATAATTTACAAAAATCACAATCTGAATTTTTTAAGAAAATTAATATTAATCCAGGCAGCCTTGCTGAGTTTAAGTCTGATGATATTGAAAATTATGAAATAGGAGCTCATCTCACAGCTGATATGTTTGAGGTTGGTCAGTATGTTGATGTTACTGGAACATCTAAAGGTAAAGGTTATGCCGGCGTCATTAAACGACATAATTTTTCTATGCAAGATGCTACTCATGGAAACTCCCTAGCTCATAGAGCTCATGGTTCTATTGGGCAATGCCAAACTCCCGGGAGAGTTTGGAAGGGAAAGAAAATGTCAGGTCATATGGGTAATGTGCAAAAAACTGTGCAAAGTTTAAAGATAGTTGATATGGACGTTGCAAATAACGTTATTTATATCAAGGGAGCTGTTCCTGGGTTCAATGGCTCAGAACTAAAAATTAAACCATCTAATAAGAAATCATGAAAATAGAGCTTCTATCAAATACAAAAAATAAAGATATTTCTATATCTAATGATGTCTTTAGTAAGGAGTTTAATGAATCCTTAATACATCAAGCCGTTGTCAGTTTCATGGCATCATCGCGACAAGGCAGTGCAAAACAAAAAAATAGGTCTGAAGTTAGAGGTGGGGGTAAAAAACCATACAGGCAAAAGGGTACTGGCAGAGCAAGAGCGGGTACCATAAGAAGTCCATTGTGGAGAGGCGGAGGTGTAACATTTGCCTCAAGACCTAGAGATTTCAGTAAAAAAATCAATAAAAAAATGTATCGCGCTGCTATCAAGTCAATTTTTTCTGAATTAGTAAGACAAAATAGACTGGTCGCCATTGAAAAACCAACTTTAAAGAAACCTAAAACCAAGGAAGTTGCTAATTTTTTAAATGAATTCTCTCTTAGTAAAGTTTTAATTATTACAGATGAACTTGATATGAATTTATATCTTTCAGCTAGAAACATACCTAATGTCGATGTAATAACTGTGAGAGAAATAAATCCAATTAATCTTTTAAAACCTCAAAAAGTTGCTGTAACTGGAGAAGCTTTAAAACAAATAGAGGAGTGGATTAATGGGTAAAGAAAAACTATATACATTAATTAAATCACCAATAATTACTGAGCAAACAGCACAGCTTGGAGAAAAAATGAAGCAAGTTGTTTTTAAGGTTGATCTTTCAGCAAATAAAAGAGAAATAAAACAAGCAGTTGAGGAATTATTCAAAGTAGAAGTCTTAAATGTTACTACTTCTATTATGAAAGGAAAAACAAAAAGAAATAGATTTGGGGCTTATAAAAAATCAGATTACAAAAAAGCTTTTGTTTCTATAAGCGAAGATTCTGACATTCAATTTGAGGGTATTAACTAATGGCAATTGTTAAGTCAAAACCAACTAGTCCAGGTAGAAGGGGTCTTATCTCAGTTAAGTCTGATTTGTATAAAGGCAAACCTCACAAGTCTCTAATTGAACCAAAGTCTAAAAATGGTGGAAGAAATAATAACGGAAGAATTACCGTGCGGCATCAAGGCGGAGGCCATAAGCAACACTATAGAGTTATAGATTTTAAACGTAATAAGTTTGATATACCTGCAATTGTTGAGAGGATTGAATATGACCCAAACAGATCAGCTCATATCGCACTATTGAAATACCTTGATGGCGAAAGAAGATATATTATAGCTCCATCAAAATTGAAAATTGGCGATGAAGTAATATCCTCAGATAATTGTGAGATAAAAGTTGGTAATTCAATGAAGCTAAAGGATATTCCATTAGGTACAAATGTCCATTGTGTTGAGTTGAAGCCAATGAAGGGAGCTCAAATTGCAAGAAGCGCCGGAACATCTGCAAGACTTGTTGCTAAAGAGGGTATTTACGCAACTCTAAGATTGCAGTCTGGTGAAACAAGAAAAGTGTTATGGGAATGTAGAGCCACACTTGGAACAGTTTCCAATCAAGAAAATAATCTTAAGTCTCTTGGAAAAGCTGGTGCTAAAAGATGGAGGGGTGTCAGACCAACTGTTAGAGGTGTTGCTATGAATCCAGTAGATCACCCACATGGTGGAGGTGAAGGAAGAACTTCTGGTGGAAGACATCCATCAACACCATGGGGAGTTCCTACAAAAGGCTACAAAACAAGAAAAAATCAAAGAACTAATGACCTTATTATAAGAAGAAGAGGTAAGAAGTAAGATGCCAAGATCACTAAAAAAAGGACCTTTTGTAGATTTATCTCTTTCAAAGAAAGTCGATGAAGCTAATGCAAATAACGATAAAAAACCAATTAAAACTTGGTCAAGACGATCAATGATAATTCCTTCTATGGTTGGATTAACAATATCTGTTCATAACGGTAGACAACATGTACCCGTATTTATTAACGAAGATATGGTAGGACATAAGTTAGGCGAGTTTGCAATGACAAGAACTTTTAAAATGCATTCTGGAGATAGGAAGGCTTAATCATGGAAACTAGAGCTTATTTAAAAGGAACAAGACTATCCCCACAAAAGGCAGCGCTTGTTGCGGATCAAATTAGAGGAAAGAGTGTAGATGAGGCTATGGATTTTCTAGTTTTTAATAAACAAAAAGGCTCTGCAGTAATGAAGAAATTATTAGAGTCAGCAATTGCTAATGCTGAGAATAATAATAATTCAGATATTGATAAGTTGTCGGTCAAATCTGTAATTGTTAATCAAGGAATGAGATTAAAAAGAATGAAAGCAAGGGCAAGAGGAAGAGCAGACAGAATTATAAAACCAACATGTCATATAGAAATCATATTGGTGGAGGAAACTAACTAATGGGACAAAAAGTAAACCCTAATGGATTTAGATTAGGTATTTCTAAGAAACAAAATGCTAATTGGTATGCCAAAGGTAAAGATTTTTCTAGTAATTTAATTCAAGATCTTAAAGTAAGAGACCATTTGAATACAAAGTTAAAAAATTCTTCGATTAGTAAAATTGAATTAGAAAGAACTGCAGATACTTTCATTGTAAATATACACACTGCAAGACCAGGAATAATTATAGGTAAACGTGGTGAGGAAATAGAAAATCTAAAAAAAGCTGTTGAAAAAATAGTTAAAGGCCCATCACAAATAAATATTAAAGAAGTAAAAAAACCAGATTTAGATGCACAAATTTTAGCAGAAGGTGTGGCCCAGCAACTTGAAAAAAGAGTTATGTTCAGAAGAGCAATGAAAAGAACTGTTCAAAGTGCATTAAGGCAAAGTGCAAAAGGTGTTCGGATTGAGGTATCTGGAAGACTCAATGGTGCTGAAATTGCGAGAACAGAGTGGTATAGAGAAGGAAGAGTTCCTCTTCATACTCTTAGGGCTGACATAGATTACGGAACAGCTGAAGCTCTAACAACTTATGGAATTATTGGTGTAAAAGTTTGGGTTTACAGAGGAGAAATTACTGAAGATCCATACAAGAATGACCAGGGAGCTAGTTAAGTAAAATGCTACAACCAAAACAAACAAAATTTCGAAAGATGCATAAAGGTCGCAACCGTGGTCTTGCACAAAATGGAAATACTATTGCATTTGGTAGATTTGGATTGGTTGCTTCTGGCAGAGGAAGAATTACTGCTAGACAAATCGAAGCTGCTAGAAGAGCAATGACTAGATATATTAAAAGAGGCGGAAATATATGGATAAGAATTTTTCCAGATAAGCCAATTACAAAAAAACCTTTAGAAGTAAGAATGGGAAAAGGTAAGGGTAACGTTGAATATTGGGTAGCGCTTGTTCAGCCTGGAAAAATAATGTTTGAAATGGCAGGAGTTGAAGAAGAACTTGCCAGAGAAGCATTTAGACTTGCATCAGCAAAATTACCAATTAAGACTCATTTTATAAAGAAGGATCTATAAATGAATAAAGAATTAGCAGATTTAAGAAAAAAAAGCGTTGAACAGTTGAGTGCTGAGCTTATGTCTGCAAGAGAAACACAATTTGGTTTAAGGATAAAACATAAAACGGGCCAACTTAATGAAGTCAGTGATTTAGTAAAAGTAAGAAAAAAAATTGCTGTTATTAAGACGCTTATTAATGAAATGAAATTGAAGGATGAAAAATAATGAAATCAACTAATCCAAGAATTTTAACTGGAGTAGTTACCAGCAATAAAGCTGATAAGACTATTACAGTTAAAATTGAAAGAAAAGTAAAACATCCTCTATATGGAAAAGTCGTTAAGAGAGCTAGCAAGGTTCATGCTCATGATGAAAACAATTCAGCTTCAATAGGAGACATTGTCTCAGTAAAAGAATGCAGACCTATTTCAAAAACAAAAACTTGGGTATTAGTATCTGATGAAATGCCCCAAACCGTGGAGGATAAATAATGATTCAAATGCAATCACTATTAAAAATCGCGGATAACAGCGGTGCACGAAGTGTTATGTGTATAAAGGTATTAGGCGGATCAAAAAGAAGATATGCAAATATTGGCGATGTCATAAAAGTTGCAGTTCGTGAGGCAATTCCTACTGGAAAGGTTAAGAAGGGGCAAGTTGTTGATGCACTTATTGTTAGATCAAAAAAGGGTGTTAGAAGGCGTGATGGCTCTCTTATAAAGTTTGATGAAAATGCAGCAGTTCTTATTAATGCTCAGAAAGCCCCAATTGGGACAAGAGTATTTGGACCTGTAACAAGAGAATTAAGAGATGGTAAGCATATGAAAATATTATCGCTTGCACCTGAGGTTTTATAAGATGAGCAAGAATTTAATACCAACAAAATTAAGATCAGGAGATGAAGTAATTGTAATTGCTGGTAAAGATATTGGTAAGAAAGGAACTCTTAGAGAAATTGTTAGAAGCAAGAATAAAGCAATAGTAACTGGTATCAATATGGTTAAGAAACATACTAAACCAAATCCAGAAATGGGCGTCACTGGTGGTGTAGTTGAACAAGAGGCTGCAATATCTTTATCAAATTTAGCAATATGGAATCCAAAGAGTAAATCAAAAGATAAAATTTCTTACTCTACTAATAAAGATGGCAAAAAAATAAGACTTTATAAGTCAGATGGAGTTGAAATCAAATAATGGCTAATTTAAAAGAAAAATATAACAACGAGCTAAGACCAGCTTTAAAAGAAGAGCTTGGAATAGATAATATTATGGCAGTTCCTAAACTCACCAAAGTTGTTATCAATATGGGAGTTGGAGAAGCTGCAAATGATAAAAAACATCTTGAATCTGCTTTAGAAAACCTCACTGTTATTGCTGGACAAAAACCAGTTGTAACCAAAGCTAGACAGTCTGTTGCAAGTTTTAAGATTAGAGAAGGCTGGCCACTTGGATGCAAGGTTACATTAAGAGGCAATAAAATGTATGACTTCATTGAAAGGCTTATCAATATTGCGATTCCAAGGGAAAGAGACTTTAGAGGACTCAATCCAAAGTCCTTTGATCAACAAGGGAATTATAGTTTTGGAATAAAAGAGCAGATTATTTTTCCTGAAATAAATTATGACAATATAGACAACATTAGAGGTATGGATGTTTGCATTAATACTTCGGCTAAATCAACTGAGCATGCTAAGGCATTACTTAAAGCTCTTGATTTTCCTTTTAAACAATAGGTACAAAATATGGCAAAAAAATCAATGATAGCAAGAGAAGTCAAAAGAATTAAAACAGTTGAAAGATTTGCTGAAAAGAGAGCTGCACTAAAGAAAATGATGAATGATCAATCCTTAACTAGTGAAGAAAGGTATGAAGCTAGGATTAAATTTCAGAAGCTTCCAAGGAATGCTAGTCCATCAAGAGTTGTAAGAAGATGTCAAGTTACAGGGAGGCCACATGCTGTTTACAGAAAGTTTGGCCTAAGTCGAATTAAATTAAGAGAAGCTGCTATGAGAGGTGACATACCTGGATTAGTAAAATCAAGTTGGTAATATTATGAGTTTTCAAGATCCAATATCAGATTGTTTAACAAGGATTAGAAATGGTCTTATGCGAGGCAAAGATCAGGTGAATATTCCATACTCAAAACTAAAATTTGAATTAGTAAATGTTTTGGTTGATGAGGGCTACCTAAAATCTTGTGATAAGTCTGAAGAAAATAACAAACCAATAATAGAGGTTGGACTTAAATACTTTAATGAATCGCCAGTTATCAAAGAACTCAAAAGGGTGAGTAAGCCAAGTTTAAGAAAATATTCTAGTGCTTCTGACTTAGATTCGGTCAAAGGTGGATTAGGTTCATTTATAGTATCAACAAATCAAGGCTTAATGACTGACAGAGATGCCAAGGCTAAAAATGTTGGTGGTGAAATTTTGTGTGAGGTTTTTTAATGTCAAGAGTAGCAAAAAGTCCAATTAATATTCCTGACAATGTTGAATTTAGCATGAATGAGAATATTGTTAAGGTCAAAGGAAGCAAAGGAGAACTTGAATTTTCTTTACCTGAATCCGTATCTATTGAGGTGCAGGAAAATGTTATCAATGTTAAATATGACGAAGCTAATCAACAATCTGTAGCTTTAGCCGGAACAACTAGATCCCTTGTAAATAATATGATTATTGGTGTCTCAGAAGGATTTGAAAAGAAGTTAGAACTTAAAGGTGTTGGTTACAGAGCAAAGGCTTCAGGTAAATTATTAGAATTAACTCTAGGTTTTTCTCATCCTATAAAATATCAACTGCCAGAAGAAGTAGATGTTGAGACTCCGTCTCAAACAGAGGTTGTATTAAAAAGCCACAATAAACAAATTTTGGGCCAAGCTGCCGCAGAAATAAGAGCATTTAGACCCCCAGAACCATATAAGGGCAAGGGCGTTAGATATGCTGATGAACAGGTTAAGAGAAAAGAAGCTAAGAAAGCTGCTGGTGCAGGAGCTGCGTAATGAATATTAAAAATACATCAAGATTAAGAAGAGCAAAGAAAACTAGAGCTAACATAAAAGTTCAAGAGTCTCCCAGATTAACTGTGTTCAGGTCTTCAAGACATTTTTATGCACAAGTGTTTGATAATCTTGGATCTAAAGTAATTGTTTCAGCTTCCACTGCGGAGAAAGATATAGATGCTAAATCTAATAATCTTGATGCAGCAGTTGCAGTTGGTAAAAAAGTAGCTGAAAGAGCGCTAGAAAGTGGAATTAAAAAAGTTGTTTTTGATAGATCAGGTTATAAATATCATGGTCGCATCAAAGCATTAGCGGACTCTGCAAGAGAAGCAGGATTGGAGTTTTAATTTATGAATCAAGAAAATGCAATGAACACTCAGCAAGTGGACGCTCTTGAAGAAAAGTTAGTTCAAGTTAATAGAGTTGCTAAAGTTGTTAAAGGTGGAAGAATTTTTGGATTTACAGCGCTAACCGTAGTTGGAGATGGTAACGGAAGAGTTGGTTTTGGAAGAGGCAAAGCTAAAGAAGTTCCAATTGCAATTCAAAAAGCAATGGAAAATGCCAGAAGAAGCATGGTTGAGGTTGAATTAAATAACACAACATTATGGTATCCAATAAAAGCAAAACATGGATCAGCTAACGTATACATGCAACCTGCTTCTGAAGGTACTGGAATTATTGCTGGAGGAGCTATGAGAGCTGTTCTTGAATTAGCAGGCGTTCAAAATGTTTTGGCTAAATGTTACGGATCTACAAATCCTGTGAATGTTGTCAGAGCGACTATTAATGCTTTAAGTGCAATGGAATCCCCCGAGACTGTAGCAGCTCGAAGGGGTAAAAAAGTTGAAGAAATATCATGAGTAAAGATAAGACAATCAGTATTAAATTAGTTAAAAGTGGTATTGGAAGAATGGAGAACCATAAACTTTGCATCAAAGGTTTAGGATTTAAAAAACTTAATCAAACTGTAACAGTTTTAGATACCCCAAGTAATAGAGGGATGATTAATAAAATTTCAGATATGTTAGAAATAACGGAAGATTAAAATGACTAAAGAAACAAAAACAACAATGACCTTGAATTCGCTTTCAAGCATTGGTACTTCTAAAAATAGAAAAAGAGTTGGAAGAGGAATTGGTTCTGGTACTGGAAAAACTGCCGGAAGAGGTCATAAAGGTCAAAAATCAAGATCAGGCGGCAATATTAGACAAGGGTTTGAGGGTGGACAAATGCCACTTCAGATGAGACTCCCAAAGTTTGGATTCTCTTCTAGAGTTAATAACAATTTCAAAGAAGTTAATATCAAAAATATAAACGGAATGAAGGTTGTGAACCTAGAGACTCTAAAGGAAAAAAAATTAATAACTAAGTCTGTTAAAAAAGTAAAAATATTTGGTAACACAGAAGTTGATTCGAAAATTACTGTTGAAGGAATTTCTCTTACTAAAGGCGCTAAACAAGCTATTGAAAATGCAGGTGGAAAAGTAGTTGATTTGGAAAAGAAAAATAATAAAGACACAAAAGATAAATCAAATAGTGAGGATAATGATTAAAAATGGCTGATCAAGGTAACATGAGCGATCTTTGGAAAAGATTACGATTTGTTTTCTTTGCTATTCTTGTATATAGAATTGGATCGCATATACCAATACCAGGAATTGATCCAGACAGATTGGCTTCACTTTTTCAGCAAAATCAAGGAACAATAATTGAAATGTTTAATTTGTTCTCAGGTGGTGCCTTAGAGAGAATGAGTATATTTGCACTAAACGTAGTCCCCTACATTTCTTCTGCAATTATTATGCAACTTTTTTCAAATTCAATTCCATATTTGATTGAGCTTAAAAAAGATGGACAGGCCGGCAGAAATAAAATTACCCAATATACAAGATATGGCACAGCCGTCTTAGCTTTAATTCAGGCATCTGCACTAGCAGTCACTCTTTCAGCAAGTGGTCTTGCATATGTTCCAGGAACAGCATTTTTTGTTTCTGCAGTTTTCTCAGTTGTTGCAGGAACTATGTTTTTAATGTGGTTAGGTGAGCAAGTCTCTGAGAGAGGTATAGGAAATGGAATTTCTATAATTATTGCTACTAGCATTTTAACTGGAATACCTGGGGCTATTGGACAAGCTCTAGAACAATCAAGACAAGGTGACTTGAGTATACTTCTATTAATTGGCATAGGCTTGTTGTCAATGGCAGTTATTGCAGTAGTTGTATTTATTGAGAGGGGTCAAAGAAGAATAACCGTTAACTATGCACAAAGACAACAAGGAAGAAGACTGATGCAAGCTCAAGCAAGTCATTTACCATTTAAAGTCAACATGGCTGGTGTTATACCTGCAATTTTCGCAAGTACTTTTTTACTTTTCCCTGCGTCTTTATCTACATGGTTTGGAGAATACGAATCCTTAAGTTTTTTGCAAAGTTTTTCATTAGCTCTTAATCCAGGTCAACCACTTTATATATTAGTGTTCGCAGGCTTAATAATTAGCTTTTGTTTCATTTGGTTAGCTCTTACGTTTAATACTAAAGACGTGTCAGATAACTTAAAGCGTTCAGGTGCTTACATAGCTGGGATTAGGCCAGGTGAACAAACAGCAAGCTACATTGATTCAGTTTTAGCAAGATTGACTGTTTTTGGAGCTATCTATTTAACATTAATTTGCTTACTTCCGCTTGCTCTAATTAATTTTGCTGGAATATCACCAACAATATCTATTGGGGGCACTTCGGTTTTGATTATTGTTGTAGTGCTTATGGATTTTATGTCACAAGTTCAGTCTCACATGATGTCCTCCCAGTATGCTTCATTAATGAAAAAAGCAAATTTAAAAAATTATAGAAGGTAATATGAAAGTAAAAGCATCAGTAAAGAAAATTTGTCGAAATTGCAAAATTGTAAGGAGAAATGGTGTTCTATATGTAATTTGCAAGACAGATCAAAAACATAAACAGAGGCAAGGATAATTATGGCTAGGATCGCAGGAGTTAATGTACCAGAGAATAAACATATTGAAATTTCTCTTACTCATATCTTTGGAATAGGCAGAAAAACAGCTCAAAACATTTGTGCTGATCTTAAGATAGATTACACAAGAAAAATTTCAGACCTAAGTGAAGAAGAAATTGAAAACATAAGAAATGCAATTGGTAATTATGTTGTTGAGGGAGATCTTAGAAGAAATATAAGTACTAATATTAAGAGATTACAAGATTTAGCAAGTTACAGAGGTATTAGACATAGAAGAAAGCTTCCTACTAGAGGACAAAATACAAAAAATAATGCAAGAACTAGAAAAGGTCCTAAAAAACCAATGAGAGGATAATTATGGCAGCGAAAGGAAAAAAGAATAAAAAGGTTGTGACTGACGGAGTGGCTCACATTCATTCCTCCTTTAACAATACTATTGTTACTATTACTGATAAACAAGGTAACACAATTTGTTGGGCAACTTCAGGAGGATCAGGTTTTAAGGGTTCAAGAAAGAGTACTCCGTTTGCAGCTCAGATTGCTGCTGATAAAGCTGGCAATGCGGCTAAAGAGTTTGGAATGATAAATCTTGATGTGAAAGTAAAAGGACCAGGTGGTGGAAGGGAGTCTGCTATTAGATCACTTAATGCATGTGGTTTAAAAATAAAAAGCATAACTGATGTAACACCACTTCCTCATAATGGATGCAGACCATCTAAAAAAAGAAGAGTATAACGGAGAAATAAATGGCTAGATATAGAGGACCATCACTAAGACTTTCGCGAAGAGAAGGCACAGACCTTTTATTAAAAAGTGGAGTTAGAGCAATTGAATCTAAGTGCAACATGGATACACTTCCTGGCGTTCATGGAGCTAGAAGGGGAAGGTTGTCAGATTATGGGCTCCAATTAAGAGAAAAGCAGAAAGTTAGAAGAATGTATGGAATTTTAGAAAAACAATTCAGAAATTATTATAAAAAGGCTGCTTCCTCAAAAGGAAATACTGGGGAAAATCTTTTATCTCTTTTAGAAAAAAGATTAGACAATGTTGTTTATAGAATGGGTTTTGGTTCAACAAGAGCTGAAGCTCGTCAAATGGTATCTCACAAAGCATTTATGGTTAATGGAAAGGTTGTGAACATACCTTCATATCAGGTTCAACCTGGAGATGAAATTGAAGTTAGAGAATCAAAAAGAGGTCACTTAAGAATTGCAGCAGCTCTGAAGATTGCTGCTACAAGAGAAGAATGTGACTGGTTAGAGGTAGATGAAAAAAATTTTAAAGGGGTATTTAAATCAGTTCCTGATAGGACTGACCTAAGTACAGAAATTAACGAAAATCTTATTGTTGAGCTTTACTCAAAATAAAAGTATAAAGGCGGAGAAAATTATGCAAACATCAGTAATAGATCTATTAGTACCAACCGAAATTCAGGTTGATGATGTCTCACCAACATTGTCAAAGGTAACACTTGAGCCATTGGAAAGAGGTTTTGGACATACACTTGGAAATGCTCTAAGAAGAATATTACTTTCCTCAATGCCTGGTGCTGCTGTGACAGATGTCGCAATCGATGGAATATCTCATGAATATAGCACCATTGAAGGAGTAAGAGAGGATGTAATAGATATTCTATTAAATATTAAAGATATGCCAATAAATCTAATTGAAGGAGACTCGGCTGAAGTAACATTAGATGTAAAAGGTCCTTGTGATGTATTAGCTTCATCCTTTGATGTTCCTGGAAATGTAGAGCTTGTTAATCAAGATTTTCATATCGCAACTATTGTTGATAAGGTTAATCTCAAAATGACTTTAACTGTTAGAAATGGAAGAGGTTATGAGCCAGCTGACTTGAGAGAAGACGAAGATAGGGTAGTTGGAGCTCTTAAAGTAGACGCATCATATAGCCCTGTTAGAAGAGTTTCTTACACAGTTGATAACGCAAGATCTGGAAAAAGAACTGACTTAGATAAATTAGTTCTAGAGCTTGAAACTGACGGCACATTAGATCCAAAGATGGCAATAGAGCACTCTGCAACAATTCTGCAACAGCAGCTTGGTGCGTTTGTTGATCTAGATGCAATAGCTGAACAAGAGGCTAAAAAAGATCAAAATGACTTTGATCCAATCTTATTAAGATCGATTGAAGAGCTTGAGCTAACAGTAAGATCTACTAATTGTCTCAAAGCAGAGAGTATTTTTCTTATAGGCGACCTAATTCATAGATCTGAGTTTGATTTATTAAAAACTCCAAATCTAGGTAAGAAATCTTTAAATGAAATTAAAGATGTTTTAGCTTCTAAAGATTTATCGCTAGGTATGAATGTTGAAAACTGGCCTCCAGTAGGATAAAAAAATGAGACATAAGAAATCTGGAAGAAAATTAAATAGAAACTCAGCTCACAGAAAAGCCTTATTCAAGAATCTTGCTATTGCTTTGATTGAGAGGGATATTATTAAGACAACTCTTCCAAAAGCAAAAGAGCTGAGAAGGTTTATAGAGCCACTAATAACTATTGGCAAAAATGATACAGTTGCAAATAGACGACATGTATTTAATAAACTTAGATCTGATTCTGCTGTTGCAAAGCTTTTTACTGAAGTTTCAGTAAACTCAAAAGATCGTAAAGGTGGTTACACTCGCATAATAAAAGCTGGATTCAGGCCAGGAGATAAAGCTGATATGGCATATATCGAACTTGTGGACAGAAAACTTGAAGAGGAAATAGAGTCTACTGAGCCAGAGTTGAAGGAAGAGGAAACAGCAGCTTAACTCAAAACATCTTTTAAAAACTTACCAGTAAAAGACTTTTTGACTTTAGCAACATCCTCAGGTGTTCCTTCAGCAACAATTTCACCCCCATCAGAACCTCCTTCTGGACCAAGATCAATAATCCAGTCTGCTGTTTTAACAACATCAAGATTATGCTCAATCACAACTACAGTATTACCTTGTTCTTTTAATCGACCAAGAACCTCTAATAGAAGTTCTATGTCTGCAAAATGTAATCCAGTTGTAGGTTCATCCAACACGAAAAGTGTTTTACCAGTGCTTCTTTTTGACAATTCTTTTGCAAGTTTAATTCTTTGAGCCTCACCTCCTGATAGTGTCAAAGCAGATTGACCAAGTGTAATGTATCCAAGACCAACGTCATTGAGCGTCAGTAACTTTTTCTTTATTGCTGGATGCGCATCAAAAAAATTCAAAGCATCTTCAACGGTCATATCTAAAATATCACTAATATTTTTATCTTTGTATTTTATTTCTAGTGTTTGTTCGTTATATCTCTTTCCATCACAAACATCACATTTAACATAAACATCAGCAAGGAAATGCATTTCAACCTTAATCATGCCATCGCCTTGACATGCCTCACACCTTCCTCCTTTAACATTAAAACTAAACCTACCAGGCTTATATCCTCTTGAACGAGCTTCTACTGTTTGTGATAAAAGATCTCTGATGTGCGAAAAAAGCCCTGTATAAGTTGCAGGATTAGATCTTGGTGTTCTTCCAATAGGAGATTGGTCAATATTTATTACCTTATCAAGATATTCTAGCCCCTCAATTTTTTCACAATTTATTTCTTTTGAAAGCTTTGATTTATTAAGAATAAACGAACTTATTGGCAGAAGAGTCTGGTTTATAAGTGAAGATTTTCCAGATCCTGATACTCCTGTAATACACGTAAATAGGCCTACTGGAATATCGACAGAAACCTTTTTTAAATTATTCTCGAAAGCCTCAATTATTTTTATTTTTTCGTTTTTTATTTTTAATCTTTTTTTAGGTACTTTGATTTTCCTTTTACCTGATAAATATTTTGCAGTTATAGAATTTTTATTCTTTAAAATAGCATCGATATTTCCTTGGGCACATATTTCACCACCATGCTTACCAGCTCCAGGACCAATATCAATTATATGATCAGCAGATCTGATTGCCTCCTCATCATGCTCAACAACAATCACAGTATTTCCAAGTTCTTTAAGATTATTTAATGTTCTAATTAGTTTTGTGTTATCTCTTTGATGAAGACCTATTGATGGTTCATCTAGGACATATGTTACTCCCACAAGACCAGAACCAATTTGACTTGCTAATCTAATTCGTTGAGCCTCACCGCCTGATAATGTTTCAGCACTTCTATCAAGTGTAAGATAGCTAAGTCCAACATCTTTTAGAAAAGTTAATCTATCTGTGATTTCTTTCACTATCTTTTCTGCAATTTTTTCTTTTGAACCCTCTAACTTCATATTTTTGATGAAGTCTAAACAATCACTAATTTTCATCGAAGTAATATTGTGAATTTGAGTATTATTTATAAAAACATTACGGGCATATGTATTCAATCTAGATCCATCGCATTCATCACAAATGCTCTCTGAGGTTAACTTTGATAGCTCCTCTCGTATGTACTCAGAATCTGTTTCTTTAAATCTTCGTTCTGTAGAGGGTAAAATGCCTTCAAACCTATGCTTTCTTATAATCCTGCTCCCACTTCTAAACCTATGAGAGAAATCAATTTTTTCTTTAGTGCCCCATAAAATAATATCTTTAATTTTTTGTGGATAATCTTTCCATTTGGTAGTTAGTGAAAAATCAAAATGATTGCTCAAACATCTAAGCTGGTAATAATAAAATCTATTCCTCCTTGTCCAGCCTTTAATAGCACCGTTTGCAATCGAGACTTCATCATCTTGAATTAACTTCTTCTCACTAAAAAATTGAATCACACCCAGGCCATCACATCGGGGACATGCTCCATGAGGATTATTAAAAGAAAATATTCTTGGCTCAAGCTCAGGAATTGAGTATCCACATTGTGAACAAGAAAAATTAGATGAATATAAATGAACATAATTTGAATCGATTTCTTCGACCTCAATCAATCCTTCAGATAATATCAAAGATGTTTCTATAGATTCAGATATGCGTGATCTAATGTCATTCCCAGGCTTAATGACTAATCTATCTATAACAGCCGAGATATTATGCTTTTTATTTTTTTCTAGGCTGGGAAACTCTTCGATAGGATATACTACATCATTGACCTTAACTCTGACGTAGCCGCTTTTACGAAGATCCTCATATATTGCTAAATGTTCACCTTTTTTATCTCTAATGATAGGCGACATTATCATTATTTTTGTGCCTTCTTTTAGCTTAAGAATCTCATCACAGATTTCTGATACAGTTTTTGCACTTAGTTCCTCATCATGATCTGGACATTTTGGGGTGCCAATTCTTGAGTATAAAAGTCTAAGGTAATCATATATTTCAGTAACCGTACCGACTGTTGATCTTGGATTATGAGATGTGGCCTTTTGTTCTATTGATATAGCTGGTGAGAGGCCTTCAATCTGATCAACATCAGGCTTTTCCATCATAGATAAAAATCTTCTAGCATAAGTTGATAATGATTCTACATATCGTCTTTGACCTTCAGCGTATAAGGTATCAAAAGCAAGAGAAGACTTACCTGAACCAGAAAGTCCTGTTATGACTATGATTTTATTTCTAGGTATTTCGAGATTAATATTCTTTAGATTATGTGTTCTCGCACCTTTTATAAAAATACTATCCATTGAATTAAAAATTCCGTGATGAAAAAATTAAATTAGGTTAAACTTTTACATATTATAAGAGGTAATTATGAGCAGAGGAGTAAATAAAGTAATTTTAGTTGGTAATTTAGGACAAAAGCCTGAAATGAGATATACAGCTACACAAACAGCTGTAGCAAATCTTTCTATAGCAACCACTGAATCATGGAAGGATAAAGAAAGTGGTGAAAATAGAGACAAGACTGAATGGCATAGAGTTGTATTTTTTGGTAATTTGGCTGAGATCGCTGAGAAGTATTTAGACAAAGGTTCGAGTGTCTATGTTGAAGGAAAAATTCAAACAAGAAAATGGCAAGATAAAGATGGTAATGATAGATACACAACTGAAGTTTTAGGCAATCAACTTACAATGCTTGGCTCAAGAGGCTCATCTGATAACTCAAATCAAATGGAAAGCTCTTCTGATACACCTTTCCCCGAAGATGATAGTGGAGAAGGCCTTACAGATGACGATATTCCATTCTAGTATTAAATTTTGTTGAAAGAATATAAAACTATCCTTCTTGACGAAGTTGATTCAGTTGCAATATTAAAACTTAATAGACCAGAAAAGTTAAATGCTTTTAATATGCAGATGTTTGATGACATGCTCGATGCAATCGATCTTATTAATAATAATGACAATATCAAATCGCTTGTAATCACTGGTTCTGGCAGAGCTTTTTGTGCAGGAGCAGACTTATCCTTTGGAGAGAAAACTTTTGATAAAGAATTTGATACTAAAGGACAATTTGAATCAGATTATAGGAGAGATGCTGGAGGTATATTAAATCTAAAAATTTATAATTCTTTAAAGCCTGTGATTGCAGCATGTAATGGAGACGCTGTGGGTGTTGGGGCAACAATGCAATTGCCAGCAGATGTAAGAATTGCTACAACTAATTCAAGATTTGGTTTTGTTTTTGCTAAGAGAGGTATTGTTCCTGATGGTTGTGCTAGCTGGTTTTTGCCTAAAATTGTGGGAATTCAAAATGCCCTTGAACTGTGTTATTCGGGCGAGATTATAGATGCTCAAAAAGCTTCAAAAATTGGATTAGTAAATTATTTAGTTGATGAAGATAAATTACTGAATAAAGCCATTGAAATATCTAATTTATTCTTTGATTCAAGTGCCCCTGTGTCAGTTGCAATGACGCGACACATGCTTTGGTCATTATCGGCAGATGATAGTCCTGAAAATGCACATATTATTGAAAGTAAGTTAATTGATTCAAGAGGAGCTTCGGATGATGCAAAAGAGGGAGTAATGTCATTTTTAGAGAAAAGACAACCAGACTTTAAGAATAAGATTTCTTCTGATTTACCAAAAGACTTCCCATGGAGAAAATCAAAGTTTGATAAAAAATAAATATGATCTTTGAAAATTACAAACTTAAAAATATTTCTCTTAGAAATAGAATTGTAATGGCGCCTATGACTAGAAATCAGTCTCCTGGAGGGATTCCCACGCAAGAGGTGGTTGCATATTATTCTAGGCGAGCAAAAGCAGAAGTTGGGTTGATTATTACAGAGGGAATTGAAGTAAGTCATAAGGCTTCAAGTGCATATCCAAATGTTCCTAGATTAGATAGTAATGAGGCTAAAGAAGCGTGGAAGAAGGTCGTAGAGGGAATTAAAAATAACAATGGGGCAGTTATTGCACAATTATGGCATTGTGGTGGTTTTAGAAAGCTAGGCATGCAACCAAATCCTGAAGTACCTGGTCATACAGCCTCTGGACTTGTAAAACCTGGTAAAAAAGTAGCTCATGAGATGACTGTAAATGATATCAAAGAAACAATTGATGCTTACGCATCAGATGCAAAGATATGTGAAGAGATTGGATTTGATGGAGTTGAGATACATGGAGCTCATGGTTACTTGATAGATAATTTTTTTTGGAGCGGTACAAATATTCGTGAAGATGAATATGGAGGCTCAATAGAAAATCGCTCACAATTTGTTTCAGATATTATTAAATCTGTTAGAGAGAATGTCAGTGAAAATTTTATTGTTGGCTTAAGATTTTCTCAATGGAAGCAACATGACTTTGAAGCTAAACTTGCATCTAATCCTGAAGAACTTAAAACGATTCTTACTTCACCTGTAGAATCGGGTTTGGATTATTTACATTCAAGCATGAGAAGGTTCTGGGAAAGCGAATTTGAAGGCTCAAAGGAAAACCTAGCCTATTGGACTAAGAAAATAGCAAAGATCCCAACGATTGGTGTTGGCAGCGTGGGACTGGATTCAGATTTTATTGATATGACTGCACCAGCAACACCAACAAGTATTGATAAAGCAATAGATGATATTACGAATGACAAATATGATCTTATAGCAGTTGGCAGAGCATTGTTATCTGATCATGAATGGGTTTTAAAGATGAAGGAAGGCAGAGTTAACGATGTTATTCCGTATACAAAAGACGCATTACTAAATCTTTATTAATACCTACTAATTACTAGGCTTGCATTGGTTCCACCAAAGCCAAACGAATTACTAAGAACATTATTAATTGATATATTCCTTGTTTCGGTAACTATATCAAGGCCTTCAGCATCATCACATAATGATTCAATGTTTATAGATGGCGCAATAAAGTTTTCATTAATCATCATAATTGAGTATATGGCCTCATGAGCACCTGTAGCTCCAAGTGAGTGTCCTGTCATTGATTTAGTTGAACTTATCATTGGTGTTTCAGAATTAAAAAGAGTCTTGATTGCATTTATTTCTGCCACATCTCCAACGGGAGTACTTGTACCATGAGTATTAATGTAATCGATTTTTATTTTTGAATTATCAATTGCTCCTTGCATACATCGAGATGCACCTTCACCAGAAGGAGCTACCATGTCATAGCCATCAGAATTTGCAAAATAACCAGAAAGCATAGCTAGAATATTTGCGCCTCTTTTCTTTGCATGCTCCTCATCTTCTAAAATTATCATTCCAGCTCCACCTGAAATAACAAATCCATCTCTATTTGAATCGTATGGTCTTGATGCAATCGTTGGAGTTGAATTGAAGTTAGATGAAAGAGCCCCCATAGCATCAAATAAGCAAGATGAGCTCCAATGCTCGTCATCACTTCCACCAGCTATGACGACATCTTGTTGGCCGCTTTTAATTAAATCTGCAGCATGACCTATGCAATGAGCACTGGTTGCACATGCTGAAGAAATTGAATAATTTATTCCCTTTAATTTGAGTGCAGTTGCTATGATTGCAGATATAGAACTAGACATGCTTTTTGTAACACCATAAGGTCCAATTCTTTTTGGGCCTTTCTCTCTAGCAATATCACCACTCTCTAACATAACTCTAGTAGAAGCACCTCCAGATCCTGCAACAATACCAATTTTTGGCGAGTCTAGATGACTTTCATCAATTCCAGCCATTTTAAGGGCATCCTTAGTTGCCAAGTAAGCATATCCGGCAGATTCACCCATGAATCTTAATAATTTCCTATCAATATGTTCTGAAAGATCAATATTGACAGATCCAGAGACACAACTTCTAAATCCCATCTCTGAATATTTTTCATTAAACACAATTCCTGATTTAGCATTCTGAAGATTAGCAAGTACTTCGGCATAGTCATTACCTATACAAGATTTAATACCTACTCCTGTTATGACTACGTTTCTCATTAGAAATTACTTGGATCCTTAAATAAACCAACTTTTAATTTTTCAGCGCTATAGATTTTTTTATTATCAACAAACATTTCGCCATCTGCTAAACCAACTATTGCACCTCTATTAATAACTCTTTTAATATCTAATTTATATACAACTTTTTTTGCTTTTGGAAGAACTTGCCCAAAGAACTTTACATTTTCAGCTCCCAGAGCTCTTCCAATTCCTGGTAAGCCAGTCCATAGCAAGTAAAATCCTAGAAGTTGCCACATAGCGTCAAGACCTAGACATCCTGGCATGACAGGATCTTCCTTAAAATGATACTTAAAAAACCACAAATCAGGGTTTACGTTTAGCACAGCTTCAATTGAGCCTTTGTTATAATTTCCTGAAAAATCATCAATATTAACTATTTCATCGAACATTAACATCAGGTCTGAGGGTAATCGACCATCACCTTCTTTTGTAAATAATTCTCCATTTGAACATGCAATTAGTTCTTCTTTGTTATAGGAGCTTTTAGGATTAAACATTATTTATCTCTTTTTAGTGCTATATCGGCTAATTCTATCATTTCTTTTCTAACAAATAGGTCATTTATCTTATTAGCACAGTCAACTGTTTTGACATGATATTTTTCAGCGAGTTGCTGAGTTTTTTGAATTCCATTCAAATTTTGAATAAGAGTTTTTGCCTTTGATTGATTTAAGTTATTTTTTCCAAGAAGCTCAAATAAATTCTTTTTATTTCTAGTGTTACCATTTTTGTATGCATAAAAAAAAGGATAAGTGACTTTGCCTTCCCTAAGATCTTGATATGATGGTTTTCCAATTTCTAGATCTGAAGAATAATCAAGCATATCATCACGGATTTGAAATAATATTCCTAGATTCTTAGCACACTCACTTACGTTATTTATATAATTCCTATTTGAGGATGAAAGTATTGCTCCTGTCCTAGCTGCAGCTTCAAAAAGCCTGCCTGTTTTGAAGTAGCTAATTTTTTTTAGCTTATTTAAAGATATTTTTATGTTCCTAACTGCATCTAGTTGAATTAATTCTCCTTGAGAAATGTCATTTGTTGCATTGGCAAGCTCTTCAAGAATATTCTTATTTCCAATTTCAACCATAAGAATAAATGCTTTTGAGTAAATATAGTCCCCAATTAAAACTCCATGCGAATTTGTCCAAACATTATTTACAGATTTGACTCCTCGTCTGACTGAAGAATTATCAACGACATCATCATGAACGAGTGTTGCTGTATGAAGAAGCTCTATTACAGACGCAAGTTTAAATCTGTCTTTGTGATTTTTAACAGATGAAGCAATAAGACTTAATCTTGCTCGCATCTTTTTACCACTTGATCTGAAAATATATTTGTATAAGCCTGAAATAGTTTTTTCCTTGCTTAGGTCTTTTTTTATATATTTTTCAACAACCTTTAATTCCTCTGTAATATTGATATTTTTCTTCATATTGCCTTATTTATCATGCAAAATTCTGTTTAAGTATTGATAATTTCTTCATTAAAGCGTATATTTTGCGAGCTTTTTAGGATTATATTATGTATGCAGTTATAGAAACAGGCGGTAAACAGCATAAAGTTGAAAAGGGTATGATTTTATCAGTTGATCTTTTAAAAGATGAGGTTGGTAAAAAGATTACTTTTGATAATGTTTTATTGTACGTAGACGGTGACAATGTTGAGGTTGGGCAACCATACCTTGATAATGTAAAGGTAACTGCTGAAATAAAAGATACTGTGAAAGCTGATAAAATCTCTATTTTGCGCTTCAGAAGAAGAAAGCACAGTATGAGAAAAATAGGGCATCGAGCAAAGCATTCTCAGGTTGAAATTAAGAATATTAAATTAGAGAGTAAATAATGGCACATAAAAAAGCAGGTGGATCAAGCAAGAACGGAAGAGATTCCAACTCAAAAAGGCTTGGTGTAAAAAGATTTGGTGGCCAGTTGGTCAAAGCTGGCGAAATTCTTATTCGTCAAAGAGGCACAAATACTCATCCTGGCCTAAATGTTGGTATTGGTAAAGATGATACATTATTTGCTAAATCTGCTGGCATTGTTCAATTTACTTACAAAGGCCCAAAAAAAAGAAAGACAGCAAACGTTATTCCTCAATAACAAAACAAAATGAATTTTATTGACGAGGCCTATCTCGAAATTAAGGCAGGAGATGGTGGTTCTGGAGCTTCAAGCTTTAGAAGAGAAAAATATATTCCATTTGGAGGTCCTGATGGCGGCGATGGCGGTAAAGGTGGAGATATTTTTTTTAAAGTAAATACTAATGTTAATACCCTTGTAGATTTTCAAAATAAAAAAATTTTTAATGCAAAAAATGGTCAAAAGGGTGCTGGTAAAAATAAGTTTGGTGCCGCAGGAGATGATCTCTATATTCAGGTTCCTCTAGGTACAGTTGTCTACGATAACTCCACAGGTGAAGAGCTTATTGACTGTAATAAGAAAGACGCTGAGTATATTATTGCTAAAGGCGGTGATGGGGGCCTGGGTAATGCAAAATTTAAATCTAGTACTAACCAAGCACCAAGAAAATTTACTCCTGGATTTGAGGGTGAAAAGAGATCAATTAGATTAGAGTTAAAATCTTTGGCTGATGTTGGTTTAGTTGGCTTTCCAAATGCTGGTAAATCAACTTTTTTAAATAACGTATCATCTGCTAAACCAAAAATAGGTGACTATCCATTTACAACCTTGAGGCCTCATCTGGGAACAATAAAAGGAAATGAATCAAGTTACGTTATTGCTGATATTCCTGGTTTAATAAAAGGGGCTTCTGAAGGTGCAGGGCTAGGAATTAAGTTTCTTAAACATATTTCAAGAACCGGGCTTTTACTAATTTTTGTTGATTTAAATTCTTCCGAGAGTCTTTCACCTGTCCAACAAATTACTTTACTTAAGAATGAGTTAGATTCATTTAAGGATAACCTAACTCAAAAAGTTTCATGGATTATTTGCAATAAAATTGATTTGATTCAAAAAGAACAATTAAGGTCAATCAAAGAACAAATTGAAAAAGATTTAAAAATTAAATCTAATGAAATATTTTTTATTTCAGCTGCTACTGGAGAGGGCACAAAAGACTTATTGAAGTCATTAGAAACTGAAGTGGTTAATACTAAGAACGAATTAACTTAATTCTTTAATAGCTTTTGATAATCTACTTTTTGTACGAGCTGCTGCATTTTTGTGTATTACATTTTTTGAAGCAGCTGTATCGATAATTTTTTGTGCTTTTTTGAAGGATTCTGAAGCTTTTGCCTTATCTTTAGAATCAATATCGGCTCTCACAGCTTTTACTGCGGTTCTTACAACAGAGCGTTGTGCATGTCTGAGCTTATATCTGTCAGAGTTTTGTCTTGCTCTTTTAATTGCTTGTTTTGAATTAGCCATAATTTAGATGCGTAGTTTAATTATCTATAGACAATATGTCTATATTTATACGAATTATTATGAAAATGGTGGAGGCGGCGGGAATTGAACCCGCGTCCGTCAATCCTTCAGCCTAACTTCTACATGCATAGCTCGTTCTATTATTTTTAACTTTTATCACCCGAAGAGCAGGGCATAAAAGCTAGCTTGATTAAGTTTTACCAAACTATATCCAAGCAATATAGCTTGGCTAGACTGTGTGTTTAGCCGATGCTTCAAACCACAGTCAATTTTTGCATCGGTTAGCATTAAGCTGCTAAAGCGTAGTTGTCGTTATTTGCAACTATTTTTTTTGTAGTATGTTTTACAAGAATTACTACAATCTTGGCATGCGCTTCGGAGTCCAGTAGAAACGTCGAACCCTATTCGCCCCCTTAAGGAAAGGCATTATACATGAATATTTTTTTTGATTCGATTAGGTGAATTTTTTTGAATTTTTAAGAATTCTTCCTTGATCTCTTTCCCAATCTCTTTTTTTGATATCCTCTCTTTGATCCCTATGCTTTTTGCCTTTGCCCATGGCAATATCACATTTAATTAAATTATCTTTCCAGTAGATTTTTGTTAAAACACATGTAAGTCCTTTCTCACCCTTTAATCTTTCTATCTTTTCAATTTCTTTTTTATGAAGTAAAAGTTTTCTTGATTTAGTCAAATCTATATCTTCTTGTTTTAAAGATGCTGGACTATCAATTTTTACTCCAATAAGCCAAGCCTCACCTTTTTTGATATTTACATATGAATTTTTTACATCAACCTT
>CACMVA010000011.1 GCA_902617045.1 uncultured SAR86 cluster bacterium
TTACTTGAAGCTTTTATAGCAATTATTTCGCCAGGATCTCCAAATCTTTCCGCATCAATAAAAAAAGAAATTAAACATATATAACAAAGAGCAGAATTTTTAAGCTTATTTCTCATTTTTTATTACTTCAACATCAAGTGAACCTTTATTTAATCTAGTTTTTAAAATCTCTCCTTTGTTGACATCTGAAAAAGATTTTATCGCCTTACCTTTCTTATTAGTAACGATCGCATATCCTCTATCTAATATTGATAGTGGACTTAGTATTTCTATATTTTTAAACAATTTATCAACCAAATTTTTATTTAGCATTATCTTTTCGTTGATATTTCTATGAAGTCTTTCGTTAATTTGAATTAATTTATTTTTAATAAGATCTAATTTTCTTATTGGATTGTTAAAACTAATCTGAGAATTAATTTTTTCAATTTGATTCTTTTTATCATTAATGATTGATTTTTGTTGTTTTTGTATTCTTAGATCTAGATTGTCTAAATATTGATTTTTCTCTCTTAATAGCGACAAAGGATCTTTTAACCTTGATCGATTAAAATCTAGATTTCGTTTTAAGCGTTCTATAAAAGTTCTTATATTTTTATTTATTTTTGATTTAAATTCTTCTAGTTTGTCTAGAAGCTTAAAATTAAATTCAGTTACAAGCTCTGCTGATGCAGTGGGAGTAGGAACTCGTATATCGCAAACAAAATCACAAATAGTAAAATCAATTTCATGACCAACTCCAGATATGGTTGGAATTGGATATGAAAAAATTTCTCGAGCTAAATCCTCATTATTAAAGCACCAAAGATCTTCTATTGAACCTCCACCTCTAGCAAGAATGACAACATCAATTTTGTTATTAGAATTTTTCTCGTTGTGCAAAATTATTCTATTAAGTGCATTTATTATACTGACGTGGGCATTGTCGCCCTGAACTACGGCATCACTTAATGAAATTTTAGAGTTTGGTGCTCTTCTTTTAACAGTTGAAATAATATCTTGAAATGCAGCAGTCGATGATGAGGTTACAATCCCAATGTGATTAGGTGATTGAGGTATATCTATTTTATTATCTAAACTAAATAATCCCTCGTTTTCTAATTTATTCTTTAGCTTTTCAAATTGCTGCATTAGATTTCCTGCACCTGCAGGCTCAATAGCTTTTACTATTAATTGATAGTCACCTCGCGGAGCATAAATACTTACTTGACCCTTGAGCACACACTGATCTCCATTTTCAGGTAAAAAATTTAATTTCATGTTTTGATTTTTGAACATTGCACATCTTATTGCACCTTCCTCATCCTTTAATGTGAAGTAGATATGCCCTGAACTAGGTCTTGAAAGGTTTGATATTTCACCAACAACGGATACATTGTTGAAGTTATTTTCTAATATATATTTTGCGGATTTATTTAGTTCGCCTACTGAGATAATTTCATCATTCTGCACTACAATGTTACTAGTCATATTGAAAGTATAACTTTATGAAAACTAATTTTCAGCGAACAAATCACTTTCTTATCCTCACACTTGGAGCCGTACTAATTGGCTTTGCACCAATTTTTGTTAAGTGGAGCATGTTGTCTTCATCAGCAATTAGCTTTTATAGGATGTTGCTAGCCATACCCTTTTTATTCTTATTAAACTTTAGATTAAATAAAAAATTTAAGTTCACTGTAAATGATAGTAAAACAATTTTTTTTGCTGCATTGGCATCTTTAGCATTTACAACTGATTTAACTCTATGGCATTACAGCATGAATATAACATCTGTATCTAATGCAACTATAATAGTTAATTCTTCTCCTGTCTTTGTGGCCATACTTGGTTATATATTTTTTAGAGAAAAACTATCAAGGAGTTTTGTCGTATCTTTCCTGATTACTTATATTGGAATATTGGGATTAATTTATTTTTCAAATAATTATGCTACTGGGAGAGTTATTGGTGACATACTCTGTTTAATTGCGGCTTTTTTTTATGGAGTGTATCTATTAATAATTGCAAAATTAGGTAAAGAAAATTCCCTAAATATAATTTTTTACACAACATTATTTTGTTGTTTATTTTCTATAATCCCAATGCTTATTCAAGGTGGAAATATGATACCGACAACTTCATTTGAATGGATAAACTTATTATTACTTGCAGTTTTATGTCAATTTGGAGGTCAATATTTAATTACTCATGGAATTGGAAAAATTTCTGCCTCAGAAGGATCTGTAGGACTTTTAATGCAACCCATTACAGCAACTATTTTAGCTGCATTTATATTTGGAGAAATTTTAAATATTACACAAATAATATTTGTACTGGTTGCACTTTTTGGCATCTATTTAGCTAGAATCAATCTATCTGGAAATCAACAAAAACAAACCTAACAAATAATGTTATTTTTTTTCTAATAATAGTATTATTAGCACCCTTAATTGTTAATTAAGAAGGTTAGGGTGATTAGCTCAGTTTGGTAGAGCATCTCGTTTACACCGAGAGGGTCGGCAGTTCGAACCTGTCATCACCCACCATTTAGGTTGAACTTTTATTAATAACATATAAGATGCAACCTTTATGTGGTCCGGTAGTTAAACGGTTATAATTCCGCCCTGTCACGGCGGCGTTCGGGGTTCGATTCCCCGTCGGACCGCCACTGAATTTAATATGGATACTTTAATTATAAGTCTTTTAATACTTTGCTACTCCCTAGTACTCGGAATCATTTTTGCACAAGTGCTTCTTACAGCTCCAGTGGTATTTAAGGTACTGGATGACCAAAATGCATCTAAATTCTTAAGAAAAATTTTTCCTCGCTACTATTTATTACTTCTATTAATTACTTTACTTGCTTTATTGATATCCTATTTATTTTTTGAAATATTCGATGTTTATATAGCAATTGTGGCTGTATTTTTCTCTTTTTTTGGATACATAATTATCCCACTCACAAATAGTGCTAGAGATAGAGGCTGGGATAACCTTTTTAAATGGTTACATAATCTGAGTGTATTTAACACAGTGGTAATTATGGCCATAGCCATAGTACAAATATTTAGAGCAACAACTCTATAAGTCATGGAAAATTCTCAAAGTGTTGCAGTCCTCGGAGGGGGAAGTTTCGGGACGGTTCTAGCAAACTTAGCAGCATCAAATGGATATAATGTTTCATTGTGGGTAAGGGACTCAGAACAAGCTTTAAGAATAAATTCGGAGGGAGCTAACACCATATATCATCCTGAATTGAAATTATCTAAAAATATAATTGCATCTGATAACTTAAAAGAAGTTTTAAATAATAAATCTATAATTTTTATTGCGACACCAAGTATTGTGTTCGAGCAAATTGTAATTAGAGTTTCTGATTATATAGATGAAAAACCATATTTAGTTTCATGTACAAAAGGTATTCTTGATGATCCATTTAGACCATTATCTGAAATTATTTCATCAAAACTCAAAAATACTATTGGTGTTTTGAGTGGTCCAAACCTAGCAAAAGAAATAGCGGATGAAAAAATAGCAGGTACAGTCATAGCAAGTTCAGATGAAAGTTTAATAAATATAGTTAAATCAGTTTTGTCTTCTGAAACTTTTAAAATATATTCAAGTGAAGATATGCAAGGAGTTGAATTGGCCGGCGCTTTAAAAAATATTTATGCAGTAATATGCGGAATGGCTGAATCACTAAAAGTTGGCGAAAATGCTATTGGACTAATACTAACTCGTAGCATGGCTGAGATGAGTCGGTTTGCTGTTGCAAAAGGTGCAAATCCAATAACATTTTTGGGATTATCGGGAATGGGTGATTTAGTTGCAACATGTATGTCAACTTTATCAAGGAATTATCAACTTGGTTTTAATATTGGATCTGGCATGTCTTTATCAAAGGCAAAGGAAAGCGTTGGTCAAGTTGCTGAGGGAGTAAGAACTCTTGAAGTTGTTTTAAAAGAATCATCAAAATTGAATATTAAAATGCCATTAGTCGAATCTATGTATAATATAATTTACAATGATGCTTCACCAAACACTCTTATTGATGATTTAATTAATAATCCAAATGAGATTGATGTAGAATTTAATTATTGAATATGGAAACTATTAACAAAGACGAAATTTTAAAATCAAGTAAGTGGATTAGATTCTTATTTATGGCTCTATATGCATTTGCGTTAAATTTTGCTTTACCAATATGTATTGGGCTAGCATTTATTCAATTTTTATTTGTTCTTTTTACATCAAAAGTAAATCCATCAATAGCTAATGTAAATTCATATGTTATTGAGTTTTTTCAAGATTCTTTAGCATTCTTATTGTTTCAAACTGAAGAAAAACCTTTTCCTTTTAAAAATAATTCAGAAGAAGAGGTTGTAATTGAAGCGGAAGAAGTCGAGGACTCATCCTCAAAACAAGAAACTAATTAATTAGACGCTGCCTTTTCTGCAGATTGAAGTGTTTGAAGTATCAACGTATTAATTGTCATTGGTCCTACTCCTCCAGGCACTGGAGTATATGCACTTGCAATTTTTTCAATATTATCAAGATCAATATCTCCGCATTTTTCTGGGTGATAACCAGCATCGATAACGACTGCACCTTTCTTAATCCAATCAGATTTTATAAATTTAGGTATTCCAACGGCCCCGACAATTATATCTGCATTTTTAATTATTAAATCTAGATTTGTAGTCCTTGAATGACATATTGTCACTGTAGCATTCATATTTAAGAGCATCATTGCCATTGGCTTGCCTAAAATTGGACTCCTACCTACAACGACAGCATTTAAGCCTTCTACCTGAATATCATGATGATTAATTAATCTCATAATACCAGCAGGTGTACATGAGCCATAAGCATCAAGCCCCATCGACATGTTTCCAAAACCGAGGCAGGTCACTCCATCTACATCTTTATTAATATCTATTTCATCAAAACACAATCTTTCATCAATTTGAGATGGAACTGGATGTTGAAGCAAAATGCCGTGTACATTCACATCATTATTTAAACTTCTAATTTTTTCTAAAAGTTCTTCAGTAGTTGTATCTTCAGATAATTCGACAGCTATAGACTCCATACCAACTCTTGCACAGGTATTTCTTTTCATTTTCACATAGGTTTCAGAAGCAGGGTCATTGCCAACAAGAATAGTCGCTAAAGTTGGTTTTATATTTTTTGAAGATAATTCTTGAACCTTCTTCTTTATAGATTCTTCAGAAATTCTTGATAGCTCTTTACCATCTAATACTATTGCAGACATGATATTATTATCTCATTAATTGATATTTATGCCCATGAAGATTGCTTATTTATTATATTAACTTTAATATTTGCATCCACGGGGTATAGCGCAGTCTGGTAGCGCACTCGCTTTGGGAGCGAGTGGTCGTAAGTTCGAATCTTACTACCCCGACCAAGCGCCTGTAGCTCAGCTGGATAGAGCAACTGCCTTCTAAGCAGTGGGTCAGGAGTTCGAATCTCTTCAGGCGCGCCATTTTTTTGATATGTATAAAATTGCTACTTTATATAAATTTTCAAGGATTCAAAATCCATTAAAAACTCATAAAGACATTCGTTCAAATTTAAAAGAACTTTCTATTAAAGGAACAATTCTTGTTGGTGAAGAGGGCCTTAATGGAACTATTTCTGCAACAAGTGAAAAAAAATTAAGCAGAGCAATTAAATATTTACGAAGTATAGATGGCTTTGATGTTTTAGATGTAAAGTATTCTTCATCAGAAAAAAACCCATTCATAAGAATGAAGGTTAAATTAAAAGAAGAAATCGTAACTATTGGAGATAGTTCAATAGATCCAACAGAAGAGGTTGGTGAATATGTTGACCCAAATAACTGGAACAAATTAATAGAAAACAAAAATACAATTTTAATTGATACAAGAAATAACTATGAATATTCAATAGGGACTTTTAAAAACTCTATAAATCCTCATACAAATAAATTTAGAGAATTTCCAAAATGGATTAAAAAACAAAAGTTTTCCAATAAGGACAAAGAAACAAAAAATATTGCTATGTTTTGCACAGGTGGAATTAGATGTGAAAAAGCTTCTTCGTTTATGAAAAATCAAGGGTTTAAGAACGTTTACCATCTCAAAGGGGGAATATTGAAATATTTTGAATTAGTCCCTGAAGAGCAAAGCAAATGGCAGGGAGAGTGTTTTGTATTTGATGAAAGAGTTTCTGTAAAACATAACTTATCTGAGGGAACATATGATATGTGTCATGGATGCAGAATGCCGATTACTGAAAAAGATAAAACTTCTAAAAAATATATCAAAGGTGTATCTTGTTCAAAGTGTTTTGATAAAACAACTGAAGAACAAAAATCGAGATACATGAGCAGACAAAAACAAGTAGACTTGGCAAAGAAAAGAAATCAGCGACATATTGGACCTAAGGAGGAAGTATTTAACTAATTGCTATGGAATATCCAATTTTATATTCATTTATCAGATGTCCATATGCTATGAGAGCAAGAATGGCATTAAAACTGACTAATACAAAATGCGAAATAAGAGAAGTGAGGCTAAACAATAAACCTAAGCAAATGATAGATAAATCTCCTAAAGGAACCGTCCCAGTGTTAGTCCTTCAAAAAGAAGTAATTGATGAGAGTAATGACATAATTGAATGGGCTCTCAGCTCAAACAATATATTTGATGGAAACATAGATCATGATCAAATAGATTTAACAAACAATTTAATTGAGCTTTTTGATTCTAAATTTAAATATAATCTTGATAGATATAAGTATGCGACTAGATATGAAAATATTAATAAAGACAAACACAAGAAGGAGTGTTTAGAGATTTTAATTAATTTAGAAAATTTAATTTCAAACGAAGGATGGATTCTTGGAAGCAAAATTAATAAATTAGACATATCAATCCTGCCTTTTATTCGACAATTTAGAATTGCAGATATTGAATGGTTTGATAAGCAAAATAAAATTAAAGGAATCCAAAAAATTTTATTTAATTTTCTTGATTCAAACCTTTTTAAAGAAGTAATGTATAAATATGATGTTTGGGAAGAAAATGCTGAACCTCAATTTTTTCCCTAAAACATATCAAAAAATAGATAATAATTTTATTTAAACTATAATACCGAATCTTGTGGCGGGCGTAGCTCAGTTGGTTAGAGCGCTGGATTGTGGCTCCGGAGGCCGTGGGTTCGAACCCCATCGCTCGCCCCAGTTTTGAGAGAAAAATAATGAAAGTAAGTATTAAAAAATTAAAAGATCTTGAAAGGAAGGTTTTAGTTACAATTCCAGCTAATGAATATGAATTAAAATTTTCTACAAAATTAAAAAACATTAAAACTAAAGCTAAAGTTGATGGATTCAGGAAGGGCAATGTGCCAAATGATGTTTTAGAACAGAAGTATGGGGCTTCTATTCATAATGAAGTTATTAACGAACTCATTCAAGAGACATATCCAAAGGCAATATCAGAAAATAAGATAAGACCTGCATCATCACCTCAGGTATCAATTGATTCTGAAGATCCAAAAAAACCTTTAACTTATTCAGCAGTTATAGAAGTATTTCCCGAAATTAAACCTAAGCTATCAAGGTGGACAAATTATGAAGAGTTTGAAATCGAGATTGAGGAGAATGACATAAATCTTGCAATAGATGATATCAAAAAGAGATATGGAGATTGGAATGATGTGCAAAGAGAAGCAAGATTAGATGATCAGGTTGTAATCGATTTCATAGGAAAAATTGATGGTAAAGAATTTGAAGGCAATACTGCAAATGACTTTAAGTTAGTATTAGGAAGTAAATCAATGATTCCAGGATTTGAAGATAGTATTGTTGGGAAAAAACCATCTAAGTTTTCTATAGAATGTACCTTTCCTGAAGACTATTTCAAAAAAGATTTAGCAGGCGTTAAGGCTGAATTTGAAATTAATCTTAAAAATGTTCAAGAAATGAAAGAGGCAAACATTGATAAAGATCTTTTTGATAAACTTCAAATGGAAATCAAAGACAAATCAGAATTCAAGAGTGAAATTACATCTCGAATGAAAAATGAGGTTGCAACTCAAGAGAAAGAACTCACTAAAGAGTCAATGTATGAAACGCTGTTAAAAACAAATAACTTTAAAATTCCTAATGCTACAGTTAATGAACAAGCAGATTTGATGCGTAAAGATGCGTTGATGAGAATTGGGCATAGCGAAGACAATGCCGGCGATGATCTTTTTCCTATAGAGAGCTTTATGGAAAAAGCTGAAAAAAGAGTAAAACTTGACTTACTATTTGCTGAGTTGATCAATCACTTTGATATTAAAGTAGAAAAGCAGCATCTTGATGATTTTATAGATGAGGAGTCAAAAAGATATAAGGATCCTGAACAATATAAGAAATGGATAACTGGTCAACCACAGCAATTAGAGCAATTTAAAATGATTGTGTTAGAAAAACAATTAGTTGAAAAATTAGAAAATGTTCTTAAATCAAAGAAGAAAGTGATAAAATTTTCAGAATTAGCAAATAGATAATTTTATATGAAAGATATTCAATCAGCTCTTATACCAATGGTAATCGAACAGACTCCTCGAGGTGAGAGGTCGTTTGATATTTATTCACGTCTTTTAAAAGAGAGAGTTATATTTCTATCTGGGCCTATTGATGATTACATCTCTAATTTAGTTGTTGCTCAATTATTATTTTTGGAGTCTGAGAATCCAGAAAAGGATATATCCATTTATATTAATTCACCTGGTGGAAGTATCTCTGCTGGACTTGCAATATATGACACTATGCAATTTGTTACGCCATCAATCTCGACAATGTGTATTGGACAGGCTGCAAGTATGGGAGCACTTTTGTTAGCAGGAGGCGATAATAAAAAGAGGTTTGCGTTGCCTAATTCAAGAATTATGATTCACCAACCTTTGGGCGGATTTCAAGGTCAAGCATCGGATTTTGAAATTCATGCGAAGGAAATTTTGCACATGAAAAAAATAGTTAATGAAATATTAGCAAAACATACGGGGCAAACTATAAAGAAAATTGAAAAAGATACTGACAGAGATAATTTCCTAGATGCAAATGCTGCAAAAGCATATGGTATTGTTGATAAAATATTAGAGGAAAGGAAATAAGACAATGAGTAACGAAAAACATACTGATAAATTAAATTGCTCTTTCTGTGGAAAGGTTCAAGATGAGGTGAAAAAACTTATAGCTGGGCCTAGTGTATATATTTGTAATGAATGTGTAGATCTTTGTAATGACATCATTGAAGAAGAGATTAAAAATGATGAAGAGTCACCATATGATCAATCTCTATCACCTCTGGAGATATACAACCAACTTGATGAGTATGTTATTGGTCAAGAAAAAGCAAAAAAGGTTTTATCAGTAGCTGTGTATAATCATTATAAAAGGCTTAGAAAAGGAAAATCTAAAGACAATGTTGAGCTTCAAAAAAGCAATGTCCTCCTTCTAGGGCCAACAGGAAGTGGCAAAACATTATTAGCTCAAACTTTAGCAAAAATACTTAATGTTCCGTTCACTATTGCAGATGCTACTACATTGACTGAAGCTGGTTATGTTGGCGAGGACGTTGAAAATATTATTCAAAAACTACTACAAAAAGCTGACTATGATCCAGAAAAAGCTGAGTTAGGAATTGTTTATATAGATGAGATAGATAAAATTGCACGAAAATCTGACAACCCATCCATTACAAGAGATGTTTCAGGGGAGGGTGTTCAACAAGCTCTCCTGAAGTTAATAGAAGGAACTGTGGCATCAATTCCTCCCCAAGGTGGAAGAAAACATCCTCAACAAGAGTTTATTCAAATCAATACATCCAATATTCTATTTATTTGTGGTGGAGCATTTTCTGGCCTTAACAAAGTTATAGAGCATAGAACAAATAAAACAGGTATTGGTTTTAGCGCTGATGTAGATACTCAATCAAATGTAAGCAAGATAGGAAAAAACATTGATGATCTTGAACCAGAGGATTTAGTAAAATATGGTCTAATTCCAGAATTTGTTGGCAGGTTGCCAGTAATATCCAATCTTCATGAGCTTGATGAAGATGCTCTTGTAAGAATTCTTAAAGAGCCTAAAAATGCTTTGGTTAATCAATATAGTCACTTATTTGCAATCGATGACGTTGAATTATCATTTCGAGATGAAGCACTTAAAGAAATTGCAAAACAGGCCATTAAAAGGAAAACAGGTGCTAGAGGACTTCGTTCAATTCTGGAAGATATACTAATGGATACTATGTTTGATCTTCCTAATGATGATTTGGAGAAAGTTATTATTGATGAAAAAGCAGTTCTCAATAGATCCGAACCAATAAAATTATTAAAAACTAAATCGAAAAAAACCTCTTCAGGTAATTGATATTTACTTAATTATCCCTATATTTAATCTATGAGTAAGATTAAATCCGATTTGCCTTTAATACCCCTTAGAGATGTTGTAGTTTTTCCTGGAATAGTAACAACACTTTTTGTTGGAAGGGCGAAGTCTGTGGAAGCTTTAAACATTGCTATGACTTCCAATAAGAAATTGGTGTTAGTAAGTCAAAAAGATGCAAGCAATGAAGATCCAAAAGTTGAAGATATTTATCAGTATGCTTCTATAAGTAACTTATTGCAGCTAATTAAACTTCCTGATGGCACTATGAAAGTTTTAGTAGAAGGCCATAAAAGATGTTCTATAGATAAGATTATTGAAAAAGATTCATATACTATTGCAAGAGTTACTGAAGAGGACGATCTTCCTTTAAAAGAAAATGAGTCTAAAAATTTAATTAGGTTAATTAAAGCAAAATTTGAAGACTATATTAGTGTTACAAAAAGAATTCCACCAGAAATAGTCTCAACAGTAGATTCATTAGATGAATTATCAAGATTAATGGATACAATTACTGGACACCTTCCAATTGAAACCTCAAAGAAACAAGAGATTTTAGAAACAGTTGATCTTAAAGAAAGAGCTGAAAAAGTTTTAACTTTTATAGAATCACAGCTTGATGTAGTTGATGTAGAAAAAAAGGTTCGAGACAGAGTCAAAAAGCAAATGGAAAAATCTCAAAGAGAATACTATCTCAATGAGCAAATTAAAGCTGCGCAAAAAGAGCTTGGTGAAATAGGTGAAGAGGGCGATGAGCTAGAGAATCTTGAGAAAAAAATCCATGAAGTAGGCATGACAAAAGAAGCTTTAAAAAAAGCAAAGAGTGAGCTTGCAAAATTTAAACACATGGCACCATCATCAGCTGAAGCTTCAGTAGTTAGAACTTATCTTGATTGTCTAGTGGATGTGCCATGGAAAAAGAAGTCCAAGGTTAAAACAGATGTAAAAGCTTCTATTGAAATTCTTGAAGAAGACCACTATGGTCTTGAAGAGGTTAAAGAAAGAATAGTTGAGTATCTAGCTGTTCAAAAAAGAGTTAAGTCAATGAAGGCTCCTGTTTTATGTCTTGTTGGTCCTCCAGGAGTAGGTAAAACATCATTAGGTGAATCTATTGCTAGGGCAACTAATAGAAAGTTTGTAAGAATGTCACTTGGTGGTGTGAGAGACGAATCTGAAATTAGAGGACATAGAAGAACTTATATTGGTTCAATGCCTGGAAAAATTATTCAAAAACTTTCAAAAGTTGGTGTAAAAAATCCATTATTTCTTTTAGATGAAATTGATAAAATTGGTATGGATCATAGAGGGGACCCAGCATCTGCTTTGCTAGAGGTTCTTGATCCTGAACAAAATAATACCTTCAGTGATCACTATCTTGAGGTTGACTACGACTTGTCAGAAGTTATGTTTGTTTGCACTGCCAATAGCTTGAATATTCCAACACCTCTTTTAGATAGAATGGAAATTATCAGAATTCCTGGTTACATAGAGGATGAAAAAATTAATATTGCAGAAAAGTATCTATTGCCCAAGCAAATGAAACGAAACGGATTGAAGGATGAAGAAATTAAGTTAAACAAAAATGTAATTCTTTCATTGATTAGATACTATACTCGAGAGGCTGGTGTTAGAGGTCTTGAAAGACAAATAGCTAGAATTTTGAGAAAGGTTGTTAAAGAAAGGTTGGTAGATAGTTCAACTAAACAAAAACCTACATCTATTTCATCTAAAAATCTTGAAAAATATTCTGGAGTGAAGAAGTTCAAATATGGAGTTGCAGAAAAAGATAATGCTGTGGGACAAGTCACCGGCTTAGCATGGACTGAAGTAGGGGGCGAACTTTTAACGATTGAAGCTTCAAATATTGATGGTAAAGGAAGAGTTATTAAAACTGGTTCTTTGGGAGATGTAATGCAGGAATCAATACAAGCAGCTCTCACAGTAGTCCGTTCAAGAGCTGAATCTCTTGGAATTCAACCAAATTTTTATGAGAAATATGATGTACATATTCATGTCCCGGAAGGAGCAACTCCTAAAGACGGTCCAAGTGCTGGTGGTGCAATGGCTATCTCTTTAATTTCAATCTTTACAGGCATCCCAGTCAGAGCAGATACCGCAATGACTGGAGAAATAACATTAAGAGGCCAAATTTTAAAAATTGGTGGATTAAAAGAAAAATTACTTGCTGCAAAAAGAGGTGGAATAAAAAATGTAATCATACCTAAGGAGAATGAACCAGATCTCCAAGAAATTCCTAAACAAATTACTAAATCACTTAATATCATTCCAGTAGAATGGATTGATGAAGTTATTTCAGCAGCTTTAGTTGAGGAGCCAACTCCTAAAACTAAAAAAATTAAGGGCCAAAAATCTAAAACCCCAAGAAAATCTGAGAGTAAACAAGCTCACTAAAACCCTTTATTTACTTGACTTTTAGCTGTAAAAAGCTTTTCATAGGGTTATATTTATTAAATAAATTATCACAGAGGAGTATATAAATATGAATAAATCAGATTTAGTTGATGCAGTTGCAGGAAGTGCAGATATGTCAAAAGCTGAAGCAGGCCGAGCTGTAGATGCAGTTTTAGATGGTATATCTGGTGCTTTAGGTAGAGGGGATTCAGTGGCGCTTGTTGGTTTTGGAACATTTTCAGTAAGACATAGAGCTGCTAGAGAAGGAAGAAATCCACAAACCGGTGCTGCAATGCACATTCCAGCATCTAAAGTCCCTGGCTTTAAAGCAGGTAAAGGTTTAAAAGATATGGTAAAAAATAGTTAAAAATTTTTTACTTTAAAAAGGGTGCTTATGCACCCTTTTTTTATTCTATAATATCGGCACTATGTTGGATTCACTTAGAAATTTTTTGTCAGGCCCTGCAGGCATTCTTGTCATACTGTTACTTGGTCTTCCTTTTGTTTTTTTAGGAACAGGTTCTCTCGGAGCAGGATTTACAGGATCTTTTGGGAGCATCAATGGTGAAGATGTTACTGAAACAGATATTGCATTTGCATCTAGTTCGGCTGTTCAAAGATTCCAAAGCATTTATGGTGAAGATTTTGATTTCAATATGTTGGACGAGGATTTAAAAAATGAAAGTATCAAACAAGAATTAATACTTCAAAAAGTTTTATTAGCAGAAGCTAGATCATTAGGATTTGTTAATGAATCAACAAGAAACGAAACCAAAAAGGAGATTATTCAAAGCCCTATTTTTCAAGTTGACGGAATTTTTAATGAAGGTGTTTATGAAGCTCAAGTAAACTCTAATGGTTTTACAAAAGAAGGCTATATAGATGTTATGACAGACTTTGTTGCGTCAGATTTGTATAGAGGCTCTCTAAATACTGTTAGCTTTGTTACACAAAAAGAGTTGCAAGATTTAGCAGAACTGTTTGAAAAATCGTCTGATTTAAATTTTATAAAGATTGATTTCGCTGGTCTTGAAGATGCAATCACTAACACTTCATCAGAAATATTAGATTACTATAATGAGAACGAAATACTTTTTTATTCAGACGAACAAAGAAGTTTTGAATACATTACATTATTACAATCTGACTATGCAGACTTAGTTCAAGTTCCCAATGATTATCTCACTAATTCATACAATCAATACTTAACAGATTTTGAAAATAGCGCACAAATAAGAATATCTCATATCATGATTGAAAAGATTAACTATGATTCGAGAGATGATGCTTTGGCTTCAATTGAAAATGTGCAAAATCTTCTAAATGAGGGCAATGAATTTTCTAGCGTTGCTAAAGATTACAGTGAGGATATTGTTACCAAAGATGTTGGTGGCGATTTAGAGTATTTTGAAAAAGATATTTTTCCTCCCCAATTTGATGAAGCATTATCAAATCTGGAGCTAAATGAAATTAGTGGCATAGTAGAACTCGACGAAACTTTTCATATCTTAAAAGTTACTGAAAAAACATTTCAAGAGCCAATGACAGAAGATGAGGTTAAAGAAAACCTCATAAATGAGTTAATTGAAACTGAATCTTTTGCATTAATGCAAGACGATTTAGATGAAACTGAAAATTTAATTTTAGAAAATAATTCACTTTATGATATTTCAGAAATTCTTAATAAAAAAATTAATAGTACAGATCTTTATTCGACTTTAACATATGAGTTTGACTTACCAGATCCTGAAATTAGAGATTATCTATTTTCTTCAGAAGCTAATATTGGTATACCTTATGCAATTGAATTATCTGATAGGGTAATAATTATGTCAGTAGATATGATTAAAGAACCTGAACTTCAGAATTATGATTCTGTTGAAGATGAGGTGAACAAAAAGCTTTCTAAACTCAAGGCAATAGAAAAGGTTAGTCTTTTAAGTGATGAATTAAATCTAATTGAAAATTTAGATGATAAACAAAAATTTATAGATACATATACTTATGTTACACAGGAATCTTTCGTTGGTGTTAAAAGATATTCATCACTTATGCCAAGAGAAATTTTAACAGAAGTATTTAATAGCAAAAGTGGGTCTGAGATTACTGCTACTGCCAGTAACGGAGATAAATATATAATTGATATTACTAAATTCAATCCTCCAAATGATTCAGAAATCGAAGATATATTAAATGAATATACTTCCTTTAGTGAGAATGTTTTAATGACAAAAATATCCCAAATAATTAATGAAGATGTTTTTGATAAAGCCAGGGTAAATTTGAGCAATTTGGCTCTATAAGGATTTTATTATGACTAAGAAACTAAACATACTGTCTATAACCTTAATATTTTTAATTGGATGTTCAGAGAATATTACACCAGTTGATTCTGGCCTTGAGCAACAAATATACCACCATGGAAATGGCTCTGAGCCTCAAGGAATAGACCCGCACATTGTCACGGGCGTTCCTGAACATCATATTCTTATTAGTTTATGCGAAGGGTTAACTATTCCAAATCCAAATCCCACAGGCTCTGATGGATATATTCCTGGAACTGCAGAATCATGGACTATTAGTGATGATGGAAAGGAATATATTTTTAAATTAAACAAAAATGCAAAATGGTCGAACGGTGATCCTGTTACCGCTGATGATTTTGTTTGGTCATGGAAAAGAATTCTAACTGCTAGTCTTGGCTCGCAATATCCTGACATGCTTTATTATTTAGTAGGTGCATATGAGTATCATAATGGAGAAATAGATAATTTTGATGAAGTAGGTGTAAAGGCGCTTGACTCACACACACTAAAGGTTAATTTAAAAAATCCAACACCTTTCTTCATTGGTCTTTTAAGTCATTACAGTACATGGCCTGTTCACAAAGAAACTGTTTTAAAGCATGGCGATATTGATGATAGGAACGGAGAATGGACAAGACCAGGCAACTTTGTATGCAACGGTCCTTTTCAACTTAAAACATGGGAACTTAATAATAAGATTGTTGTTGAAAAGAATCCTCATTACTATGACGCATCGATGGTACGTCTTAATGAAATTCACTATTATCCAGTTTCAAATGTAATGACAGAAGACAGAATGTTTAGGGCTGGACAATTACATTTGACTTCAAGCATGCCAACTCAAAAATGCCCAATTTATATAGAAGAAAAAAATCCAAATTTAAAGATTGATCCATACATGGGAACATATTTTTATAGGATAAATACTGAAAATGAGACACTAAGCGATGTAAGAGTAAGAAAAGCATTAGCATATTCAATTGATAGGCAGCTTTTAGTTGATAAGGTAACTCAGTGCGGTCAAATTCCTGCATATTCTTTTACGCCTCCTGGTTCAAATGGCTATCAACCATCAACTGAAATACCATATGACCCTGTTCTAGCAAAAAAATTATTAGCTGAGGCTGGATACTCTTTAGATAATCCATTTCCTAAATTAGAAATTCTTTTCAACACTAATGAGGGTCATCGAAAGGTTGCCTTAGCAATTCAGCAAATGTGGCAAAATGAACTCGGTATTGAAGTGGAACTTGTTAATCAAGATTGGAAAGTCTATTTAAGTAGGGAAATGGTAGGAGATTTCCAAATATCAAGGGCTGGTTGGATAGGAGATTATGAAGATCCAAATACTTTCCTAGATTTAATGAGGCCAAACAGGGGAAATAATAAAACTGGTTGGGAGAATATGGATTTTGATGCATTGGTTGAAGAGGCCAATACAATTAACGATCAAGAGAAAAGATATGAGTTGCTTAATGAAGCAGAGAAAATATTAATTGATAATATGCCAATAATTCCTCTATATACTTATGTAAGGGTTTATCAATTATCTCCAGACGTAAAGGGATTTAATCCACATATTCTTGATCACCATCACCCTAAATTTATTTATTTAGAAAGAGATTAATTTCGCATGATAGCGATTTTCTTTAAAAGAATTTTAGTTGCAATTCCTGTTTTGTTAGCGGTCGCTAGCATCACTTTTTTCCTTATAAAGATTGCCCCTGGTGGTCCATTTGATGCAGATAAGGCTGTCTCGCCTCAAGTACTTAAAAATTTAAATGAAGCATATAATTTAGATGCATCTAACTGGGAGCAGTATATTGATTACATGTCCGGTTTACTAAGAGGCGATTTAGGACCATCTTTTAGGTTTCCAGGACGTTCAGTTACTGAAATGATAGCAACTGGATTACCTGTTACATTTGAGCTGGCGTTTTATGCAATTTTAATTGCTCTTGTTATGGGTATATTTTCTGGAGTTTTAGCTGCCTTAAAAAGAAATACTTTTCTTGATTTTATTCCAATGGCAGTAGCAATGATTGGGATATGTGTTCCAACTTTTCTTATGGGACCTTTATTAGTTCTTATATTTGGAATAAACCTTGAGATACTTCCAGTTTCAGGTTGGGGGCAATTACCTGGCGATAAAATTTTGCCATCGTTAACCCTGGGATTTGCCTATGCTGCATATATTGCCCGATTAAGCAGAGGCGGTATGCTAGAAGTTCTTAACCAAGATTTCATTAGAACAGCCAGAGCAAAAGGTCTAACTGAAAGAATGGTTGTTATTAAGCACGCAATGCAGGGCGGATTGATTCCTGTTGTTTCTTTTCTTGGCCCAGCAATTGCAGGGCTATTAGCAGGATCATTTGTAGTTGAAACCATTTTTCAAATACCAGGACTTGGAAGATTTTATGTTGAGGCTGCTTTTAACAGAGATTACACAATGATTTTAGGAACAACAATTTTTTTCTCTGTGATGATTGTATTTTTTAATTTAATGTCTGACTTAGCAGCACTTTGGTTAAATCCAAGATCTAGAGATGTATCATGAATAATTCTTTATGGTCTGATGCTTTATACAGACTTTCTAGAAATAGAGCAGCAATGTTTGGTGGATTTATATTAATTTTATTAATAATTTGTGCTGCTCTTGCACCATGGATTGCTCCTTATTCTTATTCATATCAAAATTTAAGTTTGGGTGCTAGTCCGCCTTCTGCAGATCATTTATTAGGAACTGATGTTTTAGGTAGAGATCTGTTAAGTAGGATTCTTTATGGAGCAAGAATTTCATTGTTGGTTGGTTTTGTTGCTACAGGAGTTGCTTTAATTATAGGAGTCTCATGGGGAATTATTGCAGGATATATTGGTGGAAGAGTTGATTCAATAATGATGAGGATCGTGGATATCTTATATGGACTCCCATTTATTATTTTTATAATTTTATTAATGGTTATTTTTGGTAGAAATTTATGGTTGTTATTTGGTGCAATTGGAGCCGTAGAGTGGCTTACAATGGCAAGGATTGTTAGAGGACAAGTTATAGGATTAAAAAATCAAGAATTTGTAATGGCAGCAAAAGCTATGGGTGTGTCTAATATATCAATGTTTAGAAAACATTTGCTTCCCAATATATTAGGACCAATTGCTGTATATGCAACATTAACTATCCCTCAGGTAATGCTGTTGGAAGGTTTTTTGAGTTTTCTTGGATTAGGTATACAACCACCTATGAGTAGTTGGGGAACCTTAATCAAAGATGGAGTTGAATCGATGGAAGAATTTAGTTGGTTACTTATTTATCCAGGGATAACATTTACCATTACTTTATTTGCTTTAAATTTCTTTGGCGATGGCCTTAGAGATGCTCTCGATCCAAAAACATCAGATAATTAAAAAGCTCGAATAGCAATTTTAATTATTTGTCCTGGCATTAAGGTTGGCTCATTAAAATCATTAATCTCTTCTATACTTTTTATAGAAACATCAAATAATTCAGATATTTTATATAAATTGTCACCTTGTTTAATTGAGTAAAGAATTGTTCTTTTTTTTGATTCTATATTTCTATGAATATTTTTATTTCCAATTGAAAGTTGTTGTCCCAATTGAAGATATTCATTTTCATTAAGTGAATTCATTCTTGCGAGATCGCGAACATCTAAATTATATTTTCTTGCTATTGCCCATAAAGTATCTCCCTCAGAAACAATATACATTTCATAAGGTATGAAACTATTTGATTTACTTTTACCCAATGGAATCAACAAAGTATCATTTATTGATAAAAGATTACTATTTAAGTAATTTATTTCTTTAATAATTTTGACTTCGGTATCATATTTTACTGATAGATCCCATAGGTTATCACCTCTTTTAACAACATGAGAAATCCAATTTATATCATTAGGTTTATTAAATGGATTTGTCTCACTTGTAAATAAGAAGTACTTCTCCTTAGGAATATAAAAAACACTTTCATCTTTTGGAGCGGATGCCCATTTAGTGTATCCAGCATTTAGTTTATATAAAAGTTCAGGTTTAATGTCTAAAAATTCACTTAAAGCTAATATTTCTACTTGACCAGGGATATTTATTTTTTCTACAACTGCATCATATGGAATGTATGGCATTTTTAGCCCATATCTTTCTGAATTAAGAATTAATTCTCTTAAAGCTATATATTTAGGAACATAATTTTTAGTTTGAGATGGAAGATTGAGTGACCAAAAATCTGTATCCTCTCCACGCCTTTTATTTTGATTAATTCTTCTATCAACAAGTGATGGCCCAGCATTATAAGATGCAATTGTAAGGTATATATCTTTGTTAAATCTTTCATATAAATATTTCAAATATCCAACAGCTGCTTCAGTTGATTTATATGGATCATGTCTATCTTCATACCACCATGATTTATTAAGCTCATAAAGCCTTCCTGTTCGTGGCATAAATTGCCAAATACCAACAGCGCCAGATGATGAAATTGAAAAAGGATCATAGTTACTTTCTATGTAAGGAAGGATCGCTAATTCTATAGGCAAACTATTTTTTTCTAATTCATTTATAACAAAATATATAAAGTAATATGAATCGTTCAAGTATTCTTCAAATTTATCAAGATCTTTTAAGTGCATATTCATATATGACAAGACTTGATCGTTAATAACTAAATCATCATCTGTGTTGTTATGATTTTTGATATAAGACCAGACACTTCTGTTTTCATCATTTTTATATGGAGTATCCTTAAAAGAATCCAGATTTTTCTCTTTAGCAGATGTTTCTAATTTATTAATTTCAACTTGCTGACATCCAACAAGAAAAAATAATATAAAAAATGTTCTTAGAAATTGTCTTTCCATTTTCTTAATGCTGTAAATATTTCTAACTCATCGTCTATGATATCGAATTTCTCAATAACTTTATTTTTTATATCAATATCATGACACCTTAAAAATGGATTCATTTTAAGTTCTCTATTTAAATTAGTTGGTAGAGAAGGAATACCTGAGGAAGTTAATTTTTCAATATTATTAAATTCATATATAAGATCTTTATTATCCTTATCAACTTCTAGTGCAAATTTTAAATTAGAAAGAGTGTATTCATGACCACAAAAAACTTTTGTTTCTTTTGGATAATTTGAAATTTTCTTTAATGACCAAAACATCTGTTCAAATGTACCTTCAAAAACACGACCACAACCACCAGCAAACAGAGTATCTCCACAAAAAAGTATTGGATCTTCATCATTGAATGAATAAAAAGCAAGATGATCTAAGGTATGACCAGGAATCTCTATAACCTCAAAATCAATACCTATAATTGAAAATTTATCGGATTCCTTAACTATATTATTTATTCCTTCAATTTTTTCAGGTCCATATACTTCAAGATTCATTTTATTGGTTAGATCAAGAAGTCCATTAGTATGATCGTAATGATGATGAGTTATTAAAACTCCTTTCAAATCAATCTGATTAGTATCAATAAGATTAAGAATTTCTTTTGATTCTCCTGGATCAACAACTATTGACCCTTCATTAGTTGATACTAACCAAATATAATTATCTGTATATGCTTTTATCGGCTCAATACTTAACATATACAAATTCTAGTTTAAATTTATGAAAACAGTAAATATTTATACAGATGGTGCATGCAGAGGAAATCCTGGTGACGGGGGGTGGGGCGTGCTTATAGAATACGAAAACATTTCAAAAGAATATTTCGGTGGTGAAAAAAATACAACTAATAATAAAATGGAGCTAAAGGCTGCTATTCATGGTTTAAGTGTTTTAAAAGAATCTTGTGACGTGAATATTACTACTGATTCTAAATATGTAATGGATGGAATTACTTCCTGGATAGAAAATTGGAAAAAAAATAATTGGAAAAATGCATCAAAAAAAGATGTTAAAAATAAAGATCTTTGGATTGAATTGGATAAATTAACAATCAAACACAATGTAAAATGGAATTGGGTAAAAGGTCATTCTGGTCATGAAAAAAACGAAATAGCTGACGCACTTGCAAATAAGGGAATAGATAATTTATAAAG
>CACMVA010000012.1 GCA_902617045.1 uncultured SAR86 cluster bacterium
AAGCTTTATGAAGCTTCAGTTCTACTAGCATCTAATAAACAACATAAAGCAGAGAAATTATTGAGAGAATATCTCTTCGAAAATCCATTAGATGTAAACGCTATGAAGCTGCTTGCGGACATAGGCATCAGACAAAGGGCTTACTTTGACGCAGGAAACCTGCTTACCAGAGCTCTTGATATTGAACCAGAATATGATGAAGCAAGATTGAGTTATGCAAATTTACTTCATGCCAGACAACTACCATTTGAATCACTAAAGCAACTAGAGATTTTGCTTGAAAAAAATCCAAAAAATATACATTACCTTAATTTAAAAGCAGTAAATCTTGCTCAAGCGAATAAACATACTGAAGCATTAAAATTATTTAAAGAAATAAAAAAAGGATTCAATTCAAAAACATTAAATAATGGACAGTTTTATCTTCAGTTTGGTCATACCCTGAGAGCTAACGGCGATGTAGAAGAAGCTATTGAGGCATACCTTGAAGCAATTAAATGTAAAGAAGGTTATGGTGAGGCATATTGGGGACTAGCTAATTTGAAGACCTATAAATTTTCTCAGACAGATTTTGAAAGAATTAAAAAGTTACTAAATGATAAAAATTGCAAAAGACATGACTATTTTCATCTTTTGTTTAGTCTAGGCAAGGCTGAGGAGGATAGAGGTAATTTTAAAAATTCAATTGCAGCCTATATGAAGGGTAATCAAGTTAAAAGTAAAGAAGTTTTATGGAATGTGGATGAATTCGCTAATGAATGTAAAAAAATTAAGAACTTCTTTACAAAGGAATTTTTTGAAAAATTTAAAAATGTTGGAAGTGATTTAAGCGATCCAATATTTGTTGTTGGTTTACCAAGATCTGGATCAACTTTAATAGAACAAATATTGTCCTCACATTCGTTAATCGAAGGTACAACTGAGCATCAAAACATTATAGCGCTCTCGAGAAAAATTTCTAAAAAAAGAAAGTCATCTGATAAGTCACATTATCCTTCTGGAATTTTAAATATTAAAAAAGATGAATTTAAAAAAATGGGTCAGGCATATATCAACAATACACTTGATCAGCGAAATACATCTAAACCATACTTTATAGATAAAATGCCAAATAATTTTTTTCATATTGGACTTATCCATTTGATCTTACCAAACGCTAAAATTATTGATGCAAGAAGAAATCCTATGGATTGTTGTTTTAGTAATTACAAACAACTTTTTGGTTCTGGTCAGGGATTTACATATAGCCTTAACAGAATAGCTAATTATTATATCGAATATGTTGATCTTATGAATCATTGGGACAAGGTGTTGCCAGGAAAAGTTCACAGAGTTATTTATGAAGACATGGTTACAGATACTAAGAATGAAATTGAAAAGTTGATAAAGTTTTGTGGATTCGAAATTGAGGATGGTTGCTTTGAATTTTATAAAAACAAAAGAGCGGTTAGAACACCCAGTTCTGAACAAGTTAGACAACCTATTTATTCAAAAGGGATAGGTTATTGGAAAAATTTTGAGGAATGGTTGACACCTCTAAAAGAAATTCTTGAAAAATATGGATAGACAAATAATCGCAATTGGTGGAGGTGGTTTTGGGAGAGAGATCAATGAATTAAAGATCGAGAATTATATTATTGAACAATCAGATATTGATAGTCCGTCAATTTGTTTTATACCAACAGCCACAGGAGATGAAAAAGATTATATAGAAAATTTTTACAAGGTATTTGACTCTTTGGGCTGTAAAACTTCACATATAGATTTTTTTAAAAGAACTATTAAATTAGAAGAACATATCAATGAACAAGATATTATTTATGTTGGTGGTGGAAATACTAAAAGCATGTTAGCGGTTTGGAGAGAATGGAAATTAGATGAAATATTACACAAAGCTTATATTAATGGAACTATCATGAGTGGTGTTAGTGCAGGAGCTATCTGTTGGTTTGAAAAAGGAATAACTGATTCATGGAAAGATCATCAAGCTATTATTCCATGTCTTGGTTTTGTTAGAGGAATCTGCTGCCCTCATTATGATGAAGAACCTGAGAGGATACCATTCGTAAGTCAAATTATTAATGATGATCTTATTTCAGAGTGTTTAGCTATTGAAGGTTTCTGTGCATTACATATAGTTAACGACATACCAAAATACTCCGTAAGCTTTGGTAACAATAAAAATTGTTTTTTAGTAAATAAAAAAGATTCTATAATATGCAACAATCAAATTGAAAATACAAAATTAATACAATTATGAAAATCTCAAATACATTATCATCAGTTCTTGGAGTCGTTTTATTTTTAATAGCATTACAATGGATTTTTATGCCTGCATCTGCGGCTGAATCACTCGGTATGTTATATCTTGAAGGTGATGGAAGAAATACACAAATAAGAGACTTTACTGCTTTCTTTTTAGCAACATCAATTATGTGCTTTCTATCATTATCATCAAAGAAATATGAATATATATTTTGTTGTGGATTGGTTTATTTGATAGCTGGAATTTTTAATATTCTAGCAAGTATTAGTCATGATGCTCCTTTGGGTGTTTCATCTTTAATCGCAGAAATTGTGTTTGCTTCAATGGCATTTACAGCAGCTTTTAGATATAAGAATAATTTATAGATAACTTACAAAGTTATCTATATCTAAATTTGGAATTTCTTTCTTATTTCCAACCTCTGTTCCGATGTAAAGATAACCTAATATTTCTTGATTTTTTTCTAGGCCGAGTTTTGCTTGAATAACTTCATTGAATGCCATTTTTCCAGTTCTCCAGATACAAGAATATTCCATTGCATTTAAAGCTAGCATAATATTTTGTGCAGCCGTTGCTGTAGATAATTTTTGCTCTATTGCAGGTACTTTAGGATGTTCTTTATATGAGTTAACTAAAATTATAATCATTGGAGCTCTGTAAGGAGCATTTTTATATTTATCTAAAACTTCGTCTGATATATCTGGTATAGATTTACCATAATTTACAAATATTTCTGATAATTTGTCTAAACCCTTACCTTTAACTTCAATAAAACTGCTTGTTCTTAGCCATGCATGATCAGGCGCTCTTAATGCAGCCTTATATACCGTGCTCATTTCTTGTTTTGAAGGAAAAGGTTCTGCAAGAGTTCTTGCAGAAACTCGATTTAAAATATTTTCAAGTGCATCCATTAATTTATAATTTATGAGTTACTATATAGTTAAGTCTTAATTATAATAATTCAATCAATGTTATACCAAATAGGAACTATACTCATCATTATTGTTGCAGCCATAATTGTTTCTAGAAGATTTAATCAAAAAAACGATTTAATTTATGAAGACGAGATGGAAGAAGATGAGCTAAAGAAATTAGATGATGAGATAAACTAGTTTTTATCTAACTCTGATTCAAGAGAGTTGTAAAAATGTCTAATGGCGAATACAACAATAATCGAAAATGGAACTCCGCATATCACCACTGAAGTTTGAAGCGCAGTAAGGCCTCCTTTGTATAAAAGTACAGCAGCAATAATACCTAGTAATATTGCCCATGTTACCCTTGAGAGAATAGGGGAGTCATCATGAATGCCTACATGACTTTTTGATGAGAGCATAGATGCTACAAGCGCACCCGAATCAGATGAAGTAACAAAAAATGTCACAATTATAGTTAAAGCTAAAATTGATATTAATGTAGGTATTGGATAAACATCAAATAGAGCAAATAAAGCCACAGTATAGTTATTATTAACTATCTCATTTAATTGACTTGTTTCATTTATTACCTGATAAATACCCGCATTACCAAAAATTCCCATCCACAAGAAAACAATTAATGATGGAACAAAAAGTACCCCAATAATAAATTCTTTAATTGATCTTCCATAAGATATTCTTGCAATAAACAAAGAAACAAATGGCGCCCATGCAAACCACCATGTGTAAAAGAACAGAGTCCATCCATCTTGCCATGATGAAGAAGAATATACTTCTGTCCATGTTGCTGACTCTATGAGGGTATTTACATAAGAACCAAAATTTTGAATTAACGCATTTAATATAAAAACGGTTGGCCCAAATATAAATATAAAAGCCATTAATGATGAGGCAAGAATCATATTTATTTGAGATAATCTTTTGATACCTTTATCTAGTCCTAAACAAACACTTGTTAAACCAATTAAAGTAATCAAAGAAATAATAATGATTTGATTATAAAAGCTTTGAGGTATTGAAAAAACATATTCTAATCCTGAACTAATTTGAATCGTACCTAATCCTAAAGAAGTTGTTACACCAAGTACTGTTGTAAGTATGGCAATAATATCTATTGATATTGCTAATGATTTATTGTTAGAGATCTTGGTCCCTAACAAAGAACTAACTCTAAATGGAAGTTTTTTGTTATATGAAGCAAAAGCAAAACAAAGACCTAAAAGAGAATATATAGCCCAACCATGTAAACCCCAATGAAGGTTTGCCAAACCTATAGCTTTACCAGCATTAAATGATGAATCTCCCTCAATCATTCCTGGATATGAATTAAGATGCATTATTGGTTCAGCTACTCCATAAAACAATAATCCAATACCCAATCCTGCACTAAATAGCATGGCAATCCAATTTATATAAGAGTAGGCAGGTTTAGCATCAATACCACCAAGCCTTATATCTTTGTATTTAGTAAAAATAAGGAAAAAAGCAAATATAACAAATCCATTTGCTATTAATATTATCATCCACCCTAAATACTTTGATAAAAAGGCTTGTAAATCAAAGAAAAATGACTCTGAGATGTCAGAATTAAGAGAAACTATTGCAGTTATCAATGACAAAAGAAATATTGAGATTAGAAACCTTGGTTTACTTAAATTATTCATAGAGCCTTAAAATTAGCCTTAAGTGAAACATAATTAATCTCAAATTTCCACTTTGAAGATACTTGTATGTAATAAATAGGTATATTTACTTAACGAAATTTGTATAGTTTTTAGTAATTTGTTAACCTTTATGTATTAATTTCTTAATTAGGGGAAACTATGCTAAAAAAATTAAACAAAATACGGAAGGAAGTTATACCTTCTTTAATACCAGCGGTATTACCATCTTTGTCTACTTTTGCAGTAATTAATGCATCTGTATTCAGTGGCTATATTGCTGCTCAAAATGCAACAATTGAAGAAGTTGTTGTCACAGCGCGTAAAAAGTCTGAAAGTTTACAAGATGTTCCACTTTCAGTTAACGCTCTTGCAGAAGAAACTTTGGAAGAAAGAGGAATCAATGTATTTGAAGATTACCTTATGCAACTTCCTGGAGTGACTGCTGGTGGCTCAGGCCCTGGACAAAGTACTATTTATATTAGAGGTCTTGCATCTACTACACCAAACCTTACAACGGCTGGTGTTGCTGGATTGGCACCTAATGTTTCATTCTACCTTGATGAGCAACCTTTAGCTCAACCAGGAAGAAACCTAGATGTCTATGCTGCCGACATGGCTCGTATTGAGGTACTTGCAGGTCCACAAGGAACACTTTTTGGAGCTAGTTCTCAAGCTGGTGTAGTTAGAATGATTTCTAACAAGCCTAAACAAGGTGTTACAGAAAGCAATGTTGAAATTGAATCAAGATTTATGCCAGAGGGAGATACAGGTACTAAGCTTGAATTTATGACTAACGTTCCGTTAACTGATACAACAGCATGGAGATTTGTTGGTTATAGAGACAGAAAAGGCGGATATATTGATCAAGTTGCTGGAAGTGTTGATCCTAGCATGTCTGCACGTTTTAGAGAAGCAGGTACTGTTAGAGAGAACGGTTTACCTGTCTCATCAGGAAGAGCTGGTTTCCAAGCCGGAGCTGATCTATCTGGAGTTACATTTGCTAGAACTAATGCACTAATCGAAGACAATGTAAATGGAACTGAGTATGAAGGCTTTAGATCTTCAATTGGTCAAGAAATTGGTGAAAATTGGAATGCTACACTGGTATATGCTGAGCAAACAATTGAATCTGACGGAGTCTTTTTCGCTGATCCTAATTTAGGCGATTTAGAAATTCAAAGATATAGCGATGATCATATTAGTGATGAATACGAGAATATGAGTCTCACATTAGAAGGTTCGCTAGGCGAACTTGAGGCTGTTTATGCTGGTGCATACACTGATAGAGAAACAAACCAGATAGTTGATTACACAGACTACTTATTTGTTGGACAATACCTTCCATACTATATTTGTGATTATTACGTAACATACACAACTTATGCTCCTGGAGGGGTTCCAACAGGAAGTTGTGGAACTTCTGACTTATTTGTTGATTCAACAACAAATACTAAAGTTGAAAGTCACGAGTTCAGAGTTAATGCTCCTATAAATGATAAAATGTCAATTACAGCTGGTGTATTTATGAGTGATACAGAGCTCACAGAACTTAACTTGTTTACATATCCTGGATCATTGGCTAATGATATTGATTATGCAGCTAACTATGCATTAACAGATATCTCAGTTACAGGAGATAGATCAGATAGTGGTAAATCCTCTGTCAGGGCTGGAGCTGGTTGGTTCTCAGCTGGACCTTTCTCTGAACCAGTAATATTCTTTAATGACATAAGAAGGACTGACGAGCAAAAAGGTGTATTTGGTGAAGTTAATTACGCTTTATCTGATACAGCTGAACTTACACTAGGTGCAAGGTGGTATGACATTGCTGTTGATTTTGAAGGAAGTGCAAACTCATCCTTCGGTAACGGTTTTGGAAATCCAGACGAACAGAGATTTGGTTCTAACTTATCTGTTCAATATGCACCAGACAATGCAAATGGCTATCCAGATAAAGCAGAAACTGATGGTCTCATTGGTAAAGCTACTATATCTTGGAATCCTCAAGAAGATGTTATGTACTACCTAACTTGGTCAGAAGGTTTTAGACCAGGACTTCTAAATAGACCAGTTGGATCTTCTAATGCGGATGGATCTTATACTGTTAAGCCAGAAGTTGATACTGATGAAATTACTAACTTTGAATTTGGTTGGAAGACTATTACTAAAGATGGTCAACTAAGATTTAATGGTAGCGCATTCTATGTTGATGTTACAGGACTTCAGAGTACGATCTTTGATCCAAGTATTGTTAACCTATTCTTTTCAGATAATGCAGCCGATGCAACCATCAAAGGTGTAGAAGGTGACTTTACTTATTACACTAACATTGAAGGTTTATCTGTTGCTGGTGCTTTCTCTTTCTTAGATACTGAAATCACAGAGAAACTAGTACCAACAGGTGACGTTATTGTAGGTGAAGAACTTGCTTTTGCACCTGGAATGCAAGGTAACGTTAGAGTAAGACAGGAATTTGGCATGGCTGGTGGCAACCTAGGTCATTTCCAACTTCAGTTTACTTATTCTGATGATAGTTATTCAGACATTATGGAACCAAATAAAGCAAGACAGGCTAGTTATAGTTATGTTGACTTAAGAGCAGGAGTCACTAATGATGATTTAACTGCTGAGCTTTATGTAGATAATGTTACTGATGAGAGAGCTGAAATAAGTAATACGTTTGTATTTGATAGGCAGCGTGTAGCTTATATTAGACCAACAACTATCGGTATTAGAGTTAAAAAGAACTTTTAACATTAATTAGCTAAATACTAAAAAGGGAGTTTATGCTCCCTTTTATTTTTAGGATATCTAATTATAATTTTAAATTAATCTAATGGATCAATTTAAATTAGACATAGAACGAGCCTCAAAAGCTATTAGAGATAGTAGATTTGTTGAAGCATTGAGTTTTCTGGAGTCTAATTTGGCCAAAGACCCTAATCATATTGATAGTTTGTATTTCGCCGCTGTTTGTTCCAGATATCTAAAAAACTATAAAGATTCTCAAAATTATCTTAATAACTTATTGTCACAGGCACCTGATATGGGAAGAGCATATCAAGAATTAGGACACCTTAACAAGGTAACTGGCAAAGAGGAAGAGTCTATTTCCTATTACAGACAGGCATGTGAGTTAAATCCAGCATTAATTTCATCGTGGAAATCTTTATTCAATTATTTCGTTAAAAAAAATAATAAACCAGCTGCAGATCACGCACATGAACAAATTACAAAACTTGAATCACTTCCAAGTATTCTCCTATACATAAGTCAAATTTTGAATGAAGGAAGGCTTGCAATTGCTGAAAAAAAATGTAGAGAGTTTCTAAAGAAAAACCCAACAAACGTTTATGCAATGACATTGTTGTCTGATATTGCTAAGAAATTTGGATATTTTGATGATGCAGAACTTCTATTGGAAAATGCTGTAAATTTTAGTCCAAATGATGGCGATGTTAGAATGAAATATGCTCTGATTCTTAGGGTAAAACAAAAGTTTGCAAAAACTATGGAACAAGTAAACATTTTGTGCGAACAATTTCCTGATAACCTTTCTTATCAAGCACAAAAAGCTAGTGAAATCATGCAGAATGGTCAACATGCAGATGCAATAGATTTATTTGAAAACATAATAAAAAAAAATCCATACAATTTTAGTGCTCTTACGTCAAAGGGTCACGCAGAAAAAACTCTTGGCATGACTGAGGATGCAATTAATAGTTATAAGTCTTCCTATATGATAAAAAATGATCACGGTGAAGCCTATTTTTCTCTGTCAAATTTAAAAACTTATAAATTTACTAATGATGAGATAAATATGATGAGAACTCAGTTAAATAGAGTAGACCTAACCTTAAAAGATAAAGCTTATTTTCATTTTGCTTTAGCACAGGCTTGTGAAGCAATTGAAGAATATGACGAGGCATTTATAAATCTTGATAAAGGAAATAAGATAAAAAACGAACAAAGTAAATATACTATTGAGAAAATGGATAAAGAATTGCAATCTCAAATAGATGTTTGTGACAAAAATTTTTTTAAAAAATTAGGAAACGGTGGATTTGATTCAAAAGATCCAATTTTTATTTTAGGCCTTCCAAGAGCTGGATCAACGTTAATAGAGCAAATACTCGCATCTCATTCTATGGTTGATGGAACCCTTGAACTGCCAAATATTTTATCTATGGCTCAAGGATTAAGAGGAGATGATATTTATGGTAATGAAGGAAATTATCCCAAAAGCATGGAATGTTTGACTCTGGAAAAGAGAACCGAACTAGGCAAATTATTCATCGATGATACCAGAATGCACAGAAAAGATGCTCCAAGATTTACTGATAAAATGCCGAATAACTTTCGTCATATTGGACTTATACATTTAATTCTCCCAAATGCAAAAATAATTGATGCAAGAAGATATCCATTAGATTGTTGTTTTAGTATGTTTAAACAATTATTTGCTCAAGGACAAGAATTTACTTATGGCCTCGCAGAGGCTGGAAGTTACTATAACAGTTATGTAAAGTTAATGGATCACTGGAATGAAGTCCTTCCAAATAAAATACTTAGAGTAAATAATGAAGACGTAATAGATGATTTAGAGGGCCAGGTTAAAAGAATGTTAGATTTTCTTGAATTACCTTTTGAAGAATCTTGTATAACATTTTATGAAACAGATAGGTCAGTAAGAACTGCTAGTTCAGAACAAGTAAGAAAGCCGGTAAATAGATCAGGACAAGGTCGCTGGAAACCTTATGCCAAAAATCTGAGAGCATTAGTTGAAAATATAGATAACAATCTTCTAAAACCTGAGGATATTGCATTAATTAAGTCTTAGAATGTGGTATTCTTAATTAAATAAGCAGTTGAGGTATATATGGTTAATTTAATTATTTGTGTTACATTTTTTTACGCACTTCATCTTTTTTTAAGAATGTCATTTTCTTTAAATAAAGTGCCTTATGTTGACTTTACTTATAGAGGTGGAGATGACTCTGGACTAACCGATTTATCTAAGAGAATGATGGTAGCAACTGAAAATTTAAGACAGTCGATGCTAATTTTTATTCCTTTTGCAATGATGTCTGTTGTTTTAAATGTTGATAATCTATTGTTAGGTAAAATTTGGTTTGGTTTGAGAATTGTCTATTTGTTAGGCCATATCATAGATTTATACAGATTTCCTCATATAAGACCAATTATATGGTTACCATCTATTGTAGTTCTAGTAATGATGGGATTAAATCTATATACTGGGTAATCAGGAAAGACTCAAGGCAGGCATGGTGATAACTGGGGGATACTGATCACCATGCCCATATTTACAAACGCATCAGATTAGATACACTTTATTAGAACTTATTAATCTAACAGTTGTGTTAAATTTTTGTTAAGGATTGTAAAGATTTGTTTACAGCAAGTTAATTAAATTTTCTTTCAACTCTTGCTTCTCCTCGATGAACACAACTTAAATTCGAAGTTTTTTCATCAAGCAATGTGACAATTTCATGATTAAACATGCAATATGTTTGAATTAAATCTGTTATGTACACCTTGCTAACTGATAGCTCAAGAAAGCTTGTAACAGATAAAATATCGTATTTATTACATTGATTAATTTTATCTAATGCATCTACATAAGCATTTTCATTATTCTGGAACCTTAGTGTAATAAGAACAGAACATTTATTATCAAATTCAGCTGAAAGATTAAAGCTGAAAAACATAACAAAAATAGCTATTAACATCTTCATGACATGAGTATATATTAATAAATAATGAAATTCTTATATATCTCAATCATATTAATAATAACAAATCCTATAAATGGATATGACAGGATAACTGGTCTTGAATTTGCTAGCCGATCAGAAGTAATTGCTACAAATGGGATGGCAGCTACCAGTCATCCACTTGCGACACAAACTGCTATTTCAATACTTAAAGCCGGAGGAAATGCAATTGACGCTGCAATTGCAGCAAATGCTGTCTTAGGACTTGTAGAGCCAACCGGCTGCGGAATTGGCGGAGATTTATTTGCAATAGTTTGGAGCGCCGAAGATAAAAAGCTTTATGGATTAAATTCTTCTGGTCCTGCACCAAAGAATATATCTATTGATAAGTTAATACAGGAAGGTATTGATAAGATACCTCCCTATGGAGCACTTCCTGTAACTGTTCCTGGGGCTGTTGCTGGATGGAATGCACTTCATTCAAAGTTTGGAAGTTTAGATTTTGAATTATTATTCGATGATGCAATTAGTTATGCTGAAAATGGATTTCCAGTTTCTGAATTAATTGCTTATTACCTAAATAGATCTTCAGAAGTATTTAAAGATTATCCAAATTTTAAGACCATTTGGATGCCAAATGGTAAAACTCCCTCAAAAGGTGAGGTCTTTAAAAATAAATTATTAGCAAATGATTACAGACTTATAGCGAATTCTTATGGTAAAGATTTTTATCAGGGCACGATAGCAAAAAATATTGTAAATTCAGTTAATTCACAAGGTGGATATTTCACTTTAAGTGACCTTTCAGAATATGAACCTGAATGGATAAATCCTGTTTCTTCAAACTATAGAGGATATGATGTATGGGAGCTCCCTCCTAATGGACAAGGAATTGCTGCATTACAAATATTAAATGTATTAGAAAATTATGATATTAAAAAATTAGGTTTCAATAGTGCAGAATATATCCATCTTTTTACCGAAGCTAAAAAATTAGCTTTTGAAGATAGAGCTAAATATTATGCAGATATGAGTTTTGCTCAAGTGCCAGTCGACTATCTGATATCAAAAGAATATGCAAAGAAGAGAAATAATCTCATTAGTTTTGATAAGGTTTTAAAGTCTATTGATTCAAACAATCTTGAGGATGGCGATACAATTTACTTAACTGTGGCGGATAAATTTGGGAATATGGTTTCACTTATTCAAAGTAACTATAGAGGCATGGGATCAGGAGTAATTCCAAATGATTCTGGATTTATGCTTCAAGACAGGGGCGAAATGTTTAATCTTGATCCAACTCATAGAAACTCTTTAGTAGGAGGTAAAAGACCGTTTCATACAATTATTCCAGCCTTTATAACAAAAAATGGTGATCCATTTGTAAGTTTTGGTGTTATGGGAGGAGCTATGCAGCCTTTAGGACATGCACAAATAGTAATAAACTTGATTGATTTTGATATGAATCTCCAGGAAGCAGGAGATGCACCTAGGTTTAGGCATGTAGGATCATCTCAGCCAACTGGTGAGAAAATGACAGACGGAGGATTCTTAATTTTTGAGAATGGTTTTAATCAAAATGAAATTTCTAAACTTAAAGAAATTGGACATAAAGTTGTTAATCAAAATGAAGATGACTATATGAAAGGAGCATTTGGAGGCTATCAAGCAATAATGATCAAAGAAGGTGTATTGTATGGAGCATCAGAAAGCAGAAAAGATGGTCATGCATCAGGGTATTAATTTAAAGATGTTTATCTAGTATCATATCGATATGAAAGCAAATTCATTTATACCACCAAATAGGATTTTAATGGGTCCGGGCCCCTCCGATGTTTGTGATAGAGTTTTAGAAGCTATGGCAAGACCAACTATTGGGCATCTTGATCCTATTTTTATCCAAATGATGGATGAAACAAAACAGTTACTTCAATATGCATTTCAAACACAGAATGAGCTAACTTTTGCTGTATCGGCTCCTGGTATGGCAGGTATGGAATGTTGTTTCGCAAATCTTGTTGAGCCTGATGATAAGGTAATTATTGCTAAAAACGGTTTCTTTGGTGAAAGAATGAAAGAGAATGTAGAGCGATTTGGTGGAATACCAATAGTTATTGATGATGAATGGGGAACAAAAGTAGATTTAAATAAAATTGAATTAGCTTTAAATGAACATAAGGATGCAAAAATTGTTGCTTCAGTTCATGCTGAAACTTCTACTGGAGCTCTTACAGATCCAGAATCAATTACAAAATTAGCACATGATCACGGATGTTTATCAATTGTAGATACAGTAACTGGTTTGGTTGGAGTACCTTTAAAAGTAGATGAGTGGGAAATTGATGCAATTTATTCTGGTACACAAAAGTGTTTGTCAGCATCCCCTGGTTTATCGCCAATTAGTTTTAGTAATGCTGCAAAGGAAAAGATCAAGAATAGAAAATCAAAAGTAAAAAGCTGGTTTCTTGATTTAAATTTAATTATGTCATACTGGGAAGGAGAAGGAGGTCGATCATATCATCATACAGCGCCCATAAATGCATTATATGGATTACATGAAGCTTTGGTAATGTTATCTGAAGAAGGTCTAGAAAATTCATGGAAAAGACATAAAGAAAATCATATGCAACTCCGGGAAGGTCTAGAGAAATTAAATATAGAATTTTTAGTTAAAGAAGAGGACAGATTACCTCAATTAAATGCTATCCATATTCCAGATGGTGTTAATGATTTAGAATCAAGACAAAAACTCTTAAACGAATTTAATCTCGAAATTGGAGCTGGTCTTGGAGTGCTTGCAGGAAAGGTATGGCGAATTGGACTTATGGGACAATCTTCTAATAAGAAGAATATTGAATATTGTTTAAATTCTCTCGCAGAAGTAATTTAAAAATCAAAAAAATCTCCTTCATTACTAGCAACAGTAATTTGTCTAGATAAATCATTTATATTAAAAGATTTAGTCATTAAGAAATTTCTAATAAAACCCTGTGTTTGATCAGGATTGTTTCCTGTTATAAATAGTTGTTTTGATCCTAATAAATTTACAGCTTTTAATGTATTTTTATAATTCATGCCTAGCTGAATAAATCCAAATAATTTAGATTCCTCCGCTGTAAGAATAGCAACATCTGCTTTGATATTATTCTTAATTAAGTATTTGAAATTTACTCTATGCCCCTCATGGAAAAGACTATTTTCTTTATCATCTTTTATAAGCAATGAAAATGTAGTACTAAAGTAAGGGTAGCTTGTTGGAAGAGCTTTAATACTTAAATCATTTACATTTGTGGCTTGCTCAGAAAGAATATATAGCTTATTGTGAATTTTGTTTTTAATTAATTGCTTTTTAACTATATTTGAAGTGTATATAGGTACATCACCTAACATATTAATTGATTCTAAATGTAAATGATCTTCAAATGGAGCAGTAATGATAATCCCATTTACCTTACCAATTTCAACTTTGGATAAACATGATGAATTATTTTTTTTTCTTTGAATAAAGAAACTTCCTTCTGGTTGAAGGGTATTTGTTAACCATGGATCAATTAAAATAGCATTATTATTATGTTCCAAGTACCAAGTTTGATAATTGTCAGCTTTAATAATCTTCATTTAATAAGAACTTCTTTAGCTAAAAGCAAGTCTTACAACATATATAAATAAGACAACTGTAAAACATCCAAAGATAACCCAGTTAACCCAATTATTCATATAACAATTATACAAACAATCAAAACAATTCATCTAATAACATTTTAACTAAAAATTAAATCAATTAATTCTTCCTATGAAAATGTATTATCGTATAGCTTTATTCAGGTTTATCTATTTCCCAATATCTAACTTCCACAGATTTAGACAAAATATCTATATCCCAAATAACAAAATTAACAGCTCCATTATTGACGGCATCAGTAAAAAATAATTTTATATTAGACCCATCTCTTTTAAATGTGCCTCTATGGGGGCTTGTAATAAAAGTACCATCTTCTAAGAAAGTTCTAGCCTCTCCACTCATAACTCCTCTAGTCCTATCACCATCAACTGCTGACATTAGATGGGAGCAAAATACGGAGCCATAACCTTCAACTTTACCTTCAAAATCAAATGAAACAGAATCTGACTTAATTGACATTTTAGTGATAGTTAGATTTCCAGTACCATCAGGATTGTTTATTTCCATTTTCCTTCTCCTTTTGTAAATAAATAATTTAAATTTAGTATATTTAAAGCCTTTTAAAAAGCAACTTAGACCATCGAGGATATTAACAGCCAATAAACTATTAATATTTGATAACTTTCAAAAACACTTTAAAATAGCGCTTTACTATAGGAGGGATGGCAGAGTCTGGTTTATTGTAGCGGTCTTGAAAACCGTCGTGCCTTCATCGGCACCGTGGGTTCGAATCCCACTCCCTCCGCCATTAAATTAAATATGGAAAAGAATCTTTATAAAATATTTAACGATGTACCTAAATTTTTATCAATTTTAGGTTTTAAAGATTGTTATCATGATAAAAATCTTGATCAATGGATAGTTGAATACTTACCGTCTGAAAATCTTACTCATTCAAATGGAACAGTTGTTCAAGGTGGATTTGTTTCTGGAATGGTTGATTCAGCAATGTCTCAGTTTCTAATATATCTATCAAAAGGAAAAGAATTACCACTTACATTAGATTTAGATGTTAAATTTTTAAAACCATGTGTTCCGAATGTTTTAGTAAAAGCAACTGGCAAAATTGTTAGAAAAGGAAAATCAGTTGTTTTTACCTCTGGTGAAATCTATCAAGACGAACAATTAATTGCTATTGCTACTGCTTCAAATAAAATTATAGTTTTATAAATTTTAAGATATAATTTTTAAATGATCGAAAGAAGAGCTAAATTTACTCAAATGAAGGATGGCGATGCTGAAGATTACTCCATCATTGCCGCCAGTAATGCTAAGGACTATGATCATTTAGCAGATAAAGTACTAACGCATCTTCAGATGCTTAAAGATGATTATGGTGGCTTTCAAGTAGATAGATTAACTCATTCACTTCAGACCGCTACCAGAGCATACAGAGATGGTAGAGATGAAGAGTATGTTGTTTGTGCATTAATTCATGATATTGGCGATAATTTAGCTCCAGCAAATCATGCTGAATTTGCGGCTACAATTCTTCAACCTTTCGTTTCTGAGGAAAATTATTGGATTGTAAAACATCATGGAATTTTTCAAGGTTATTATTTTTTTGAATTCTTAGGTTTAGATAAAAATATGAGAGAACAATTTATAGATAATCCTTATTATGAAAGTTGTAAAGAATTTTGTGAAAAGTATGATCAAAACAGTTTTGATCCTGATTATGAAACCCTTGATCTAGAATTTTTTATACCAATGGTTAAAAATCTATTCAAAAAACCAAAAAGATCTATATATTTGCAGTCTTAAATGTCGAATGATTTTTATGAGTTTCTAAAACTTATTCAACCAAAGCTGTCTTTCGAAGAATCAATTCATCCTCCTGATCCAGATTATTCAGACGAATATAACTGGGCTGCAACTCCTGATATTGAAGGTCAACAATTTTACATCCCTGATTCAGAATATGAAATTAAAAAGAATAATGATGTAGATGTGTTTTATATCCATCCAACAGGTTTTTATGAAACATCTTGGAATTCTGATATGGATAAGACTAAATCAGCATATGAGAGAACAGAAATAATGCTTGGTAATCAAGCCTCAGCCTTTAATGGAAGTTGTAATATATATGCACCAGAATATAGGCAAGCTACATATTTTTCATTTTTTGACAAAGGAGACAATGGCAAAAAAGCCTTAGATTTAGCGTATGAAGACATTGAAAGTGCATTTAATTATTTTGTTGAATTTTATAATAATGGCAGACCTTTTATTATTGCTGCTCACAGCCAAGGAGCGCTTCTAGCTCAAAGATTATTAAATAATCGAATAAATAACACACAAATTCAAAATCGATTTATTTGTGCTTACGTAGTGGGGTATATCATCCCTGAAAAATTTTATGATGATGTTTTTCCACACATTAAAAAATCAGAAAACTATAACGATACAAATTGCATAATTTCTTGGTCTACTGTTGTTGAAGGATATAAAAGAAATAAAGAAAAGACTCTTTTTTGGAAACCTGATGGTTGGTCTATTGAGCCTATGAAACAAAAAATTATTTCTACAAATCCACTCTCATGGACTAATGATGATAAATGGCATTCAAATGAAATTAATAAATCTATAATTAATAAAGCTCGAGATTATGATTTTTTGGACCGTTTTCGTAAAGAGCATACTGGAACCAAGAAATCGATTGGACTGACTAGAATTCAGGGCCTTAATGCAATGCTTAATAATGAATCAGGACTTCTTGAAACTAATGGCCCTTTGATAGAAAATATTCAAAAGATGAAATTCTTCAATGGTGATCTTCACTCGCTTGATATGATGCTTTTTTGGGGTTCATTAAGGCAAAATATTAAAGATAGAATTGATGCATTCATTTAAATTTTTACTGATAATTATTATGTTTACAAACTCGAATTTATTTTCGTATGAGGAGGGTAAGGCCCTTAATCAAGATATAGAAATATATTATCGTGATTATGGACCTATTGATGCTGAACCCATATTACTTGTTCAAGGATTAGGAGGGCAGTTAGTTAATTGGCCACAACACCTAATTGAATATTTGATTGAAAATAATTTTAGACCAATTGTTTTTGATAATAGAGATACCGGCCTTTCAACTAGAGTTGATAGTGATTCATTTAGTGACGAGAAAAGAAATGATACGATTGTTAGGAGTTATATTAGATATTATTTAAGACTTTCTATTGAATCTGAATATACGATTGACGATATGGCAAATGACGCAATTGCAGTATTAGATGAACTTAATATTTCAAAGGCACATGTGTTGGGTATATCAATGGGAGGAATGATTGCACAAATAATTGCATCAACTCATCCAGATAGAACAAAAACATTTACATTAATAGCATCAACTGCCTCAACTCCATCTCCGTTAAATGGACCAACAAGAAAAGTTAGAAAATTATTAATGGACAGGACAAAAAATCCAAATTCGACAATCGATCAAAGAGTTGATAGAACTAGAAAAATCTTTTCTGAAATTGGATATCAGGGAATAGATTTGAATACCGATGAATTTTATGAAGATATTGCAAGTTCAATTAAAAGAGGTGGAAATGATGATACTGGTTTTGGTAGACAGCTTACAGCAATTCTTGGTTCAAAGGATAGACTTGATAAGGTTAGATCAATTAATGCACCAACTTTAATCATCCATGGCAAAGATGATCCATTAATTAAAGTTAAAAATGCCTATAGGACAAACAAACTCATAAAAGATAGTAAATTAATAGTAATACCTGATATGAGACATTTAATAGAACCACCTGTATTTGATCAATTCAAACAAGACCTTTTAAATCATTTAAAAAATTAATCCTTCTAAATAATGCTATCTAATAAATTTAAAATTAATTATTCTATTGGCGCTGTTGCAAATGGTGTTAAAACTGATACCTTTACTTTTTTTTTACTATTTTTCTATAGCAATATTATTGGGTTGAATCCTGGTTTAGCTGGCTCTGCAATATTTATCGCATTGTGTGTTGATGCTGTTAGTGACCCACTTATGGGAACAATATCAGATAGAACAAATTCATCATTAGGACGCAGGCATCCATTCATGTTCATTTCATTTATACCTATGTCTCTAGGATATATATTTTTATTTGCTCCAAGACAGGGTTGGGACATGTCACAAACTGATCTTTTCCTATGGATGACAATATTTACAGTATTAACAAGACTTGGAATGACTTTATTTGATATACCTCATCGTGCATTTGGAGGAGAAGTTACAAAAGAATATCAAGAACGAACTATCTTAATGTCTTGGAGAGAGGCGTTTGGCTGGATTGCTGGATTAAGTAATGCTTTTTTGGGATATGGTATCTTTTTTGCTTCAACTCCAGAATATCCTCAAGGACAGTTAAATCCAGATGCTTGGTTTCCATTTGCATTAACTGGCGCAATTGTGATGATGATAAGTGTTCTTTACTCCTCATATAGTACTAAAGATGAAATAAAGTCTTTATCGAAATGGAAAGGAAATATTTCTTTATCTGATATTTTTAAAGAGTTAAAAATAGCTATTGGAAATAAATCTTTTTTAATATTTTTCTTTGGTAATTTATTTTTATCTTTATCTTGGGGCTTAGCTAATACTTTAACTCTTTTTGTGAATACATATTTTTGGGAATTTGAAGCTACTCAAATTAAGTATTTTTTACCCATCTACCTTATGGGAACTTTATTAGCTTTATATCTAACTCCAAAGTTAGTTAATTTATTTGATAAGAGAACTATTGTTATGATCTCAATATCCGTTGTTGGAATTATTGCACCTGCATCATTTATTTTTTATAACCTTGGTTTAACTCCTAATAAAGGTTCTTATGAATTAGTTATGTTCATAAGTTCATTTTTAATAATTCTTATTACCTTTAATATTATCGGAAATATGGTTCGTGACTCTATGGTTGGAGATATAGCTGATGAGGTGGAA
>CACMVA010000013.1 GCA_902617045.1 uncultured SAR86 cluster bacterium
TATGATAAGCAAAAAAAAGTTTTGCCAGATTTTTTAGATGATATTTCTATTTTTTCTATTTGGGATGATCATGACTTTGGAATCAATGATGGTGGTGCTGATTATAGATTCAAGAGACAAGCTCAGGAACTTTATATTGATTTTTGGGAAATACCAAAGGAAGATGATAGATCTAATCGTGATGGAATATATTTTTCAAAAAATGAAATTTTCTTTGATAAAAAATTTAAATTTATTTTTCTTGATACAAGATTTTTTAGATCAAAATTAAAAGGTAAAAAAAGTAACTATGTTGAGAATATTGAACCTGACGCAACAATTTTGGGTGATGTTCAATGGATATGGCTTGAAAATGAACTCAAAAATGATTTTGATTTTTTATTCATCTTTAGTTCTATTCAAATAATTGCAACAGATCACCGTTTTGAGAAATGGAGTAATTTTCCTAATGAAAGAGTTAAACTTTTTGAACTTCTAGAGCAATTTAATGATAAAACAATGTTTTTTTCAGGTGACAGACATCGTGCAGGCATATATAGGAAAAATGGAATAATAGAAGTTACATCCTCATCTATGAACAAACCTGGCTCATTCTTTAATGAAACTGATAATTATCTGATTGGCAAAACATATCCTCAAGAAAACTATAGTGTTTTAGAAATTTTTGAGAATACTATTAGAATAAATATAAAAGATGTTAAAGGGAACAATCTTGATACAGTTGTACACAAATATTAAAAAATTAGGCCTTAATTTATAGTTCACAAAAAATTTTCAAAAATGTAATAGTCCTTATCGAAATTTTGATATATATTATCTATATAACTTAATTACCACATATAGGGGTGTGTTTTATCATGATAAGGAATTTTTTAAAAATCTCTCTATTCTCAATTTTTCTCTTACCAAACCTTAACTCACAAGAACTTACATCTGATATAACTGGATCAGTTAGTTCTGCAGATGGTTCTGTAAGTGGAGCTCAAGTTGAGATTACTTATGAACCTACCAATACAGTTGTAACTAGAACAACTGATTCATCAGGTAAGTATTTTGCGGGTGGTTTAAGACCTGGCGGACCATACACAATTAAGGTATCTGCTGCTGGCCTTCTATCCGACGAAGTCACTACCAGTCTAGTTGTTGGTGAAACATCAAGACTATCCTTTGTCTTAAATTCAGCCGAATCTGTTGATGATGTTATTGTTACTGCACAAAGAGTAACTGCAGATGATGGTTTGGGATACTCTTCAACGATTGATGCTCAAACTATTCAAGAAACGCCATCTGTAACAAGAGACATAAAAGACTTGATTAAATTAAATCCTATCGTTTCTCTAGATGATACTGAAGATGGATATGAAAACATTTCAATTGCAGGAGCTCACCCAAGAAGTAATGATATTAAAGTTGACGGAGTTTCCTTTAATGATGATTTTGGTCTTAATGATAATGGTTATCCTTCACAAAGGAGTCCAATTAACTTAGATTCTATAGATCAAATGTCAGTTAAAGTTGCACCTGCATCTGTAGAATATTCAAATTTCAGAGGCGGAATAATTGAGTTTGTAACAAAAGGTGGTACCAACGAATTTGAAGGAAGTGTTGGTTTTTACGATCGTGGTGATCAATTTTATGGAGATAAAATTGAAGGTAAAAAATATACCTTTGATAAAGAGGATACAGCCGAAAGCTTTACCTTTGGCGGCCCAATTATTAAAGATAAAGCATTCTTTTACTTAACTTATGAGGAAACAACAGTAACCAATCCAGTTTTATATGGTCCTGCAGGATCAGGTGCAGCAAATGAACAAGTTATTACACTGGAGCAAATAAATTACATAAGAGATCTTACTAAATCTAAATACGGATGGGATCCTTTAGGGGTTGCTTCAACAACGGAATCTAATCAAGAAAATACGTCTTTAAGACTAGATTATATTATTAATGATAGTCATAGATTGACATACAATTACAAAAGTACTGAAGGTGATCGTTTAAGGGCTCAGGGTAGTAACTCTAGTTTTTATTTTGAATCAGCATCATACTTTAAAGGTGAAGAAACAGATACTTCCAGCATCCTCTTAGTTTCAGATTGGGCAGATAATTTAATATCTGAAATCTATTACTCAACAAAAAGTACTGATACCAGTCAAAATTCTCCAGCAGGGCAAGATGTTCCAAATTTCTACATAGATGATGCATATGGTATGCGTGTTTATTTAGGAGCTGATATATATAGAAGTGCAAACGCCTTAGCAACTGAGACTGATTTCTTCAAAGGTAAGATCACATATTACACCGGAGATCATAAAATAACTGCTGGATATGAAAATACGACATATGACATTTATAACGTATTTGTTGTAGCACAAGATGGTGCTTGGGAATTCGATACACTTGCAGATTACGAGGCGGGAGTAGCAAGTTCTTTTGAAGCTAATAATGCAAAAGATGGCAATGTTGATGGTGCTGCTGCAATATTTGATTATGGACTCTCATCTTTCTATGTTATGGATGAATACACATACTCTGATAGGTTAAGTTTAACTGCAGGAATTCGATACGATGAATATGATTCAGATGACTCTCCATCAAGGAATGCAGACTTTGAAGCTACATATGGATTTCCTAATGGTGGTATCGATGGCGCTAGCTTGCTGAATATTAGATTAGGCATGGATTTAGTTATTGATGATGTAAGTGATATTAATGTAACTTACGGAACATATTCATCAAAATTACCAACTGTTTGGATATCTAATGCATATACTAACGATGGAGTAAGAACATCTGCTTATGATGATGACTATGCACCAGCAGGATGTAACCCTCTATTATCCGCAGGATCAGGTCTGCCAGCTTGTGTACAACAAGCAATAGCAGATGCTCCACTTACAAGTGCAAAAATTGATTTCATAGCACCGAGCTTTGATTGGCCTGAATCCAAAATATTAAATATTACTTATGAAAGAGATCTTCCATATGATATGGATATGACAGTTACATATCTTAAAACTAAAGAAGAAGAGGCATTATATAAAGTAATAGACACAGGATATCCATTAATTGGAGATACACCAACTGTTCCAACTGAAACAGCACCTGATGGAAGACCAATCTATAACATGACTGGTAGAAAAACCTACAAAGCAGGTCTTTATAATGACTGTTGTGGTGAAAGAGAAGTAATTTCTGCCACTTTAAATAAAGCTTTTAGAGATGGCGATACTGTTGTTTCATTGAGTTACACTGGACAGGATAATACTGCTCTTAATGGTATGACATCCTCAACATCTAATTCAAACTACGGTAAGACTGGTGCAATAGACTTCAATAATAGAAGAGCAATGAGATCAATCTATGAAACTGAGCATAGATTACTTGCTACTTTGAGATCTAAACACTACTTCTTTGGTGCAGATAAACCTACAACTTTCACTCTAATTTTTGAAAGAAAATCTGGTTTACCGGCCTATCCAACTTTTGATACTTTCACTAGTAGAACATATCAATATAAAGAAAGAGCTTTTGGTTACGACTATAATTTAAATGACGATAGCTCATCTCTTTTATATATACCTACGAGAAATGATCCATTGGTTTGTTATTCTTCTGGATGTGGAAGTGAAGGTTCTGCTGATGCTTTGGCAAGGGAAGAAGCAGTATTAAATCTTTTATACAATGTATTTGGTCTTGAAGGAAAGGCTGGACAAATTGCTGATAGAGGTTCTATGAGATTCCCATGGCAATCATCTTTAGATTTCAAGGTTACTCAAATCTTGCCAGGTTTTAGAGGTGATGACGAATTTGTTATTACACTTGGAATCGAAAATTTACTCAACTTATTGGATGACGATAAGGGCGTAATTCGATATGGATATTACTCTGGAAGGATTCCGGTAATTGATTTAAAAATCATTGATGGATCGAGATATGACTATAGTAGAAATGCTTTCAGATATAGTTTTGATAATCCATATAACATGAGTCTTTCTGCCACACAGAGTGTTTGGAGAGCTCAACTTGGAATTAAGTATAATTTCTAATAATACTTATATATAATTTAAAGGCGGTTTTTAACCGCCTTTTTATTATGACTAACTTAATACCAGAACTATCTTTTAGAGAAATTGAAAAGGGTGATTCTCATTCAATTAATCTTCTTAAAACAGCTCTATCAGATCATGGTTTCTTCTCTATCACCGAACATGGACTATCAAAAGAACTAGTTGATAATTGTTATAAATCATCAAAAGCTTTTTTTGATTTAGATTATGAAATTAAAAATATGTACAGCTCTGTTGGATCAAAGGGCGCTAGAGGCTATACACCAAAAGGTATCGAAACAGCAGTAGGTGAGAAGATAGCAGATCAAAAAGAGTTTTGGCATCATGGGCCTGTTATTGATGATTCATTTGATAAAAAAATACCTAAAAATCTTAACATAGAGCAAGTGCCTCAATTTAATTCTAATTTTGATCAACTTTATGATGAATTACATAAAATAGGCTCAAGAGTCTTGTCTGTAATCGCATTGTCATTAGGTCTTGATGTTAATTATTTTACTGCTTGGATTGAGAAAGGTAATTCCCTATTGAGATCTATTCATTATCCACCTGTCGAATCTATATCTAATCCACATAGAGCAAGAGCTCATGAAGATATTAATTTAATAACTCTTTTAATTGGTGCCGAAGAAGGAGGTTTAGAGGTTTTAAACAAAGATGGATCATGGATTAAGGTAGAACCAAGTTCTGAAGCAATTGTTTGTAATATTGGTGACATGATGCAATTAGTTACTGACAAGAAATTAAAAAGTACTACTCATAGAGTCATTCAGGATCCTGAGGCAGAACCAAAATCAAGATATAGTATTCCATTTTTTCTTCATCCTGCTCCATCAATTAATTTGAAATCAATTTTTAGAGATGATGATGAAGGAATACTTGCGGATACTTTCTTAGATCAAAGGCTTAAAGAAATTAAACTTTATTAACATGGATTTTTATACATTACTACAAATAATAATTGGTTTCTTTGGGTTAATTATCATAGCTTTGCCTTTGTCAGATAATTACAAAATAATAAATTATAAATATGTGCTGTATGGTATTTTGTCTCAAATATTATTAGCGGCAATATTATTAAAAGTGCCATTAGTAATAAGTGCATTTGAGATATTGGGTAACGGAGTAGTGATTCTCCAAGAGGCAACAATTGAAGGAGCTAATTTTGTTTTCGGTTATCCTCCATCCGATGATACGAATCCATATAGATCCTTACTAGAAACATTTGCATTTGGTGTCCTCCCTTACATTATCGTAATGGCGTGTATATCTGCAATATTGTGGTATTGGGGAATCTTACCTTTTATTGTTAATTTGATATCTAAAGCATGCCAAAAACTCTTTAATATAGGTGGGCCTGTTGGTCTGGGTGCAGCTGCAAATATATTTGTTGGTCAGGTTGAAGCACCTTTGTTAGTGAGACCATATGTAAGCAAATTGTCAAATAAAGAATTATTGATTTTAATGACTGCAGGTATGGCTACCGTTGCAGGCTCAGTAATGGTTGCACTTATAAGTATTTTAGAAAATGCTTTTATAAATGAAAATTTGATTCAACACTTTATAACTGCTTCAGTTCTATCTGTTCCTGCGGCAATAATGTATGCAAATATTATGATTCCCTCAAATTCAATAACTGATTTTAATGAGAATAAGGTTCCAAAAGTTTACAAAAGTACAATGGATGCAGTTACTAGAGGAGCATCAGACGGAGCAAGTATTGCAGTTAGTGTTGGAACAATTCTTATTGCTGTGATCGCTTTAGTATATATTGTGAATTCAATTTTAGGTGCTGTCTCTTATCAGTTTGGTTTTGATTTATCCATAGAAATTATTCTAGGCTACATTTTTGCACCAATAGCTTGGTTAATGGGTATCCCTTGGAGCGAGGCAGTAATTGCTGGAGAATTACTAGGTATTAAAACAACCCTTAATGAATTTGTTGCTTATCCTGGATTGGCTGCTTTAGATAATGGTGAACTTTCAGATAGATCAAAATTAATTACTTTCTATAGTTTGTGTGGATTCGCTAATTTATCTTCAGTAGGTATATTAATATCTGGTATAACTGCAATGGCTCCTGAAAGAAAAGATGATCTCATAAGTGTTTCATTTAAGGCGCTTGTTGGAGCAACTCTTGCCTCGTGTATGACTGGTCTGATTGTAGGAATTTTTATTTAATTGTTTATAACAATAAATAGATTTAAATAAGAGGCAAAAACCAACCAAACAACGTAGGGAAGGTATAAAAAAGCAGATATCCTATCCGTCTTAAAAAGTGTAATTGTTATATTTACGTTTAAAAAAATTAGTAACCAAATATCTAATAAAGCGATTACAGGCAAATGAAAAGCAAAAAACAACCAAGACCATATAGAATTAAAGAATAGCTGAACAAAAAATATTTTATATACCTTTTCAAATACCCTATGTGCAGAGATAGACATTAATATATAAAGAATTGGCCACACAATTCCAAATACGTAACCAGGGGGATTTAAAGATGATTTTGTTAGCTCTTGATACCAAATGTCATCACCAGTATTTGATGAAGAGAGTCCACCAAGAACAAGAGCAAGAAAAGTAAAGGCAAAAATACTTAGCTTTTTGTCAATCAAATTATCTGTTTCTAAAAAATCTTCCGATTGTATCGGAAATATTACCAAATAAATTTGAACCCTTTGGTCTAGCTTCTATATAGATATAAAAACCAACAAAAACTAAGGAAATAAGAAAAACCCAAACTGCGTCATATTCACCCATAACTGAATTATAAATGTTTTATTATTTTAAATATATTCTTATTAAATTTTTTCAACGATTATTGAACAAACAGAATAACCAGCCCCAAAGGAACATATTAGTCCTTTTTCACCAGGCTCTAAGTCATTATGCAAGTTGAATGCAAACATAGAGCCAGCACTCGCCAGATTACCAAATTTTTCAATAGGCAACGGAGCTAAACTTGTATCAAAATCATTGGTTCCAATGATCTTTGATACTATGAGATTAATCATTCTTGCATTAGCTTGATGCAACCAAAACTTTTTAATATCAGTTGAATCTAAATTATTTTCTTTTAATTGATTATTGATAAATTCTGCAACCATTGGACATACTTCTTTAAATACACTATTCCCATTTTGATAGAACAGTAAGTCTTCGTACGATTTTTCATCAGTGGCGGCTCTAGCCAAATAGCTCCAGTCACTTCTAATATTGTTAGAAAATTTTGTGATTAACTTCCTGTCAATGACCCTAAAGCTATTATTTGAAGTATTATTTTTTGAGACTACTGTGGCAACACAACCGTCTCCGAAAATAAAATGAATATCTCTCTTGGTATAATTAACAAAAGGAGTAGATATTTCAGGATTAATAACTAAAACTGTATCTGCAAGACCAGAAGAAATATCACTTACAGCATTGTTTATAGCAAATGTGGTTGATGAACATCCAACTAACATATCATATGCATAGCCGCTGATACCAAGTTCATTTTGAATTTCAATTGCAACTGACGGATAATTTCTGGCTGCATGTGATGTTCCTAAGATAACAGCATCTATATCAGATGATGTAACATTTGCATTTTTCATAGCTACTTGAGCAGCTTTAATTCCGACTTCTGCATGAATGGAAAGTTTTGACTCATCTTCATGCAAAACTGCAGGCATCATTTTATTAATATCAAGAATATTTTTTTTATCAATAACATGTCTTGTTTTTATTCCAGATGCTTTTTCAATAAATTCAGTAGAAGAGTAATCAAGCTTTTCTAATTCACCACTTTCAATTTTATCTTTGTTAGAATTATTAAAATGGTCAACGTATGAATTAAATGAAGATACAATTTCTTCATTATTGATCGTTTCTTTAGGATACCAAATACCTGTGCCAGCTATATGAATTTGCATAATTATTTAAATAATATTCTTATAAGTTTATTATAAATTATGAGTACAAGTATACCCATTGATAAAAGATACATATATGAGAATTTAACTAGTAATGAAATTCCTAAAGGAATAGTTCATATTTGTCATGGTAAAGGTGAACATATTGGTCGATATTCATGGTTAATTGATAGGTTAAATTATGATGGATATCACGTAATTTCAATTGATCATAGAGGACATGGTAAATGGGTTCAAAATAAACATCAAAAGGGTGTTTTTGCTGAAGAAAATGGCTGGGAAGTAATAACAGAGGATCTAAATAATCTTATTTTAGAAACAAGCTATAAATACCCAAACTTAGATCAATATTTATTTGCTCATAGTATGGGATCTTGGGTGGGACTAAATTTAGTAATGAAAAAAGTAAATATTCAGGGTCTAATAATATCCGGATCATCAAAATTTCCATATTTTATGATGCTCGCACAAAAATTTCTAATATACCTTTCATCATTTTTTTTCGGTAAATATTCTACTAATGCGATATTGGACTATATGACGGATGTAACATGGAATAAAAACTTTAAACCGAATAAAACAACTCATGACTGGATATCATCTGATCCTGATAACGTTGAAAATTATGTAAAAGATGAACTTTGTGGTTTTAGTGTAACTAATTCAATGTGGAATGATATTGCTTATGGTTGTACTAAAGCATTTAATGTAAAAAATTATAAAAATTGTAATGTAAATCTTCCAATACTATTAATAGCTGGAACAAATGATCCTGTAAGTAATTTTGGTAAAGGTATGAATGCATTAAATGAATTATTAGAAAAAGTATTTACAAATACAAAACATATTAAAATTGAAAATGACAGACATGAGGTTTTTAGTGGCCTAAATAAAGAAATGGCATATGACCATTTAAGATCTTTCATAGAGACTACTTAAGACTTTATTAATTTAACAAGAGTTTTTGAAATTAATTCTTTATCCTCAAAGTATGGAAAATGACCTACATCTTCAAGATGAATAATATCTTTTTCGTGATCTACATTTTTTAGTAATACATTATCAGGATTAAATCTAGCTAGCTTGTCTTTCTCGCTAAATATATATTTTATATTTTCAAGATTTGAGATTTGCTCATCTGTTAATCTAAATACATTACAAGATTTTAAGTCAATTGAACTTATTTCTTTTTCAGATTGATTAAATAAACGTTTTAAGGGATATAGTTTAATTTCTCTTTCAGGATCATCTTCAACAACTTTTGTTCCATATGGAGATTTTATTTGTCCTTTTGATCTGCCATAGAACCCAGATCCCATTGTTCCAAAACCTTTTGTTTTAATTTCAGTCTTAGGAAATTTATATATCCCATATTTCATTAAAAACTCTACTGCCTGATCTAAATTACCTTTTGCATAATCTAGAAGCATATCTCCTACTAGAAACGGATATGCAATATTCATACATATTGTCATACCGTTTTGAAATTCTGTTGATAAATCTAGAGCTACAAGTCCACCCCAACTATGGCCAATGACTATTGGGTCTTTTATATTTATCTCTTTAAATACATCTATACAAAAATTTGTATGATCTCTTATTGAATCTACGATAGGTCCAGATGTGTATCCATGCCCAGGTAAATCTATACCAAGAATATTATATTCCTCATAGAGATCTTCCAAATCAAACATAGATATAATTCTATGATCCATACCCGCACCAGGAACAAAAACTATTGAAACTTTTTTCTCGTCGTAGGGGTTTTTTTCAAAGATATTAGCTCGATGATTTTTTAAGTTTATTTGCATTTATAAAAATAGAAAAAATTAGAAAAATATAAATTATCATTAATGGTACAGAAATTATCACCAAAAGCCACATAAATGAATCTTTGCCACCTAAAAACATTATTAATGCAGGTTGTATCATTATAATCATCGCAAAAAAAACTCTTAAACCTCTAGAAGGTTTGTCTTTAAAATTTTTCATAGAGGCAGTCGCTAAAATATAAGATATGGAATCATATGTAGTACACAGAAAAATTATTGCAATGATAGAAAATAATATTAAGAATAATGTCCCAAAATTTAACATTGAAATTGTTTCAACCACTAGTGCATGTGAAGTTAAGGACTGATCCTCATAAATTTTTGGAGCATCAAGAATATTTGTTTCATAAAAATAAATAGATATATTTGAGAGAACACCAATATGAAAAATGCAACCAAGTGAACCTATTATCAGTGCTCCAAAAATTAACTCTCTAACAGTCTTATTATTTGAAATATTCACAATGAATGCTCCAACAGCTGGGGCAAGTGCTATATACCATGCCCAGTAAAAAACCGTCCAATCAAGAGAATACTCAGATTTAACTAAACTTAAAGATAGATAATTTTTAATGACATAGTAGACAGGCTCAATGGTATTTAAAATAATATACTTTGTAGGACCAGTAATTAAAATTAATAATAAAAATATAATTACAAGAACTATATTTAAATTGCTCAATCTTTTAATACCTTTTTGAAGTCCCTTATATACGCTTATACATACAATTAACATACATAACATCAACATTACAAAATCTAAAAATAATGATTGATCTAAGTTAAAAAGTTTTGAAATTGATGCGGACATTAAAGGAAATGACAGAGCTAAACCTACACCAGCACCTGTGAGAATCGCACCTATGAAAAATATATCAAGAATTACTCTCAACGGACCCGATTGTTTTTTTAATAGGATTCCTGAGAAAGTTAAGGGAGTATTTGAGTTTCTCATTAGTGAGAGCACAAAGGCAACTGTAGGAAGAATATATAGCGACCAACCAGTAAACATCCAATGAAACATTGGATAAGATCTCGCATTTAATAATGATTTAGCTTGGCCAGTTAATGGATTTGTGTAATAAACAAGCCACTCATATGTAGACCAATATAAAAGTGCAGCTCCCATTCCTGTTGCAAACAACATTGCACACCAAGAAAAATAAGAATAATTTTTTTTACCTTTTAATAATATTTTTTTTGAACCTGTTGATGAAAAGGCAATATAGATTAAAATTATTAAAACAGAAAAGCTAAAATATAAGTAAAATAGTTCAAAATTAACTGAAACAAAGGTATAAATATTTAACAATTTTTCTGCACTTCCAACTGGATCAGTAAGAACATACAAGGACAGTAACAATAAAAATCCAAATGTAATTATTAAAACTGTTTTGCTCCAAAGTGGATTTAATTTTATATTAATCATATTAATTAAGAATTTTTCTAATGATAACAAATAAATATGTATATCCGGAGCTTAAAAGACTTGATAAAGAAGTTGGCAGGTATTATCTAGACTCAAATAAAATCTCAGTTCCAAGCGTAACCACAGTCCTCACTAATACTTCAAATAAATCTGATTCAATTCAACAATGGAGAAACAGAGTTGGAGAAATAGAAGCAAATAGAATTACAAAACAAAGCACAGATATTGGTAGCATGGTTCATGAAGCTTTAGAGAATTATTTAAAAAACAAAGATTGGGATAATTTTACAAATGATCAAGAAGGCGTTATTGCATCAAAAATAACCAAAAAATTTATTATTTCAGGTTTAAGATCTTTAACTGAAGTATGGGGTTTAGAAGTTGGACTTATTCTTGACGGTTTGTATGCAGGTACAGCTGATTGCACAGGAAAGATTAATGATATTCCTTCAATTATAGATTTTAAAACTGCAAGAAGGATGAAAAAAAGAGAATGGATTGAGGATTATTTTCTCCAAGGCTGTGCATATGCTAATGCTCATAATGTAATGTTTGGAACTGAAATAAATCAAGTTGTTATTTTAATGGTAGATAGAGACTTATTATTTCAAGAATTTATTGTAAAACCAGCAGAATTTAATGTTTTAACTAATATATGGAAAAAAAGATTGATAGAATTTCATAAAAGGTATATGAATCAAAATGAAAAATCTTCGTAATTTGTTATTTGGAACTTTCCTCTGTTTAATTTCATTTGAGATTTTTTCAGATCCAAGTTTTAGAATTGATAACACTTCAATAATTGGAACTAAGTCATCAAATAACATTGATATTTATTTAGGTGTACCATTTGCAGAACCCCCAATCAATGATCTTAGGTGGGAAAAAACCAAACCTAAAACATTCAATCAGGATAAATATTTTGCAAAAAAATTTGCACCAGCATGCATGCAAGGACCAAGAATTGTAAATTGGTATAAAGGTGTAGCATCTGGATTTGGTGGCGATCCAGAATATATAAGCATGCCTCAAATAAGCGAAGATTGTCTGTATTTAAACATGTGGGTTCCAGGAATTAATGATAAAGATACTAAGCTTCCTGTTTTGGTTTTTATTCATGGTGGATCAAATAGAGCAGGCTGGTCTTTTGAGCCTAATTATATTGGAAAGGAACTTGCTAAAAAGGGGATAATTGTTATTACTGTAGCATATAGACTTGGCGTTTTTGGTTTTTACTCACACCCTCAATTAGATGCATCAAATTTTGCAATTCTTGATTTGATTGAAGCACTTAAATGGATTAAAAATAATATTTCAAAAGTTGGTGGAGATCCATCTAATATTACAATTTCTGGAGAATCAGCAGGAGCAACTAATATAGCACATTTAATAACATCGCCATTAAGTAAAAATTTATTTCAAAAAGCTATTCATCAGAGTGCAGGCTGGTCTGTATTAGACTCTGATATTATACAAAGCAATGATCATATAAAACTTTCTAATCTACTTTCTGAGGATTTACTGGGAATTAATAATGATGCTGCACAAGTTGAAGATTTAAAAAAAATTAATTCTAATGTTCTTCTAAACGCAGCTGAAAAAATCTATGGATATACTGGTTATTATCCTGTTGTAGATAACTATTCAATTTTGGAACCAATTTACGATTCCTTTAAGTCCGGAAATTTTAATCATGTTGATTTAATTATTGGTTCAAATGCTGATGAAGAAAAAATGTATCTAGAACAAGACTATTTTCTTGCTGACTTCTATAGTGAAAGAGAAAGTTGGGGATTTTATTCTGATACTAAGGATATTGACACAATTCTTCTAAACTTCAAAGGAGATAAAGAAAAACTTAATTTTCTTTTGACATCAAGAAATTATGTGTGTCCTTCTTATTTTATAGCTGAATCGATTAGTGAGAAAACAAATAAAAATGTTTGGTTTTATTCTTTTGATAAGGTAAGAGACGGAAAAAAAAGCAAGGAAATGGGAGCATATCATGGAGCAGAATTACCTTATATCTTTAATACTCATGATTACTGGCTTCCCACATCTGAATCCGACAATAAAATAACCAAGGTTATTCAAGATTTTTGGTTTAATTTTATACAAAAAGGTAATCCAAACAGTTTAGAAGATATTTGGATAGAATTTCAACCAAGTTTGTTTAACGTTTTATCGTTTAATGATGATACTTCAATGATAAAAAGTACTTCAATTGATGTCTGTAAAGAACTTGGATACATTAAATACTAATAAAATTTACATAAAATTAAAATTAATGTATATTTTGTAAATCATACAAATTACATTTTTGGGGGAAAGTATGAATATATTTCATTTAGAAAAAGCTCACAAAGCTTTTACAAAGGCAACTCTAGCAATATCGTCTGTTTTTCTTGCATCAGACATTATTTCTCAAGACTCAACAGTTGAAGAGGTAATTGTTACCGCTCAAAAGAAATCAGAAAATTTACAGAATGTTCCAATAACTGTTCAAAATCTTTCAAGTGAAGATATTGATTCACTAAACATCAGAGATTTTTATGATTATGTAAATCAATTAGCTGCAGTTTCAGCTATTCAAAGAAGGCCTGGAACAGGTACGTTATTCATGAGAGGTATTTCTGATGGAGGAAATGGTAATAACCAATCACTTCAAGGTCCCTCAGTTGCAACATATCTTGATGATTCTCCTGTCACTATGATTTCAGATAATCTTGAGGTACATATGTACGATATTGAAAGAGTTGAGGCGTTAGTTGGACCTCAGGGTACGTTGTATGGTGCTGCATCTCAAGCAGGTAGTTTAAAGATAATTACAAAAAAACCTGACTCAGAGTTCGATGCGGGCGCTAATACAGTTTTTGAACATACTAAAGGTGGTGATATGAGCCAAATGCTTGAGGGGTTTGTAAATATACCTTTAGGCAAAAACTCAGCTGTAAGAATAGTTGGATATAGTGATGATGATGGAGGGTATATTGATAATGTTCCTGATACTTTAAACTATCCTTTATTTGGCCCAGTATCAAATACTGCTTATGCCAAAGACAATTTCAATGAGAATTTAAAAGAAGGTTATAGGGTTGCTCTCAGAGTAAACTTAAATGATTCATGGACTGTTGATGCAAATGTAATGGGTCAAACAATGGAATCAAAAGGTTCATGGGACTATGATCCACTTTTAGGTGATTACAACACAAGTAGATTCACAGAAGATTCTAATGATGATGATTTTACAAGATTCTCATTATCAGTAAGTGGTGATTTAGGTTTTGCAGATCTTAACTTTGCAACATCCAGTGTTGAAAAAGATTTTGAAACACACTCAGATTATTCTCACTATTCATTAAGTTCACCATATGTTGAAGCATACTATTCATGTTATACATATTATTTCTATGCCTGTGTTGACCCAAGTCAAAATTACAATAAGGAGACTACCGTAGATACAAGTCATACAGAAATTAGATTATCTTCCAAAGAGAATGAAAAGCTAAATTGGATAGTTGGTGCATTCTTTGGTGAGCTTGAAACTGATTACAATACAAGATGGAGAATTGCTGATCTTCCATCAGGTGCCGCTGTTCCAGGAAGTGAAAATGCCTGGTATCAAACAGATCAGATAAGAATGGATGAAGACGAGGCCATTTTTGGAGAGGTATACTATCAACTTACTGAAGCACTTGAACTTACGCTCGGTTATAGAAGCTTTGATTATGATTATGCTTTAAGCGGATACTCAGGAAGTGTTTTTTATTCACCCGAACCCACTGTTCCTGCTGTTGGTGCATATTCAACTTTGAGTGCTCCACCAGAAAATGTTAATGGTCAAATGAGTGGCTCTGGGAGTGTGAGCAAAGTAAATCTAGCTTATCAATTAACACCAGATACCTTAATCTATACAACTGTATCAGAAGGTTATCGACCAGGGGGTATTAACAGATCTACTCAAATTGGTGCTACATATAAACCAGATTACTTGACAAGTACTGAAGTTGGATTTAAATCGACTTTTAATAATGGAAAAACAAGATTAAATGCAGCTTTATATGATATGGATTGGGATGATATGCAACTTGGTTTTTATGATGTAACTCTTTCAAAACTTGCTTTGATAGATAATGTTGGTAAAGCATCAAGTAAAGGTTATGAGTTTGATCTCAAACACATTGTCAATGATAAATTAACATTTTCAATGAGCTATGCTAGTAACGAAGCTGAACTAGAGGAAGATTATTTTTATCGTGGAAGTCTTTCAGCTCCAAGTGGTACAGATTTACCATTAACACCAGATGTTAAATTTAACTTTATGATTGACTATAGCTTTGATGATACTAGCTCAATGCAAATAAATCATGTTTCAGTTGATGAAATGTGGAATGATTTAACAGTATCAGATAGAGTAAAACAAGGGGATTATAATTTGACAAACATTAACTTCACGAAAATGCTTAATGAAAGCCTTTCCGTAGGTGTGTTTATTGATAATGTTTTTGAT
>CACMVA010000014.1 GCA_902617045.1 uncultured SAR86 cluster bacterium
AATTGTTCAACCAGCATCAGATCCTTTTTTAAAATATGAGGATAATTATTATTTAAAGATTGAGGACAACCTAAATAAACTTATAGATACAGTTTCTAAAGATTCTGAGTTAGTAGTATTACCTGAAGCTGAATTACCGTACTCTCAGAATAGTATTAGATTTATAGATTTTCTTAAAAATACAGAAATTTCTGAAAAAATTATTTTAGGAGTATGGAAATATGATAATGCAAAATTATATAACGCAATTTACAGCCCTAGATATAATGAATCATATAAAAAAATACATCTAGTACCATTTGGTGAGTATATTCCTTTTATTGAAGGTCTTAGAGGTATAATAAATTTTTTTGATTTACCAATGTCCAATGTTTCACATGGGAGCCAGTTACAAGAAAATATAAGGATTCTTGATAATATTCCCATTTCTAGTCCAATTTGCTTTGATATTGCTTTTCCAAATACAGTAAGAAAGATGAATAAAAGTTCTTTATTAATGATTAATGTCTCAAATGACACTTGGTTTGGAAATTCTATTGGACCATATCATCATTTAAGTATTGCCAGAGTGAGATCTATTGAAAACAATAGATATACAATAAGAGCAACAAATGACGGTATATCAGCAATTATCTCTAATAAAGGAACAATTGTCACTTTATTAGATAAAGGAAAGTCAGGCATTCTTGAGGGTAACGTAAAATTAATTAAAAAAAGTACTTTTTATTCAAGAAATGGACATTTATTTTTTATAATTTTATCGTTTATAATAGTTTTAATTCCTTATTTAAAGATTATATGGAAAAAAGCACTAAGATCTTGATTTGTTCGGTTATTATGACGTTTTTCTTTACTGAATCTCATAGTCAAAATAACGAAATTATTGTTGATATTTCTGAGCAAAGGCTCTATTTGTATAATAATGATAATTTAGTTCAAAGTTTTCCAGTTTCAACATCAAAATATGGGGAAGGGCAAATTGAAAATTCTTTTAAAACTCCACTGGGATTGCATGAAATTAAAGAAAAAATTGGAGACAAAGCGCCAATTAATACAATATTTACTGCAAGAGAAAATACAAACAAAAGAGCAGAAATTCAAATCAATCCTAATGATACAGAGGATGACTTTGTAACATCCAGGATATTATGGCTAGATGGGCTTGAAAACGGTATAAATAGGGGAGTTGGAGTAGATTCTTATAGTAGATATATCTATATACATGGTACCCACGAAGAGGGCTTAATTGGTCAAAAAGCCTCGCACGGATGTATAAGAATGTTCAACAATGATGTGATAGAGCTATTTGATATGGTATCAGAAGGGACAAAAGTCCAAATTAGAGCCTAAATCATCTAGTTTTCTAATTTATTAAATCTAAAAATTGTTTGCTACTGACGACATCTCAAAACCTAATTTTTCCTTCCTATCGCCTTTTTGAGGTGCCTCTCCAAGTTTTCCACCATCTTTTGCCAGATTCACAAGCATTTCACTTGGTTTGTAGACATCATTACCTGTAATTTCTCTATATTTTTCAAGCTTCTCTATTACTTTATCAAGTCCCATTGCATTTGCATGATGCATCGGACCGCCTCTCCATAATGGAAATCCATATCCATTTATATAAACTACATCAATATCAGCCGCTCTTTGTGCGACACCTTCAGATAAAATATCTGCACCTTCATTAATAAGAGCTAATATGCATCTTTCTACAATTTCATCATCAGAAATGTCTCTTCTGGTGAATCCATTTTCTGATGAGATCTTTTCATATACTGCTTCATTTTCAGGAGCTGGATTTGGTGCTCTAGAACCTTCTGAGTAATTATAATAACCAGCACCACTTTTTTGACCATATCTATCTTGTTCACATAACTCATCGCCGATTTTTGCATGAAGAGGGGATTCCTTACCACTTAATTTTCTTGCTCTCCAACCAAGATCTAATCCAACGAGATCCATCATTCTAAATGGACCCATATTTAGACCAAAGGATTCTAATGCTTGATCAATTTGATGTGGCAATGCACCTTCAAGTAATAACATGTTTGCTTGAGCTGTATAGCCAAATAACATTCTATTACCAATAAAACCAGGAGCATTTAATGAAACAACAGCTGCCTTTTTAAGTCTTTTGCCTAAGGCCATAATAGTTGCTAATGTTTCGTCAGACGTTTGTTCTCCACGTACAACTTCTAATAGTCTCATTATATTTGCAGGACTAAAAAAGTGAGTACCCACTACCATTTCAGGTCTATTGGTTACCGATGCAATAGAGTCTATATCTAAACCTGATGTATTACTGGCAAGAATAGCATCTTCCTTAACATGAGTATCTAATGACTTAAAAATTTCATGTTTTAATTCAAGATTTTCATATACTGCTTCAATAACAATATCGCAATCAGAGACATCTTTATAATCTAAGCTAGACGATACTAGTCCAAATACAGCATCTTTTTGTTCAGGAGATAGACGGCCTTTATTAACCATAAAATCATAATTCTTTTCTATTACTGAAACTCCTCTTTTAAGGTTTTCCTCATCCTGATCAATGATATGAACGGGAATGCCAGCATTAGCAAAACACATAGCTATTCCACCCCCCATAGTTCCAGAACCAATAATGCCAGCTTTTTTGATATCCATAACTTTAGTTTCTTTAGGAACGTCAGAAATCTTTGAAGCTGCTCTTTCACCAAAGAAAATATGGATCATTGCTTCTCTTTGAGGATGCATTAAACATTCAAGAAAATATTCACCTTCTTTTTTTAGTCCTTCGTCAAAATCATCAATATTAATTGCTGCTTCTACACATTTTATTATTTGTCCAGGAGCAAACTGACCCTTTCTTCCCTTAGATGCCATGGCCTGAGCCTCAAGAAGAACTTTATCATCGCCACGAGCCTCTATCATTTTTGAGTTTAAATCTCTTACTTTTGGATGTTCTTCATTACTGTTAGCTTTATTTTTTATGAATTCTATAGATTCATTAACAACATCTTCAGATATCCCATCAACTATTCCCATATCTAAAGCCTTTTTAGCAGGAACATGTGCTCCAGTAAGCATCATCTTTAGTGCTTCAGATGGTCCTGCAAGCCTCGGAAGCCTCTGAGTGCCGCCTCCACCTGGCAATAAGCCTAAATTAACCTCTGGAAGACCAACAAACGCGTTTTTATCTGCAATCCTGTAGTTACAGCATAATGCTGTTTCTAGTCCGCCTCCTAAAGCTATACCATTTATCGCAGCTACAACGGGTTTACTGCAATGCTCCAGTTTTTGAAATACCTCATTTAAGCTTACACCTTCTACATTTCCACCAAATTCTGATATATCAGCTCCAGCAATAAAGGCTCTTCCATTTCCTGTTAAAACAACTCCTACAACTGAATCATCTTCTTCTGCTTTTATTAATGATTCGTATAAACCAGTCCTGACTCCATCGCTAAGAGGATTTACTGGCGGGTTATCAACTGTGAGTAGGGCAACATTGTCCTTTACTTCATATAAAACTGTACCTTTCAAGATATTTCTCCAAAAATAGTTAAAAAAACATTATACATAAAAAAACATGATTTATTTTATAAATAATATTGATAATTGATTATAAATATATATAATAATGTATGTCAGCACTCCTCTCCCCTATTATATTTGCTGACACTCTGGAATCATGGAGGGCTCAGTCCCTCCATCTCTTTAAAAGGTTGTAAATTTATGAATAAAATTAGGGATAACATAGAAATCATTTTTTTAGTAACCATTTTCATTTCCTCTCTTTCTGCAATAACTCCTATTACTTAGGTTAGAATACTCACATGAAAAAGATTGTATCTATTTTTATTTTATTAATTTCTTTCTATTCTGAAGCATGTTCAGATTTGCTTGATACAGAAATGAGAGTTTTGGATTCAAGTGAAAGTGTCAACTTATGTGAATATACAGATCAAGTTGTTTTAGTTGTAAATGTTGCGAGTAGATGCGGATACACCTATCAATATTCTTCTCTTCAAAAACTTTATGAAGATTACAAAAATGAAGGTTTTGTTGTTCTTGGAGTTCCATCGAGAGACTTCATGCAAGAGTATTCAGATGAAGCAGATGTTGCTGAGTTTTGCTCCACTGAATATGGAGTAGATTTCCCAATGTTTGCAACTTCAAAAGTAAGAGGCAGCAAAGCTAATCCCTTATACAAAAAATTGATAGCCCAGAGTGGTGTCTCACCTTCATGGAATTTTAATAAGTATTTAATTTCTAGAGACGGTAAAGTAGTATCTACATTTGGATCAAGGGTAAAACCTGATTCGCCAGAATTACTATCTCAAATAGAAGAACTTTTATAGTCTCTAGTCAGATACCAACACAACCTCAGGTTTATTAAAAGCAAAGATTCCGTTATCAACGACACCCGGAATATTATTTAATAAAATCTCTAAGGCTTCAGGTTCACTGATATCTATTTCTTCTACGTCAATAATATGATTTCCTTGATCAGTAATAAAATTTTCTCTATAAATTGGTTTACCACCTAAAGCTACAATTTTTCTTGCAACAGAACTTCTTGCTTCTGGAATTACTTCGACTGGTAGAGGGAAGGCCCCAAGTTTATCAACCATCTTTGTTTTATCAACAATGCATATAAATTCTTGTGCCGCTGCTGCTACTATCTTTTCTCTTGTGTGCGCACCACCGCCACCTTTGATTAGAAAGTTATTTGGTGACACCTCGTCTGCTCCATCAATGTAAAAATCTATTTGATTAACATCATTTAAACTAAAGACCTCAATATTCTTTTCTCTTAGAAGTTGTGAAGATGCTTCCGAACTTGATACTGCTCCTCGAAAAAGATTTTTATATGCATCTAATTCTTTAATAAAGTAATTCACTGTTGAACCAGTGCCAATGCCCAGAACAGTCTCTATTGATAGTTTTTTTTCAATATAATCAATTGCTTTTTTTGCAACACTTATCTTTGCAGCGCTCATACAGTTATAATACAAGAAAATTTTAATACGTGATTTAAATTGAGACTTAAAATAAAAAAAACAGGTAATTATAGGAACTCTAAAAAGTATCTTAAAATGATTAATGAAGCATCTGTATATGATGTTTCAATAAATTCACCTACTACCTATGCCGCAAATCTTTCTTTGAAAGAGGGGAATGAAATTTATTTAAAACGAGAAGATCTTCAGCCTATTTTTTCTTTTAAGAATAGAGGAGCCTTTAATAAAATTGTTAACTTGTCTGAGGATAAAAAATCTCGTGGAATAATAGCAGCATCAGCAGGAAATCATGCCCAAGGTGTAGCCTTAGCTTGCAGGAAGTTAAAAATAAAATGTACTATTGTGATGCCGGTAACTGCACCAGAAAATAAATTAAATGCAGTAAAAAGGCTTGGAGCAAAAATAATTTTGCATGGCGAAAATTTAGGAGATGCTCTCGCTCATGCAGATAAGATTAATAAAAAACATAAATATACCTTTGTACATCCTTTTGATGATCCATTTACTATAGCAGGGCAAGGAACAGTAGGACGGGAAATACTTGAGGATGAAATTGACTACGATGCTGTCTTCGTCCCAGTTGGCGGAGGAGGCCTTTTGGCTGGCATATCAGCTTGGATAAGACAAAATAAAAAGAAAATTAAAATAATTGGTGTTGAAGTAAATGATTCGGCTTGTCTTACAGAAGCATTAATTCAAAATAAAAGAGTTTATCTAAAAAGGGTTGGATTATTTGCAGACGGAGTTGCTGTTTCCCAAGTAGGGAAAAACAATCTTGATGTCATCAAAGAATGCGTTGATGAGGTAATGACTGTAAATATTGATGAAGTCTGCGCTGCTGTAAAAGATATCTTTGAAGATACCAGAGTATTGTCTGAGCCATCAGGAGCTGTTGCTTTAGCAGGTCTAAAAAGTTACTCAAAAAGAATGAAGAATAAGAATTTACTTGCAGTGAGTTCAGGTGCAAATGTTAATTTTCAAAAACTTGGATTTATTGTTGAAAGATCTGAAATTGGAGAAAACCGCGAAAAAATTCTCAGCATTAAAATTCCAGAAGAACCTGGAAGTTTTTTAAAGCTTGCAAAGGCTATTGGGAAATTACCAGTCACCGAATTTAATTATAGAAAGTCAGATAATAAAGATGCGTATGTATTAGTAGGAATAAGAACTCAATCTGAAAATAGCTTTGAGAAGTTGAAGGCAAAACTAAAAAAACTTAAATATAAATTTAGTGATTACACCTCTAATGAAATTTCAAATGATCATTTAAGACATATGGTTGGTGGCAGAGGAGGCCAATCAAATATATCTGAAAAAAATGAAAGAATTTTTAACGGAGAATTTCCAGAAAAGCCAGGAGCATTATTAGAGTTCTTAGAGAGTTTTGGAAATCATTGGAATATTTCACTATTCCACTATAGAAATATTGGATCTGCGTATGGAAATATCCTTATAGGAATTGAAGATACACACAAAAACAAGTCCGCACTTTTAAAACATTTACATAAATGTGGAACAGCCTTTAAAGAAGAGAGCAATAATAAGGCTTATTTAGATTTCTTGAAGTAAGTTTAATATTTAAGCCTAAATTTAATAGAAAATATTTCATTGTCTGGATCTTTCCAAGGATCTTTAAAGATTTTAGAAGTCTCTCTAGTTATATTATCTTTAAAGACACTTCCTCCTTTTGTATATACCAGATATATGTAGGATAGAGGAGCAATCTCATACTTATATCTTACTTGGAATGATGTAATTCCTTCAGAAAATGGACTAACTTCTTTATTATTGTTTTTAAGGTAACCATTCTGATCAACAATTAAACTTCTTGGATTTTTTGCTTGTAACGCTACAAATTGACTCTTTAGTCTTATCTCATGCTTTGAACCCCTATACCAATTCATATTAATAGAAATAATTTTTTGAGATAAATCATAAACAGCAAGATCATTGTTTTCTATCCAATTTAACCACTCTTTCTCGTTTCTTATTCTCGTTGAAAATCCTACTTTAAAATCATCCACTGGATAAAAAGATCCACCTATCTTTGCATACCTTCTTTTATATCCGTTGGAATCAAATGACTCATATTTATCGGCATCCTCATATCCGATCCTCCAATCATACTCCCAGATTCCAAAACTCGGTGATTCATAATCTAAGTTAAAGCTGAAACTTCCAGTATTTTTTACAAAAGGAAAATCAATATTCTTTCTTGTAATAGTTGTATCTTTTCCAGAAGTTTTTAAATCCCATGTAAACTGAAATTTTGAGGCATTTAGGAAAGTAAATTCATTCTTTTGCCCAATAGTAAATGGATTTGAATTTCCTGAAGTATCTGAGTCGTAATTAAAATCTATTCCTAGTTCCAGCTCCTTAATTTCTTTACGCTTTTTAAAGTCAATTAATGTGATATTAGTTCCTAGACCTATGTGAAACCAATCATTTTTTCTGAGATAACCAAAATCGTTTAACATTAGACTATCATCAAAATAGAGTAGACTACCTGATCTACTCGATAACTGTGTTGGCTTATAATTAAATTGTGATCTAAAGCCAAATCCAGACTCACCCTCTCTTTCAGATGAAATTAAATCGTTATAGGTAGTTAGCTTGTTAGATTTTACATTCGCAAAATCTATTACATTAACTGTAGCACTTTCATTTAGAAAATTATTTTCAACATGTGTTAAAAAGTAACCAATTGTTCTGTTATCTATTTTCTTTTTTGATCTTATAGCGTAAAAATCTTTTCCTTTTGTATATCTTTCATCCGACTCTTTAGCAACAAAAACTCCAAAATCTGTATTATTATTTTTTTGAGTATATCTAAGAGCGTAGTCAATATCGGTGTAATTTTTTCTTGAATCAACGCAGTCATCTTCATTTAATGATGATGAACACAAATAGCTACTTCTTGCACCAATTCTTCTAGTATTAATAATTCTATATCTATCGTAATGATTTAAATCAAACAAAGATTGATTTTCATTAAAAAAAGCGCGTTTTTCAGAATAGAAAGTTTCTTGTGCAGAAAAATTAACAATAACTTCGTCACTCTCTGCCTGACCAAAGTCTGGATTGATTGTAAGATTAATTTGTTTCCCTGTGCCAGTATTTAAAAATATTTCTGCTCCAATCTTATCTTCATTAAAGCTTGTGACTGAGTTATGAGTTTTTGCAATAAATGGAAAAAAATTGATCTTTCTTTTAGAAAAATTGTTTACCTCTATTGTTCTTAGATTTGAAAGAAAATTTGTTCTAAACCCACTTGTCTTTGTATCATTTAGCCATAACTTTTCTTTTGCTAGATACCTATAAGTTGTAACATTAATTTTTCTTTTATTATTTGTCTCAGGCTTCATCAGAACAACATTCCAAGGTATTAAAAATTCTGAGACCCAGAAACCATCATGTTTTTTTGTTTGTGCTTCCCAATCCCCATCCCAATCAAATTCGGGAAAACCACCCAAAGGTCTAATGCCATCTCTTTGAATATTCGCTAGGGTAACAATGAACATATAAGCTTTTGCTCCATCACTGTCAAAATCAATACCAACACCGTTTTGTTCAGCATTCGCATTCCATTCATCTCGTAAAGATTTATTTGAAATCATTGAAGAATTTTCTTGATAATTGATAAAACCCACATATATTCCCTCTTCATTTGAAAATATTTTTGCAGTTGTTTTTACTTTTGCTGGATTGAGAGTAAAAGGGACAACTTCATAATACTCATCTATTACGAATGCACTTTCCCACTCTGGTTCATCTAAATTCCCATCAAGAATAATTGTCTTACCAGATATAAGTGGAATCCAGAAAATTAGAATATATTTAGCGATTGTTCTCATGTTTCGGCGGACATTTTATAGCTCAGTCATATGAAAGTACACGCGATTCTGTAATAACTAGATCATATTTAATATCATGACTCTCGCCAAAACGTTCTTCTAAGATTTGATAGTCATATCCCAGTCCAACAAAAAGTGGCCTGCCTTTTTGAGACTTTAATTGTTCAAGTGTTTTATCAAAAAAACCACCACCATATCCTAGCCTATGCCCATTCTTATCTATTCCAACAAAAGGTATGAACATAGTGTTAAGAACTTTAGGATTAATATAGTCTTCATTCATTAGTTCATCTATACCATATTTATTTTTTTTTAAGGTCTCACCCTCTTTGAATAAATTGAACTTCAATTCATTTTCAGAAACTATTCGAGGCATATATATATTATTGGAGTATTTTAATAACTCATCGATTATTAGATTTGTAGGTATTTCGTTTTTATATTGAAAATAGAGAAGGGTATTCTTAGAAGATTCGATATCTATTTCTTTTAATACATTTTTTTGAATCTGAGAATTTAACTCTTCGATATCATTCTGACAAAAAAGTTGCCCCTGCTTAAGTAGTGATTTTCTAATTTTATTTTTCACCATAATAATTGCAGAGGCTAGCAAACCAGATCACCGCTATGTGCTATACCTGAACCGAAAGTTCAGGTGGTGAACATCTTGTCAAATCAGGCTTCCCTTAATGGTAATGCTCAACAATGACAGTGGAAAATCACCTATTTAATAGTATCGGTTCAAATTTATTAACACATTGGCTAATGAACCAGAATGTTATAAGAGTATAGTTTAGATGGGATTTAAGTTAAAGATTATTTTTGAAGTACTTTCTCTATTTTTTTAATAAGTTTAGAGTAATCAACACTTTCTTTTTTAGTAGATTTAGAATCATCATTTAGGAGCTTATTAGAAAGAGTTAATCCTGCAATTATCAGAGCGTTATTTTTGTCACTTATATTATCTAACTCCTCATTTAATAAGGCAGCCGCTTTTATTAAATTATCTTTTTCTTTAGGTGGACATGCGATGGTTAAATCTCTTCCAAATATTCTTAGAGCTACGGTTTCAACTTTACTCATTAGTGGCCTTCTTTAAATCTCTTTCCAAACGAGATATTTCTTTTCTGTGAAGAACTTTATCTTTTTTCCATTCCCTTTCTCTTTTTACGTATGAATCAATAATTCCTTTTTGCTCTTCAAACCTTTTAATTAAAAGATCAATCCTCTTTTCTAAATCTTTTGAACTTAACTCATTGTTTTTAGGCATTTTTATAGTTTAATTCTACTTTAATGAATTGGAAAGTTACTTTAAATAAGTAAAATACACACATGGATAATGCAATTTACAAAAGCAGAAGAATCAATCTATCAGAAACACTACCTAAGAATTCGGTTTTATTGATTCCCGGTGCCAATACTAAGTATAGAAATGCTGATTCAGCATATGCGTTCAGACAGGATAGTAATTTTTATTATTTATCCGGATTTTGTGAGCCTGATTCTTTGATGGCCATAATAAATAACGATGATGGAATAAATTCTGTAATTTTTGTACCTCCTAAAGATAAATTAAAAGAAATTTGGGATGGCCACAGGTCAGGCCCAATAGGAGCTGTGAAAGAATTTTTATTTGATAAGGCATATGATAATTCTGAAATAGATAATATGATGCCTGAAATTCTTTTTGGATGTGATCAAGTTTTATATCCTATTGGCAAAAAAAATGGCTTTGATCAAAAAGTAATAGATTGGACTACTGAAGCAAGCTCTAAAGATAGACACAGTAAATCTATTAATATTTTGGATGCGTCGTCCACGATAGGGAATGCTCGATTAATAAAAGATGATCACGAAATTAGTCTTATTAAGAAAGCCTGTGATATTTCAGCAGAAGCTCATATTGAGGCAATGAAAAATGTAAAAAATGCAGAGTCTGAACAAAGCATTGAAAGCTTGTATGTTTACGAATTTTCAAAAAGAGGTGGAAGATTCCCAGCCTATACTCCAATTGTTGCTGGTGGTGAAAATGCCTGTGTTCTTCATTATATTGAAAACAACAAGAAACTTAATAAAAATGAACTTCTTTTAGTTGATGCTGGTTGTGAATATGAGATGTATGCTTCTGATATTACAAGAACTTACCCAATTAGCGGAAAATTTTCAAAGGAACAACTTGAGATATACAAAATAGTTCTTGATGCAATGAATGCTGCAATTGATAAGGTGAAAGACGGCAACAATATTATGGAGCCTCAACAAATTTCTGAAAAAATAATTACAAACGGTTTAGTGGAGCTTGGTTTATTGCATGGTGATCCTGAAGACCTGCATAAAAAAGGGGCTTTTAAGGACTTCTATATGCATAAAATAGGTCACTGGCTAGGCCTTGATGTCCATGATGCTGGAGATTATATGGAAGGAGATGACTTTATGAAGTTTAAACCAGGCATGATAACTACTATCGAACCTGGCATTTATATTAGTCGTTCAATGGATGTAGATGACAAATGGAAAGGTATTGGAATAAGAATAGAAGATGATATTTTGGTAACAAAAGATGGAAATGAAAACCTAACCAAGAAAGTTCCATCTGATCCTGCTGAGATTGAATCATTAATGTCTTAATACTGTGAATCCGGTAGTTACAATATCTGGTGGTGGAATAATCGGAAACTATATTTCATCTAGACTCAGTAAAAATAACATAGAATCGTTAATAATTGAGAGGTCAAAAAGTCAAAATGTTATTAACGAAAACATAAGAACATTAACTCTTAATTCATTTTCGAAAAAACTTTTAGATGATTTAGGCATAAAAGTTCCTTTCGCTCCAATAAAAGAAATAAGTGTATTTGATGGTGATGGATCTGGAAGTATTCATTTCTCTTCAAAAGAAATAAATGAAGAAAATCTATCTTATGTAGTTTTTTTTAATGACCTTCAAGAAAAGCTGCAAGACCACAGAGACCACCAAGTTTTTTTTGAAAATCAAATCGAGGAGATCTTTCAAGATAATGAAAACAATTGTTCAGAATTAAAACTATCAAATCAAGAAAAAATTAAAACAAAGTTTATTGCAGGCTGTGATGGAAGAAATTCAAATGTAGCCAAGATAGCAAAATTAAATGAGAAAAAATCTAGCTATAATCAAACAGCGATCACATTTACAGCAAGTTGTGAAATTAAAGATGAATATTTAGCTCATCAAATATTCTCAGATAAAGGAATTTTTGCAATTATGCCTTTACCTGAAAATGATGATAAATCCACACATACTATTGTTTGGTCTGTGGATAATGAAAATCTTCGTGATATTGAAATTAAAGATTATGTTAAAAACAACATTTCTTATTTTGAACAGAAGCTCTCAACAAAAATTGATATTAATTCATCAATATTAACCTTTAAGCTTTTTAGTCATCATTTTGAAAACTATATTTCAGGGCATGTTGTTCTTGTTGGTGATGCAGCTCATTCCATACACCCATTAGCAGGGCAAGGTATAAATTTAGGATTTGCAGATGCAGACGCTCTATGTGAAGAAATAATAAGTTCATATGAAAAATCTATGCATATTGATCAAGCTTTAACGCTTAAAAGATATGAAATTAGAAGAAAAAATATGAATCTACTTATGCTGAAATCTATGGATTTTTTTGTAAATCTTTTTGGTTCAAAAAATTTATATATAAAGCTACTTAGAAATTTTGGACTGTCTGGAGTAAATAAAGCACAGTTTTTAAAAAAGTTTTTTATTAATCATGCTGCTGGAAAGAATAAGCTATAATTTATTTAGCACACCTAAAAGTAACTCAAATCAAATGAGGCATATAATGAAGAAAATTTCGATATTACTTTCTGTGCTTTTACTAATTTCATGCGCAAATGAAAATGAAATAGAAGAACTTACAATTTACACATCTAGACAACCACAACTATTAGAACCAATCATTGAGGACTTCTATGATGATACAGGCATCAAAGTGAATTTGTTATCAGGAAATGCTCAAGAGCTTATGGAAAGAATTGATATTGAAGGCAATGATTCAATGGCAGATATTTTTATGACAGTTGATGCAGGAGTCTTATGGCAAGCAGCCGAAAGAGATATTTTCTTCAAAGTTGACTCAGAAATATTAGAGAGAAATGTACCTTCATATCTTAAAGATCCTGAAAATAAATGGTTTGGCCTTTCAAAAAGAGCAAGAACAATTGTATTCTCAAGTGATCAATTTGCATCAGATGATTTTTCTACATATGAAGATTTAGCTGACCCTAAGTGGAAGGGAAAACTATGTTTAAGAACGTCAAAAAAAGTCTACAACAGATCTCTTATAGCAAGCATGATTGATGAATATGGTTTCGATCAAGCAAAAGAAGTTGTATCTGGTTGGATTTCAAACTTAGCAACTGAAGTTTTTTCAAACGATACAAATGCTTTGAAAGCTGTATCTAGTGGACAATGTGGGATGACTATTGTGAATACATATTATTTAGCAAGACTGTTG
>CACMVA010000015.1 GCA_902617045.1 uncultured SAR86 cluster bacterium
TTGTACCTGATCTAGGTAGCCCGGTTACAAAGACTGGATTAGCAGGAGAGGGTAATTCCTTATCTTTTATATAACTATAAAGCTTGCTTCTCATTTTTAAACGATCTTTAAGCTGATTTTTAAAAGCAATAGAACCAAAAAAATTAAATTGATTATTTTTATTAGCTGAATTTATTAATATTTCAAGAGGTTCTGTATAGTCATCTTCTCCAAGGCTGCCTTCAAGCCCATGTAACATATTCTCAACACTGATACTTTTCATCACTTTTAAAATCACATATAAACGATATAAGATAACCTTATATTTAACATTCTACAATTTTGATTAATGAATATACTCTTTTTATGTGTTGGAAATTCTGCTAGAAGCCAAATGGCAGAGGGTCTCGCAAAAAATATGCTTGGGGATAATTTTAATATTAAAAGCGCTGGCTCAAAACCATCAGGCGAGATTCATCCATATGCAATTGCTTGTATGGATGATATAGGTATTAATATAAGAGACCAATACTCAAAGCATATTGATAATTTAGATAAAGAATTCATGTCTAACTTAGATTATGTAATAACACTGTGCGCCGAAGAAGTATGTCCATCATTGCCAATCGCTACAAAAAGACTTCATTGGATTAATGAAGATCCGGTAAATATTAACTATTCAGACAAGCAACTAAAATATGCATTTTCAACCACAAGAGACAATATTTTTAAGCTTATTAAGAAATTTATAATTTTAAATATTAAATAATAAGATTCTAATTTATAGTTAAAAGTTGCTGTAAACATAAATTTTTATGTATTATTTAGTTACATTTATTTAAATGTATATATCTATTTATTAGGAGAGGAAATATGGATTACGATAATAATACAATGGCAGCTGTTTACAGGTGCATAATTTTGGCAGCCGCTGGTGACGGCAAAGTTTCTGATGATGAATTGGATTTTGCTACTGAGGCAACTCATGGTACGGAGCGATTTTATGAATTTACAAATGGCATGAAAGGAGCTTTTGCAAAAGTAATGGGTGATATGTTTGGCCTAGATGACGATGACGTTGAAGAAGATGCTGAAGAAGAAGATGAAATTGATGTAAATGCACTAGAGAGTGATGAAATTAAAGAAATAGCTGATGAAGTAATAAAAAATTTAGCTAAATGTGAAAGTGCAAGTGATATAAAAGCCTATACAAGTATTTGTGCTTCTGTTGTTCCAGAAGATTTTCATGCTCATATAGTTTCAACTGCTTTCAGCTTATGCGGTACGGATAATAATGAACTACTTCCTGATAAAAAAGAAATTAGAAATATTAAATATTTATGTTCTGAGTTCGGATTGAATTTTAAAGAAACACAAAAAGATTATTTAGATAGCCTAACTTGGTATCAAGATGATTTACTAGGAGATGATTTATCTGTTGAAAAAATTGGTGAAAAAACTTTTTCAGGTATTGAAGATAATTCAGCTGATGCTGTTGTAACTATTTCTATATTGGCTGCATACGCTGATGGTGACTTTAGCATCTCATATCAGACTATTGCGGAACATTGGTTCTTAGCTTCGTGTGATATTGCCAGAGCTAAAGGAGAAAAGGTTGTGAAAGTGCTGGATAATATGGGCGATTATATTGTAGATTTAACTAATGCAGCTCAAGAACCATTACACGCAAAAACTGGCAATCCTTATCCACTAATGGAAAACTATAACGAAAATATTAACAAAATAGCTGAAATTGCCAGCAAGGTTCCTGAGCACATAAATGGCGCTATAGAAGATGCATGTAAACACATCAATGACAGTGCAATTAATAGGCTAACAATTAAAAATGCATATTTCATGTGTGACCATGACAGAGATGATGGCCCAATTGCATACTCAACAATGAATATGTATGGAGAAATGGAAAGACAGAGTATTAATCATCATGAAGAAGCTGCAATTAATAAAATTGGTCAAGTTCTTAATATTGATGAGGATGCCCTTTATGGAATTATAAAAAGACTAGAAAGTGGTGAAATGGGAGGACTGAGCTATAACTAATAAAAATTATCAAAAAGCTTATGCATTTCGATTTATTGGAGACAAAGAATCTCAAGAAAAACTCTTAGCAATTAAGTCTTTAAAAAAACAAACTGATTCCTTGCTTAAGGATCAAACAGCTAGTTTAAATGAAAATATTAGAGGACTATTATCAAATTCATTAAGAGTTTCAAAGAAATCTGCTCCAGAAATATATAAATCTTTTATACATTGCCAAAATGCTCTTGGCTTAGAGGATAAGCAAATTTTACCTTTTATATATAATTCTCATGAGGTAAATGCTTATTGTAGCTACAATGGCAACGAAATTGTGATTGGTTTAAGCTCTCAGTTAATTAAATTAATGTCTACAGATGAATTAATTTTTGTAATTGGTCACGAGCTGGGGCATGCACTTTATGAACACTTTAGGCTTCCTGCGTTTGGTCTCAGCCAAGGCTCAATTTCAGCCTCAAGATCTCTTCAATTAATGTCATGGAGCAGGAAGGCAGAAATTTCTGCAGATAGAGCTGGTTTGATTTGCTGTAATAACATTAATGCTGCTACTTCAGCCTTTATCAAGCTTTCATCTGGTTTGGGTGAGCCACACATCTCACTTGATATCGATGACTTTGTTTCTCAACTCGATTTGATTGAGAGCTTTGAAACGGATAATCAAGTCAATGACTGTTACTCGACTCATCCCTTGAATCCTCTTAGAATCGTTGCCTTAAAAAATTTTTGGAACTCTGAGTCATTTATCAATCATCAAAAAAATAAAAATTCAAAAAAAATTAAAGATAAGGAAATGGATGAAAAAATCTTTGAGATTCTTAATTTTATGGAACCAAAAAAGAAAGAGCAAACAAAGAAAACCTCCTCTAATCCAGATTATTTTTTAATATATAGCAGTTATTATGTTGCTAATGCAGATGCTGATGTTCACAAGAAAGAACTTTTAAGTTTAAAAGATCTTTGTGATGATAAAACTTTGCAACAATTTTTAAGCGACTTAACCGCTAATAAAAAGAACAAAAACTTCTTAGAAAATCTTGTTAATAAAGAGGCAAAAACATTTATCAAATCTAAAAAAGGAGTCAAATGTTCAACTTTGCAAAAGATAGTAGCAGTAGCAAGGTCTGATGGTGAGCTTTCTTCAGATGAAAGAAATGCTCTTTACCATGTCGCTAGTTTAATTAATATAGATGAGTCTTTTGTTGATCAGATTTTAAAATTTTTAGACTAAAGAAAGAAGTATGAGAGAGTTCTTTTTAAAAGTTAGAAATAACAACCTCTTTGAGGGATTTATAATTTCAATAATTCTAATTTCAGCAATATTTGTTGGATTTAGAACATATGATGAAATGTTTGATCCTGAAATATTTTTATATATTTCTTATTTAGATTATGTAGTAACAATAATCTTTGTGATTGAAATTATCATAAGAATGATTGCAGAAAAATCATTGCTTGATTTTTTTAAATCACCTTGGAATGCCTTTGATTTTATTATAGTTGCAATAAGCTTAATTCCAATTGAGTCACTTGATTCAATATTGTTAGCTAGATTGGTTAGAGTATTTAGATTATTAAGATTGGTAAGCTTTATTCCACAATTCAGAATTTTAATTGAGTCTTTCATAGCAGCTATTCCAAGAGTTGGCTATATTTTGCTGTTTATGTTTGTAGAGTTTTATATCTTTGCTGCTATTGGTAGTATTCTATTTGCAGAAATTAGTCCTATGCATTGGGGAAATGTTGGGCTTGCCATGCTGACCCTATTCCAAACTGCAACTTTAGAGGGTTGGCCAGATCTTATGTATCAATCACTAGAAGTTCAAAGATTTAGTTGGATATTTTTTGTTGTTTTTATTATTTTGAATTCTCTAGTATTTATGAATATGATTATAGGCGTGATAATTGATGTCATAGTTAAAGCAAATGAGGATGATGCGCCAGAGAATATTAAACTTCTTAAAGAAATAAACAAAAGGATCGAGCAGATAGAACTAAATATTAATGAGTATAAAAAATAAGGATCAACAAATTGTATCAAAAGAGAGAGTTGCTAGTTTTGCTGAAGTTTATACTGCGCAAAATGAAGTAAATGCAATGCTTGATTTGGTTGATCATGAAATTAACAAGCTTGAATCACGATTCTTTGAGCCTGCATGCGGGGATGGTAATTTTCTCATAGAAGTTTTGGATAGAAAACTCAAAGTCTTATCAAGTAAATATAAGAAAAATCAATTTGAGTTTGAAAAGAATTCGATTGTTGTAAATGGTTCCTTATATGGAATCGATGTTTTGTCAGATAATGTAGTCAATACTAGAAAAAGATTGAAGAAAAAATTTTTTCAAATGTATGAATATATTTTTAAAAATACAATGAATCAAAATTTTGTAAAATCAATTAACTTTATAATTGATAAAAATATTATTCATGGCGATGCTTTAACTTTAAAAAAAGTTAATCTAGATGTTCCTGTAATTTTCTCAGAATGGACAATAGTTAACAGCAAGTTAAAGAGACGAGATTTCACCTTGTCAGAATTAATGTCTTACACTTTTGAGAAGGGAACACTTTTTTCTGACGAAGGAAAAAATGTAAACCTCGCATCACCTTTAAAAGAATATTCTTTCACAGACTATGACATGGCTTATATTAATGATTGAAAGAATTAATAAAACTGATGTCTTAAATGCTCTTGCCAATCTAAGCAGTGACGAAGTTTTTACACCACCTAGAATTGTTAATGATATTTTAGACTCTTTTCCAAATAAAATTTGGTCAGATTTGAATATGACATTTTTAGATCCATCATGTAAATCAGGTGTTTTTTTGAGGGAAATAACTAGACGATTAATGGAGGGTTTGAAAAGTAGAATACCAAAAAAAGAAGAAAGACTTGAACACATTTTAAAATATCAAGTTTTTGGAATTGCAACAACTGGGCTTACAGGATTAATATCGAGAAGAAGCTTATATTTATCTCGAGATGCTAGCAGTAAATATTCTATAATTAAATTTGATAATAAAGAAGGTAAAATAATTCATAAAAATACCAAACACACATTTATAAATGGATCCTGTATTTACTGTGGCGCAAAAAAAGAAATTTTTGATAGAGGAGATGGTTTCGAGCAATATGCTTACTCTTTTATTCATGTTGACGATCCTGAGGAAATATTTAATATGAAGTTTGATGTAATAATTGGTAATCCTCCCTATCACTTAAAATCTGATGACAGAAAAGGCGGGCTAATGAAGCCTATTTATCAAAGGTTTGTTGAACAAGCAAAAAAACTTCAACCTACTTATTTGTCAATGATTATACCCTCGAGATGGTTTGCAGGTGGCGTTGGACTAAAAGATTTCCGAAAGGAAATGTTAAGGGACAAAAGGCTTAAAAAATATGTTGATTTTAGAAATGCGAAGGATTGTTTCCCTGAAATTAGCCTTGGTGGTGGTGTTGGTTACTTCTTGTGGGAATCAGACTATGATGGAAAATGTACTTTTGTAAACAAAACTAATCGAAATGAAGTTAGTTTGGATAGATATTTAGATCAATATGAAATTCTAGTAAGAGACAATATTGGAATTAAAATAATAGACAAGATTCATCTCAAATCAGATAAATTTTTGTCATCAGTTATATCAAAAAAAGATCCATTCAATATTCCCACAAAGGAAAGAGGCAAGGATGAATCTTTTAATAATTCACTAAAATGTTTCCATAGTAAAGGTTCTGGATATATTGAAAACTCTGAACGGTTTTCTAATAACGAGCTTGTAAGTTCTTATAAATTAATGGTGAGTGAGACAACTTCTGAACATGCTGGTGAGCCAAGCAAAGATGGTACATATAAAGTCACTTCCACAATAAAGGTTTTAGAGCCTGGAGAAGTATGCACTATGTCTTATATATGCTTTGGCCCATTTCAAAAAAAACGACATGCAGAAGTCTTAAAGAAATACCTTGAAACTAAGTTTGCTAGATTTTTGATATTACAGGCAACAACCTCAATTCATTTAACAAAAGGTTTTATATTTGTTCCACAGATAGATTTTGAAGATTCAGTATCAGATGAAAAATTATATAAACATTTTAATTTGTCAAAAAAAGAAATCGAATATATTGATTCATTGATAAAAGAAATTTAAAAAATGAAAGCTAAATTTAATTTAAGACCAGATTCTAAACCAACAATTTATGCGTATGAGGATTTAGATCCAAGAACAAAAGGAAAAATTAAAGTAGGGTACACAACAAGGAGTGTTGCTCAAAGAATGGCAGAGCACTTCCCAACTGCACATATTGAAGGTTTAACACAATATAAAGTCATATTTGAAGAGCCTGGAATGAGAGATGATGGTACAACTTTTACAGATCACGAAATTCACTCAATGTTAAAGGCAAATGGCATAGAACGTGTTGGAGGTGAGTGGTTTAAATGCAGTTTAAAAGAACTCAGACGAGCATATAACTCTGTAAAGTTAAGAAAAGATATTGATATTGAAAGATCATGGTCATTTAAGATGAGACCTGAACAGAAAAAGGCTGTTGATATAACTAAAAAATACTTTTTAAAATTCAGAGGAATTGAAAAAAAGGCTCCTCATTTTTTATGGAATTGTAAGATGCGATTTGGTAAAACATTTGCTGCATATAAATTAGCTGAGGAGATGAATTGGAAGAGGGTACTTGTTTTAACATACATGCCAGCAGTTCAAAATTCATGGAAGGAAGATCTTTTATATCATACTGATTTTGAAAATTGGGAATTTATTGATGCATTAGAAGGCGAAAACATAGGAACAAAAAAGAAAGGATGTTCATATGTTTGTTTTGCTTCATTCCAAGATTTTCTGGGAAAGAATAAAGTTGGGGGGCTTAAAGTTAAAAATGCTTGGGCTCATAAAGTGGATTGGGACTGTATCATTTTAGATGAATATCATCATGGTGCATGGAATGAAAAGTCAAAACAGCTATACATGACTAATGAAGACAAAGCTGAATTTAATGAAGAACATGAATTTAATAAAGAATCTGGAATTTCAAGCTGGTCAAAAAATCAAGGTATTTGGAGTGAAGATCTTTCTCCGCTTAAAACTAAAAATTATCTATATCTCAGTGGAACACCCTTTAGAGCGATTGCGACTGGAGAATTTCTTGAAGAGCAAATTTATAATTGGACCTATTATGATGAACAATACGCTAAGAAAAACTTTAAGGGTAGCGATAATCCATACGTTTCCCTTCCAAAAATGGTTATGCTTACATATAAAATGCCAGAGAGCATAACCCATTTTGTTAAAGAAGGTGAAGAGGCTGAATTTGATTTAAATGAATTTTTTAAAGCGGAAGGTAATGGAGATCAAGCTCATTTTAAGCATGAAAACTATGTACAAAAATGGCTTGATCTTATAAGAGGGCATGGATTTCGAGATATTTACTTGAATTCAAACACTACAGATAAACCTGTCTTGCCTTATTTTGATGCAAGACTTAGAAATAATTTGACGCACACTTTATGGTTTTTGCCATCTGTAGCGTCATGTCACGCAATGAAAAATTTACTAGAATCAAGGATTAATTCCTTTTATAACGAGACCTATAAACTTTTAGTGTGTGCCGGTAATGATGCTGGAATTGGTACTAGAGCTTTGCCTCCACTAAGAAAATTGATGTCAGACCCACTAAAAACAAAAACTATCACTTTTACATGTGGAAAATTATGCACAGGAGTTACAGTAAAGCCATGGTCTGGTGTTTTCATGCTAAGAAACACATCAAGCCCAGAAAAATATTTTCAAACAGCTTTTAGGGCTCAGTCATCTTGGACAGTACCGTCAGAAAACAAAAACAAAGCAAATGAAGAAAAAATAATGAAAGAGGAATGTTATTTATTTGATTTTTCTCCTAATAGGTCTTTAAGGCTAGTTACTGAATATAGTTCAAAACTTGATATCAGTGAAAAAAGTACTGAAGAAAAGATTAATGAATTTATAAAGTTTTTACCTGTTTTATGTTTTGATGGAAGTCAAATGTATTATATAGATGCTAATGATATTTTAGACTTTGGGATGGTAGGTATTTCAGGCTCTCAACTCGCAAGAAAATTTCAAAGTGCTCGCCTAATTAATGTAGATGATCTCACGTTGAAAAGAATTCTAGATGATGAAAAAGCATTATCAGCTGTCATGAGTATTGA
>CACMVA010000016.1 GCA_902617045.1 uncultured SAR86 cluster bacterium
AGCATTAAAATCAACTACTGGTGCATTATCGTTATCATTTATGGTGTAAGTATGAACACTGTCACTACCCAACGAAGCATTGCTAGGATTTGATAAAGTAACAATTACCGTTTCATTTGGTTCATCTAAAGAATCATCAACAATGCTAGCAATGGTTATTGTGCCACTGGTTGCTCCGGCATTTATTGTTAGAGTCCCGTTAGACAATGTGTAATCGGTGCCTGAACCAGTTGCAGTTCCTGTGACAGCATAATCAACCGTAACGTTCTGACTGGATGCTGCAGATAAATCAACAGTGAGAGCTTTAGATGATGAAGATTCAGCACCATTCGAACTAGTAGTATTGAAGTCAACTACTGGAGCATTATCATTATCAGTAATCGTATAAGTATGAACAATGTCACTGCCCAAAGAAGCATTGGTAGGATTTGATAAAGTAAGGATTACTGTTTCATTTGGTTCATCTAATGTGTCGTTAACGATGCCTGCGATGGTGATAGTACCAGATGTTGATCCTGCACTTATTGTCAGTGTTCCGTTTGCAAGAGTGTAATCAGTACCAGATCCTGTTGCAGTTCCTGTAACTGCATAGTCAACTGTAACGTTTTGAGTTGATGAAGACGATAAATCTACCGTTATAGTTTTGGAAGATACAGATTCAGCACCACTTGAACTAGTGGTATTAAAATCAACAGTCGGGTTTGCTGCTCTGGTAATAACTCGAATATAGTCGCCAGGCTTTCCATTTTTAGAGCCAAATCTTAGTGTTCTTTTATCAGAGCCGATAGATACCCAATCACCAGATATTGTGGAACTGGTTGTACTACTCCCATAATGAACATGATCTTCTGTCTGTCTTGCACTGAAACCACTATTTCCTGAGGTTGGGTAAGTTGCACCTGCTTTATCTACATAATCAAAATCAACTGTCATTGAGGGATCTGTCCAGTATCCCAAAATTTCATAATCGAATACTATTTGACCAATCATTGAGGTTCGATCATCTCTATTATCATGATTATCATTAATGTAAACTAAGTAAGAGTTGGCTGGTGTATTTCCAAAAACAATAGAGGTCGCACTTCCAGTTGGCACATATCCAAGACCACTAAAGTAGTATGTGTTGGTGCATATGGAGCTGCTCTGCCCTTGTTGGCAAATTTCGGTTCTTTCAGGAGTAATAATAAAGTCAAATCCCGAGGCAGATCTTTGACCATTGTTACTTTGTTTTCGAGCTCTAAAGTCAGTAGCACTTGATATGAGTTCTACATATGAATTAACGCTTGCTATTCCATCAGAATGAACTTGTAAAGGCAGAAATACGCTAAATATTAGAAACGATCTAACTAAAATGTATCTATATATATCAAAGATTTTCTTCATTTTTTTCTTTTATTCACTAGTTCACAAGAGAATAAAATTTTCCGAACAAAATTTTATATAAAAAATACCATTAGGTAAAATAAATTGGGCTTTTAGAAGCCATCTAGCAGGCTTGTTTTAAGCTGTTTTAACAGTTATTAGAAGAAAAAATAGCAAATATACTATTTAAAATTTCTATAACTACCAATACAAATCAAAACAAGATGTAAGGCCACAGCTGCAATTAATAGTAATTCATTCATCTTTAAAGACTTTAGTCCTATAATGGTGGAGCTACGCGGGATCGAACCGCGGACCTCTTGAATGCCATTCAAGCGCTCTCCCAGCTGAGCTATAGCCCCATTGAAGACGATATTGTACATGATGAATATAGAAGATGCAGATGACAACACTATATGTGGTTATGATTTTTAAGATATGACCTTTTTATCAGATTTTTTTAAAAGATAGTGTGAGACAAAGTATTCATTACCATTATTTAAAGCAAAGAAAGCCTCACAAGTTAAAAAAAATATTCTCCATCTGTTAAACCAGATTTTGGGTTTATCATAGTGTCTTTTGAAAATATCTAATATTTCTTTCTTATTGTTATAGTGATTGTTTAGCCAGGCTTTACAAGTTTTTGAATAATTATTTCCATTAATACTCCATTGATTGATAATTATTAATTCATCTTCAAAGTATTTGAAGAGGTCAATACTAGGCATAATCCCACCTTGAAAAAAGTATTTTGTCATCCAATCGAGATTACTTTTTAATTCATAGAAGTACGTTAATTTTTTATGGCAAAAAATATGAATAAATAATTTTCCATCAGGTTTTAATAAATTATTAAGAGAATTTAATATCAATTTATAATTTCTTAGATGCTCAAACATTTCAATCGAAACAATACGATCGAAAGTCTTATCTAAATCTAAGTTGTTAACATCCATTCTAATTGCATTAATGTTTAATAAGCCTTTTTTTTGAGCTTCATTTTTTATGTAATTAATTTGATCACTAGAATTACTGATTGCCGTAATGTTTGTGTTTGGATATTTTTTGGCAGCATATAAAGAAAAACTTCCCCAACCACAACCTAGATCAAGAATTTCTTGGCCGTTTTTAATTTCAGCTCTTTCTATGTAAAGCTGAAGCATAGATTTTTCAGCATCATCTAAAGAATTGTTATTCTCAAATAACGAGCAAGAATATTTTAGATGTACTCCAAGAACTTGGTTAAAAAATTCAGGAGGAACTTCATAATGTTGTTCATTGGCATCATATGTTTTTTCAGCAACAACACCTTGTGAGAGCGCATTGATGATTTCATTCTTATTATCATGATTATTTGACTCATTTAAACGTCTAGTAGAGATGTATCTTGCAGCAATTTTAATTAAAGCGTCTGGAATAAACCCTGATTCTGCTAATGATAATAGAAATTTAGTTATATATTGCATAACATTCATTAGTTTTAATTTAGATAAATTACTTCACCAGGAACAAGAATGTCAAAATTTTCTAAATTACTATTTTGAAGAGCTTGTTTGAGTCTTTCTGGAGGTTCAAGTGTATCTTCTGCAGTTAGAGTAAAAGTACCCCAATGCATTCCAAAACTTCTTTCAGCCTCAAGATCTTCCATTATTTTTACTGCATCCTCTGGATTTACATGACTTTCAGACATAAACCATTCTGGATCATAAGCTCCTATTGGAATAAAAGCATATTTCGGTGATCCAAGAATTTCTTTAGTTCTAATAAAATCATTGGAGTAGCCAGTATCACCAGCATGAAAAATTGAAAATTTATCTGTCTGAATAAACCACCCTCCCCATAAACTTTCATTTCTATCAAATAAACCTCGTGCAGACCAATGTTGGACAGGTGTAAATGTAAAAGTAAACTTATTAATCTCAATATCATCCCACCAGGAAAACTCTTTAACATTTTTGATCTTTCTTTTTGTAAAAATATCTATATCACCTTTTGGAATTAAAAAAATTAATTCTGGATTTAGCTGTGATAGTTTCTTTAAAGACCTTATGTCTAAATGATCATAATGGTTATGACTGATAGTTACTACATCAATTTTTGGTAGCTGTTCCAGATCAATGCTAGGTGGAATTAGTCTCTGTGGTCCAAGTCTCCTAAAAGGAGACGCTCTATTTGAAAAAACTGGATCTGTTAAGATTGTTAAATCATCTACTTTTATAATAAATGTTGAGTGGCCTATCCAAATAGTATGATTTTTACTTAAATCAGAGCGGCTCCATTCATTTGATAATTCTATTGAGGTTAAAATTGGTTTTTTTTGATTTCTTTGCCATCGTATTAAATCTTTTATTGTTTTATCAATTGCCTGACCATTAGTATTTTTATATTCACCAATAACGGTCAATGGCATTAAAACTAATACTGTAAAGAAAAATTTAAACATTATTTTTTAACTTGAGACTTTATATACAAATTCATTAAAAAGATTGAAAACTTTGAAAAATAAGAAAAAATAAATTTTAGAAAAGTAACTTTAAATATTTTTAATTTTTGTATCATATTTAAATTATATATTTTTTCTAATACATAGAATAAAAAAACCGGGGAAAACCCCGGTTTTTAAAAGTTTTAACAAAAACTTAGAACACCATATCTAGTCTAAGATTCCAATACATACCTAGGTTGTCATAAAAACCACCCATAGTATTACCATAACCATTAGAAAGAACATCACCAACAATTGGTGGAGTTTCATCTAACAAGTTATTTATTGAAAGTGATACACCGATATTGTCATTGATTGAATAAACAGCATTCATGTCAATTAAATAGTACATGTCTTCAATTTCTGCTTGAGCAACCTTATCAGCATCATAGTCTGTATCAATACCTGACATTGTTCTTAAAGTACCTTGTACTGACCAATCACCTCCATTGGTAAAACCAACTTTAGTGTTTGTTCTTAATTCAGGTGAAGGGAAACATTTGTTGTTCCATAAACCTACACAATCAGTAACAGACGATTCAACACCTGGTAAAAGTGTTGTTTCTTTTGTTAATAAATATGTTATTGTTGAAGAAACTGATAATGATCCTCTTCCAAGATCGAAATCTCCAGAAGCGACAACATCAACACCTTCCCAAACTTTTTCAGCAACGTTTTGTACTTTATCATCAACATAACCACCAGAAAGCCATAAGCTTCCTGCAGCATTTCTGTTAATTGCATCACAAAGGATGTTTAAAGTAGCACAAACTTCGATAATTGTTTCTTCATCCACAGATGAAATAGCTTTATCGATTTCAATAGACCAGTAGTCTACGGATGCTGTAATTCCATTAGCAAATGTTAGAACTGCACCAGCTGTAACTGTTTCAGCTTCTTCTGGAATAAGATTTTCGTTACCGCCACCTCTATTGTAATACTGTGAAGCAGGACTTAATGTAACATTACCATATTGAGCTGCAGTCATACCAGTTCTTGCACATTGCTCAGCAGTGTAAACAGGTGTGCTACCAGCACAATTATCTGTTCCTTCCCATAATCCTTGAGATGATGGAATGAAATAGTCAGCAACTGAAGGAGCTCTTTCAGCAGTGTTAAAACCAAGTCTGAATTTTGCAACATCATTCATGACATAAGATAAACTCACACGAGATGTAGTAGTACTTCCACTTATTTCATAATCTGAAGATCTAAAAGCAACGTCACCAGTTAGTTGATCAGTTAAAGGCACAGCAGCCTCTAAGTAGTACTCATCAACACTGATTGTTCCAGAAACACCTTTAACAGCCCCACCAAATCCAAGAAGTAAACCTTCTTCATATGCTGAATCAGGAAGTCTGTCATATGTTCTATCACTTTGTTCAACACCAACTACCATGCTTACTGGAGCAGGTGAACCAGGAACTTGAAGATCTGTTGTACCACTTAAGGTAACGTTAAATCCTTCAACTTCATTGGTGCCTTTCATAGAACCAGTAATACCAACTCCTGCAGCCATTTCAGGTGTGACACCATTGTATTCAAATACGTTGTAATCTGTTTTGGCAGTTCCACCTTCAATTACATTTACTAACTTTTCAGCACTCATGTCATTAACATAGAAAGAAGATGAGTTTGTCTTGCCGTAAAGATATGAAAAATCATATGTCCAATCGCCAAGGCCAAGATCGCCTTTAAGACCCATTACAAATCTACCAGCATCAACGTTAATTTCATCTTGTCTAGGCCCGCCTTCAACATTTCTTTTACCAATGTATGTTGCATAACCAACCCAAGTTCCGCATGTTTCTGATGCAGTACCAGCATTAGCACAATATTCGGCATTTTTAGTCATGCCTCCATCTGCATAATTTGCTCCATTAATGAAAGCATTATCAACAGCTGAAGTCCAAGTACTATTTAATCCCGCATTATCAAATAATATTTCATATTCATCGTTAAAGAATGTACCTGATTGTGCAATACCACCAACTGTAGAAAAAGTACTGTAATTCATTTCCATGTATGCAGTACCAACACCTTCGATTTCAAACTCACCGAATGCGCCCATGTTATCTCTTTTAGAAGGATTTAACATTTGTGCAACAGCAGCATAGTTATATCTATTACCGTCATCATTGATAAGGTTTCCGCCCTCAACCATGGTTGACCAGAAATTTTGCTCATAAGCTGTATAGTACGTACCATCAGCTAATTCTAGTAATGGATATATATCAAAGTGGGGGACTGGGGTATTAGCTGAACCACCACATGATTGTCCTGATGTGCTTAATCCACAAGCAGCATAATCACGATCTATGTTTGCTATCATAGCAGCTTCAGCTCTGCTGATATACATTGTAATGTTACCAGCACCACCCTGCACATCAGTACCCATGATCATTGAGAAACTATCTGTATCTCCATCATTCACAGTACCTGAAGGATAAGGAAAGTCTTTAGCTTGAAGTGGCGCAATTACGATATTGCTATTATCATTATCATGTCTATAGCCACCAGTACTCACTGAAACTTCAACACCATTAACTTTTCTTGTAATAAAGTTAACAACACCAGCAACCGCATCAGAACCGTAAACAGCAGATGCACCACCGGTTAGAACGTCAACCCTTTCTAGTAATTGAACTGGGATTTGACCAACGTCAGAATCTTCACTCCAAATACTTCCAGGCTGCATTCTTTTACCATTTAAAAGAGTTAAAGTTCTTGATCCGCCTAATCCTCTAAGATCTAAACTAGCTGTACCAGTTTCACCACTTGGTTCAAAACTTGAGTTAGCTGTCTCAATCTGAGGCATTTGGTTAAGAACATC
>CACMVA010000017.1 GCA_902617045.1 uncultured SAR86 cluster bacterium
AGGAAATATTGAATTCGATAATGTCAACTTTTCTTATGAAACTGGTCGCCAAGTATTAACTGATATTTCATTTTCCATAAATAAAAATGAAACAGTTGCCATTGTAGGTAAGTCAGGATCTGGAAAGTCAACTATAGCCAATTTAATTCCAAGATTTTACAATCATTCATCTGGAAATATATCAATTGATGGAACCCCGATTAGTGAATTTTCATTAGATCATCTCAGGTCTCAAATATCTATTGTCAATCAATCTCCCTCTTTATTTAATGATACTATTTCAAAAAATATTGCATATGGTGATGATGATATAGATGTAGACAAACTCAAAGAATCAGCAAGGTTAGCAGGCTGCTCTGAATTTATTGAAGATTTACCTGAAGGTTACGAATCAGAAATTGGGGATGATGGTGTATTGCTATCAGGCGGTCAAAGACAAAGACTTGCTATTGCTAGAGCGTTTTATAAAGATTCACCAATAATAATTCTTGACGAAGCAACATCTGCATTAGACACTGAATCAGAATTAATTGTTCAAGAAGCATTAGAAAAATTAATAACTGATAGAACTACTATTGTTATCGCTCATAGATTATCAACAATAGAAAATGCATCCAAAATCATTGTTCTTGATAATGGATCTATTGTAGAAACTGGAACACATTCTGAATTAATTGAAAATAAAGATATTTATCATTCTTTATATAAGAATAAATTTGAAGATTCACCCGAAACAAAGAGCAGAACTTCAAAATCTGTGCAACTTTTCATGCCCGAATATGAGGATGAGGACTCATCAAGTTTTGTTGTAGATAGTTGGTATAAAAAAAGTTTATGGCTTTATTTGCTTTATCCTTTTTCTCTTATTTTTTCATATTTAACTTCTAGAAGAAGAAAAAGATATCTAAATAATAAAGTTGCTTCTTATAAATCTGAGATTCCAATTGTAGTTGTTGGAAATTTAACAATTGGCGGTACTGGAAAGACTCCACTTGTTAAATACATTGTTTCTGAATTAAAAAATAGAGGATATAGGCCAGGAATTGTAAGCAGAGGTTATGGGGGGAAATTTAAAGAAACTCTTAAAGTGTCAACCGATACCTCGGTAAAAGAAACCGGAGATGAAGCTCAAATTTTAGCTAAGTTAGATGTTCCATTTTATATAGATAAAAATAGAGTGAGGGCTGTAAAAAAACTTACTAAAAATCATGAGTGTGATGTGATAATTTCTGATGACGGACTCCAACATTATAAAATGGGTAGACACATTGAAATTGCAGTTATAGATGGTAAAAGGCGTTTTGGGAATAACCTAACTTTTCCTGCCGGACCACTAAGAGAAGCATCTAAAAGAATAAATACAGTTGACTTTATTGTTAATAATAGCGGTCCTACAAATGAGGATGAATATTTAATGAATATTAGTCCAACAAAGTTTGTACATCTTAAATCAGGAAAATCATATTCAATTGAAAATTGGCCAATGCACAAACAGGTGCATGCCGTTGCTGGTCTTGGAAATCCAGGCAGATTTTTTGACCTTTTAGATAAGCTAGGTTTTGATATCATTCGTCACCCATTTCCTGACCATCATAATTTCTTATCAAGTGATATTTTTTATTTAGATCATTTACCAATAGTAATGACAGAAAAAGATGCATCAAAATGTAAAGATTTTGATAATAATAAAATTTGGTATCTTAAGATTGATGCAGATGTTAATAACAAATTTATTGACAATCTAGACAAAAAACTAAAGTCAATTTCTTAATAATATGATAAAAAATACATATATTCTTATACCATCAAGAATAGGCTCCACAAGATTAAAAAATAAACCTCTTATCGATCTTGATGGAAAATCAATTATTCAAAGAGCTATAACTAATGCTCTTAGTATTACTGAAAATGCTTATGTTGCGACAGACTCAGATCTTATTAAAAGTAACGTAGAGCAAATTACTAATAATGTAATCATGACATCTTCTAGCCATATATCTGGCACGGATAGAATTTACGAAGCTGCTAAAAAGTTAGATTTAGATGATAAAACATTAATTCTAAACCTTCAGGGTGATGAGCCATTTATTCCAAGTCAATTAGTATCTAAAGTAATAGGCGATTATTATGATAATGATTGTGACGTAATTACAGTATCAACTCCAATAAAATCTGACGATGAGCTCACTAATCCTAATTGTGTTTTAGTTGAAACAGATATAAAAAACTATGCACTTAATTTCGTCAGAACTGGAAATATTAAAAACCCAAGAAGACATCTTGGAATATATGGATATTCATTTAAAACATTAAGTGCATTGGTAAAATTAAAACCTACAAATAATGAATTATCTTTAAACCTGGAACAGCTTAGATTTCTTGAAAACAACTACTCTATTTTTGTTTCAAACTTTGATAAAGAAATTCCTAATGGTATAGATACACAGGATGATGTTGATAATGCACTTATGTATTTGAAAGAATGAATATTAATAAAAAAAAATTAATTAATAATTCCTTGAGATTAAACTCAATTGCAAATTACTTCATTGAACTCACTGATAAAAATGATTTTATTGAATTACATAAATTTATAAAAACTAAAAATTTACCGGTACTTATAATAGGTGAGGGTACCAATGTTGTATTGCCAGATATCTTTGAAGGAATTGTTGTAAAACCAAATTTTAATGAAATTAATTTTAATGAACACAATAATACAATTTCAGCTGGATCCTCTGTCAATTGGCATGAGTTTGTCATTCATACAATTAATAATAATATAGTAGGGTTCGAGAACCTATCATCAATTCCAGGTAGCGTAGGAGCATCTCCAATTCAAAATATTGGAGCATATGGCCAGGAAGTATCTAATTTAATCGAAAGCGTTGATTGTTATGATTATATAAATAATGAATTTATTTCGTTAAATAATGAGGATTGTAACTTTTCCTATAGGGATTCAATTTTTAAAAAAAATAATTTGTTGATATATAAATTAAATTTTTACACAGATAGCCATAAAGAACACAACCTAGAATATGATTCAATAAAAAAATATATGACAAGTAATAGTATCGATCCAAAAAATATTAGTACTCGAGATGTATCAAGAATGATTACAGATATTAGGTCAATAACATTACCTGATCCAACAGAAGTTCCAAATGCAGGAAGTTTTTTTAAAAATAATGTAATTAATAAGAGTGATATTAAATTAGATAAATTCTCTATAGATGAATTAGTTTTATGGGAAATTGATTCTAAAAAAGTCAAAGTTGGCTCAGCAAGATTAATTGAATTAATTAAAAATGAGCTTACAAAATTTGATAATGTTGACATATATGAAAATCACTCTCTTGTATTGATCACAAATAAAAATGCTAATCAGAAAAATGTTATAGATTTTGCTGAACATATAAAAGAAGTAATTTATGACACATTTCACATCACTCTAGAAATCGAACCTACTGTAATCTCTAATTAAAAATGTTTATTTGGTCAGCTTTTGCACATTTAATTGCATTAACAAGTCCGGGTCCAGATACGGCTATAGTTATTCGACAAGTTTCAATTCATGGAAGAGTTGAGGGTATTAAAACTGCGATAGGTATTGGTTTTGGCATACTCGTTCATTGC
>CACMVA010000018.1 GCA_902617045.1 uncultured SAR86 cluster bacterium
TTTTTGATGACGGTCCTCTTGACGGTTTAGTAAATAATGCTGCTGGAAATTTTATTTCACCTACTAAAGACTTATCTCATAAAGGATTTGATGCAATAGCAAATATTGTATTTCATGGTACTTTTTACATGACGCATTCAGTTGGTAGACGATGGATTGAATCATCATCAAAAGGATCAATTATTAATATTTTAACAACATGGGTTTGGACTGGTTCGCCATATGTTGTTCCATCAGCAATGTCAAAATCTGGTATAAATGCCATGACAAAATCTTTAGCAGCAGAGTGGGGCAAATATGGTATTAAAGTAAATGGAATTGCTCCTGGTCCATTTCCAACAAAAGGTGCCTGGGAGAGGCTTAATCCAGGTAATAATGACGATGATGGCATGATGAGCACTGTTCCACTTGGACGAGTTGGCGAAATGATTGAATTGCAAAACCTAGCTACTTTCCTTATGGCAGATGGATGTGATTATTTAACAGGTCAAACAATTGGTATAGATGGCGCACAATATCTAACTGGTGGCGGGACCTTCTCTCAATTAGATAAATTATCTGACGAGGATTGGGAAAATATGAGAAAATTAATAAGACAAGCAAATAATAAAGATAAGGCAGATAGGGCCTAATAGGAGTTTTACTATGAGTAGTTTTGAAGAAATGAATAAAGTTCTCAATGAACAAAAAGATTTTTTTATAAAAAACGGATCGCCCTCTGTTGAATTGCGTATAGATAGATTGCAAAGATTAAAGACCTTAATTATGGATAATAGATATGATTTTGTTGATGCTTTAAATACTGATTTTGGAAATAGATCTAATAACGCCTCAATGTTGTCAGATGTTTATGGGATAATGCCTGCAATAAATTTAGCAATCAAAAATGTAAAAAAATGGAGTAAACCAGAAAAAAAATCATCAAATTTTCCTTTTGGTTTGTTAGGAGCCAAATCTTACGTAAAATATGAGCCACTTGGTACTGTTGGTATGATTTCACCATGGAACTTTCCAGTAAATTTAACATTCGTACCACTGGTATCAATTTTTGCTGCGGGTAATCAGGTAATGCATAAACCTAGCGAACATACGCCAGTTACATCAGCTCTTTTGAAAGATCTATGTGATAAAACATATGATCAAAATGAATTTGCAACTTTCTTAGGGGGACCTGATGTAGGTGAAGCTTTTACAAAATTAAATTTTAATCATCTTCTTTATACAGGCGGAGGTGAAGTAGCAAAACATGTTATGAACGCAGCATCTCAAAACCTAGTTCCATGTACTCTTGAACTTGGCGGCAAGTCTCCAGTTGTTATTGGTAAATCTGCTGATTTAAAAACCTCCGCAAAAAGAATAATGTTTGGTAAAACAATGAATGCTGGACAGATTTGTTTAGCGCCTGATTATGTCATTGTTCATAAAGATAAAAAGGATGACTTTATAAAAGAAACAAAAGATGCAGTTACAGAGTACTTTCCAGACATCAAGAATAACGAAGATTACACTTCAATAATTAATCAAAAACATTACGATAGACTTAAAGATTTGTTGGATGATGCGATTGCTAAGGGAGCTAATGTCGATGAAATAAATCCAGCAAATGAAGATTTTTCTCAGCAAGAGTTTTATAAAATACCGCCTACAATTGTCACTAATACAACAGATGATATGAAAATAATGCAAGAAGAAATTTTTGGGCCTATATTACCAGTTGTTGAATATGAAGAAATTGATGAAGCAACAAGATTGATAAATTCCAAAGATAGACCTCTTGGTCTCTACTACTTTGGAACTGATAAAAAAGAGGAAGATAATATCTTAAATAATACATCCTCTGGTGGTGTAACAGTTAATAATGTTATTAGTCATTTACAACAAAATGATCTATCTTTTGGTGGCGTGGGACCATCTGGAATGGGAAGATATAAATCATTTGATGGCTTTAAGAATTTCTCAAATCCACGTGCATATTTTAAAGACGTAAGCTTTAAACTAGATAAATTTTTTGACGCAGTAAGACCACCATATAAAGGAAATATTGAGAAAGTTTTACAACAACTAATGAAATAAGTTGTGTCATCTATATCTCTTAAATTAGGTTATAAATACCTTAGATCTAATAAAGGAGGTACGTTTTCATTCACTACATTATTGGCAATAATTGGCTTATCAATTGGTATATCAAGTTTAATTGTTGTTACTTCTGTCATGAATGGATTTGAAAAAGAACTTGAGGACAGGATTCTTGGAGTCATTCCTCATTCAGTTATTAGCTCAGATGAACCAATAGATGACTATGAAGAACTTATAAATCAAGTTAAAAAAGATGCCAATATATTAGAAGCATCAACTTACATCAATACACAAGGAATAATTTCATCTTCATATGATATTAGGGGCGTTTCTTTAATAGGAATTGATCCTTTAAAAGAAAAAAACATGTCAATAATTCCAGACTATATGCTAGTTGGAAATTTAAATGATCTTTATGAAGAAAATACGATCATTATTGGCTCGTTACTTGCTGCACAAATTGGTGCCTATATAGGCGATGAAGTTAATATAACTACCTCAGATATAAGAACAACTCTTATTGGTTCTTATCCTAGATCTGTAAATCTTGAGATAGTAGGTATATTTGAATTGAAAACTGAGATTGATCAATATCTTACATTGATTTCACATTCAACATCTCAAAAAATTAAAAATCTTAAGGCAAATCAAACAACCGGAATTAGGCTTAAAACTAATAATTTATTTAGTGCAGATATAATCACTGAGAACATTATTAATAGTCTTGATTCTAATAAATTAACATATTCATCTTGGAAAAATACTCACGGAACTTTATTTGAAGCAATTAAATTTGAAAAATTATTAATAAGTTTAATGTTGTTTTTAATTATCGCTGTGGCCTCAATATTAGTATTATCAACCGTAGTAATGACAGTTAAATCAAAAGAAAGAGAGATCGGTATCCTTTTAACCCTCGGAGCTAGTAATAAACAAATTGTCTTAATATTTTTTACACAGGGATTAATAGTAACCTTAATAGGAATTTTTGTAGGCATTTTATTGGGCTTTCTTTTGATATATAACCTCAATAATTTTATTTCTGTTATAGAAAGTATGCTTGATAGAAGTCTTCTGGAGGCGTACTTTATAAATTATTTTCCGTACTACATAAATTTTGGTCAAATTTTTTTGATATGCTTTTTTTCATTTTTAATAA
>CACMVA010000019.1 GCA_902617045.1 uncultured SAR86 cluster bacterium
CTTGCTGGATTAGATAAACCTTCTTCAGGAAATATTTTTTTAGATGATAAAGATTTTTCAGCACTATCCAATAATGCTCTAAGCAAGATTAGATTAGAAAACTTTGGATTTGTTTATCAATTTCATCATTTGCTTGATGATTTATCTGTTGAAGAGAATATTTTTATGCCTTTAATGCTAAAAAACACCTTAAACAGTTCAAATAAGATTATTGCTAAAGATCTTATGAAAACATTGGATATTTACAAAAGAAAAGATCATTTACCTTGGAAATTATCTGGAGGTGAGAAGCAAAGAGCGGCCTTAGCAAGGGCAATTATAAATAATCCAATGTTTTTATTTTTAGATGAGCCCACAGGAAATTTAGATATAGAAAATTCAAATAATATTCAGAACTTAATTTTTGAAATATCAAAAAAATATGGAGTTGCTTTAATTACAGCGACTCACGATAATGAGTTTATTAAACTATTTGATAGGGTATATACATTAGAGAATTCTAAATTGAGTATTAGTAATGAATGAATTTATTTCAGCTGGCGGACCATTTATGTGGCCATTATTGGCTTGTAGTGTATTAATAATAACTATTTCAATTGAGAGATCTTGGTTTCTTCAAAATAGATTAGTTTCACCAAAAGGATTATCTAATCAAATAATGAATTTAGTAAAAAATGATTTAATGTCAAAAAAACAGTCACTTGAAATTTCAAATCTATCATCTCTAGGTTTTTTGCTTATAAATTGTCTTAAATACAAAGATCTTCAACGTGAAAATCTGGAATCTAAGATAGAAGAGAAAGCCATTGAAGTTAAATACAGTTTAGAGAGAAATCTTACAATGCTAGGAACACTTGCGACCATAAGCCCTCTTTTAGGATTGTTAGGCACCGTAGTTGGAATGATTACTGCGTTTACTGGTTTGACAGAAACCTCTGGAGCTAATCCTGATTTACTCGCTGCGGGGATCTCACAAGCATTAATTACTACTGCGTTTGGATTATTAATTGCAGTGCCAGGATTAGTGCTTCATAAATATTTTGAACAAAAAATCAAATACCTATTGATAAACCTTCAAAAAGAAGTTTCTGGCTTTATTGATGTTATTAACAAATGAAATTTATTTCAGAAAATAAATCTTCATTTTCAATAGAGATCACTCCTTTGATAGATATTGTATTTTTATTGGTAATATTTTTTGTAGTTACTTCAAAAGTAGGAGATTCTCAATTTCTTTCTTTAGAGCTACCAAAAACTGAATCATTTCAATATAAAACTGTCCAAAACTCTAATGAGATTGTAATAATTAATAATGGATCCATATATATTAATGATAAAGTTTTTGATATTGATAATGTAAATGACCTAGAACAAGCTATCTTTGAATTAGAAAATAATGGAGATGCTTTAATATTAAGCGCTGAATCTGATAGTTTACATGTCTGGGTTGTTACCGTTATGGATCTATTAAATAAATATGGCTTTAATGAGGTTCAAATAAGAACTATTGAAAAATGAAAACTGGAAGTTTAAGAAGGCTGCTTGGTTATACGTTTAGATATAAGTGGTCATTTTTTATAAGTGTTTTGGGTTTTATAAGTTTTGCTTTTGCTGATATTGCAGCTGTTGAATGGATAAGAAGAATAATTGGATTCATAAACTCAGAAGAAGAAAATTTTAGTTCTTTTTTAGCACTTTCTTTAATTTTGATTGCTCTTGGTAGAGGTATTGGTTTTTTTGTTGGGAACTACTTTATGTCTAGAGTTGGTTTTGGCATTGTCCATGATTTACGGGCAGAATTGTTTCAAAAGTTACATGATCTTCCAAAATCGTATTTTGATACAAATCAGTCTGGACAATTAATAAATAGAATTACATTTACGACAACACAAGTTTCGGGAGCAGCCTCTAATGCAGTTAAAACTCTCATAAGAGAAGGCTTCCTACTAATTGGTTTATTTGTATATTTACTAATATTAAATTTTAAACTCACCCTCTTGTTAATCGGCACAGCTCCACTTATTGCACTTATAGTTTATGTAGCAGGCAAGCGTTTAAAAAAACTTGCTAAGAAAATACAAACAGCAATGGGAGATGTTACTCATATTGCTTCTGAAGCTGTAGACGGACATGTTGAGATTAAAAGTTTTAATGCTCAAGAATATGAAAATTCAAGATTTTTGGAAGCAAATACTTCAAATAAAAATCAAAACTTAAAACTTGAAGCTACTGGGAATATGGCCACACCAATTATTCAAGTTCTTGTATCGATTTCTTTATCAATAGTTGCTTATTTCGCTCT
>CACMVA010000020.1 GCA_902617045.1 uncultured SAR86 cluster bacterium
TGAGTCTGTTTCATCAAAAGCAATTACAGTAGATTTATCCGGTACATCTAGTCAAAATGTTACAGTTGATTATGCTGTCACAGGAACTGCAACTGGTTCAGGCACAGATTACACTCTAGCCAATGGAACTTTAACTATAAGTGCAGGATCAACATCAGGTACTATTACCATTGCCAGTATTGTCAACGATTCCCTAGACGAAGACAATGAGACTGTTATTCTGACATTATCTAATCCTAGTAATGCAACCTTGGGTAGTGACAGTGTCCATACTTATACAATATTTGATAATGACGATGCTCCAGTGGTTGACTTCAATACCACAAGTTCGAATGGAGCTGAATCTGTATCTACCAAAACTATCACAGTTGATTTATCTGCTGTTTCAGCAAAAAATGTTTCAGTCAATTATGCTATCACAGGAACTGCAACTGGTTCTGGCACTGATTATACTTTAGCTGATGGAACGCTTACAATTAGTGCTGGCTCATCATCAGGTAATATAACTATCGCCAGTATTATTGATGATTCCATTGATGAAGCAAATGAAACTGTAGTACTGACATTATCTAGCCCAAGCAATGCAACTTTAGGCAGTGATAGTATCCACACTTATACTATTAATGATAATGATAATACACCAACGATTGACTTTAATAGCACTAGCTCAAGTGGATCTGAATCTGTTTCGTCTAAAGAAATCACGGTAGATTTATCTGGACCTTCTAGCGAAATAGTAACAGTCGATTACGCAGTAACAGGAACAGCCTCAGGATTAGGAACAGATTATACTCTGGAAAATGGAACTTTAAGTATTGCTGCAGGTAACACTTCGGGTACTATTACTATTGCAAATATTGTTGGAGATACTATAGATGAGTCGGATGAGACTGTAATTATTACCTTATCAAGTCCTAATAATGCAACATTGGGCTCTGACAAAGTTCATACTTACACGATTACTGATGACGATAATCAACCTACCATAAGTTTTAATCTCACAACTTCATCTGGTTCTGAATCTATTTCCTCGACCGCTATAACTGTAGATTTATCAGCACCTTCAAGTAGTGACATTTCAGTTAGTTACACTGTTTCAGGAACAGCCGCAGGTGCTGGAACTGATTATACTTTAGCTGATGGCAGTATAACGATAAATGCTGGTGAAACATCTGCCACCATTATCATATCTGGAATTATCGATGATTTGTCGTCAGAAGGTAATGAAACTGTAATCTTAACATTATCAGGACCAACCAATGCGGTTCTAGGGGATGATAGAGTTCATACCTATACTATTAACGACAACGACGGTACTCCAACTGTATCATTTTCGGAAACATCATCTAATAATTTAGAATCAGTTTCTTCAACATCAATTGAAATTTCAATTCCTTTTGCATCTGAGGTTGATATTAGAGTTGATTATACTGTTACAGGTACTGCAACTGGATCAGGCACGGATTTTACTCTTGATGACGGAACTCTAACAATAAATGCAGGTGCAACAACTGGAATTATAACAATAAGTGATATTGTTGATGACTCATTGGATGAGATAGACGAAACAATAATAATCTCTTTGTCTAACCCAGCAAATGCAACACTTGGGACTAATATTGTTCATACTTTAACAATCCAAGATGATGATAGTCCTCCAGTTATAGAATTTAATCAAACAAGCTCTAGTGGAGACGAGGCTAGTTCATCTAGGGCAATAACTGTTAATTTATCCGCAGCATCAAGTAAAGACGTAACAGTTGACTACGCGGTTACAGGAACTGCAACTGGTTCAGGTACTGATTACACTCTAGCTAATGGAACTCTTACTATTAGCGCTGGTTCAACATCTGGCAACATTACTATCGAAAACATTGCTGATGATTCCATAGATGAACTAAATGAGACAGTGATTGTTACTTTATCCAGCCCCATTAATGCAACTTTAGGAAGTGACAGTGTTCATACTTATACTATTGCTGATAACGACAGTACTCCAGAAGTTAATTTCAATGCAATAAGCTCAAGTGGAGCTGAATCTGTTTCTTCAGCAGGTTTGACTGTAAATTTATCTGCAGCGTCAGGACTTAACGTAACAGTCGATTATGCTATAACTGGAACTGCAACAGGATCTGGTACTGATTACACCCTTGCTAACGGTACTTTAACGATTAATGCTGGTGAAACAAGTGGCACCATA
>CACMVA010000021.1 GCA_902617045.1 uncultured SAR86 cluster bacterium
GATAGAAAATATACCGGTTTTTTTAGGTTCTGCTACACCATCCCTGCAAACCCTTAAGCTTGTAAAAGAGAAAAAGTTCAAAAAGTTTGATTTATTGAGAAGAGTAGATGGCAAAAAGCCACCAAAATTAATTCCTTTGGATATTAGTGACTCTCCTCTACTTGGAGGAATTGCTATTCAAACTATGAGTATCATTGAAGCAGCAATCAATAAAGGAGAGCAAGTATTAATTTTTCTAAATAGAAGAGGTTTTGCTCCATTATATGAATGTGATAATTGTGGCTGGGTTGCAAAATGTTCATCATGCGAATCAAATTTAGTCTTTCATAAGTCAAAAAACAGACTAATTTGTCATCAATGTGAATCCGTTTATGGGGTAAATAAAACATGTCCAGATTGCCATTCAAATGAAATAAACACTCTTGGAACCGGCACTGAAAGAGTTGAAGAGGTGCTTAGAAGCAGATTTAAAAAAGTACCAATCATTAGAATGGATTATGATTCGACAAAACTTAAGGGATCAATTGAAGCAATTTATGAAAAGGCTAACACAAGCAAAGAAGCAATATTGGTGGGAACACAAATGCTATCTAAAGGGCATGACTTTCCCAAAGTAACGCTATGCGTAATTCTTAATGCTGATGGAGGTTTGCTAAGCCCAGAAATAAATGCAATTGAAAAAATCTCACAACAATTAATTCAGGTTTCTGGTAGAGCAGGTAGAAATAATAATCTTGCAAAAGTAATCATTCAAACTAGATATCCTAATGATGAAAATCTTAAACAAATTAAAACTGGAGACTATAGGCTGGTTTCTGAGCAATGCCTTAAAACAAACAAGGCTTTGAATATGCCTCCATACTCAACAGTTGCAATATTAAGAGCGACTTCACCCAGTCCAGAAAGCTGCTACAAATTTTTAGATAAAGCAAACAATCTCTTAAATGATAAGAAAAATATTAATGTTACTGGACCACTTCCATCGATACCCTTAAAGATTAAAGGGAATACAAGAAATCATCTGATTATCAAGTCTGACACAAGAACTTATTTAAACAGAGTGCTTAATTATCTTACTTATGAAATTCAAACTTGGACTGAAACAAAGAAAGTTAAATGGTCTTATGATATTGATCCATATGACATGTCTTAGGTGTCTATATTTTTATTCTAATAATTTGGCCAGGAAATATAGATTTATTTTCTAAATTATTAGTTTTGTTTATAGAATCAACTGTCACTCCAAATCTAATAGCAATCTCTGATAAAACATCACCTTTTTGAATTGTATAAAACAAAAAATCAGTTTCTGAAGTTATTAAAGTTCCTTCTATAGGGTTTTCAATAAAAAAGTTATTTACTCCTAAAAAAATTGATCTTGCTATCATTCTTCTGCCTGGCTTACCTTTAAGCCTCTCTGCATCATCTGGATTTGTAAGAAATCCTGATTCGACTAACACAGATGGAATATCAACTGATTTTAAAACCCTGAAATCTGCAAATTCAACGTCCTTTTTATGTATCTTAGTAAATGGATCTCTCTTAAGCTGCTCAAGAATTTTTGCTCCAAGAAGTTTGCTTTCTTTAACTTTATTCAAGTAAATCTCTGGATAAATTTCTCTTGCTAAGTCTTCATTAAAATCGAAGGGTTTTAAATTCTTTATGTCGGCTTGAATTTGTTGCCTCTTTTTTTCAGATAAATTTTTTGCAACTGAGCTTGAGGCTTCTTCAGACCAGATAAAAACTGAGGCGCCTTTAACAGATTCAAGTCTAAATCCATCCGCGTGAATTGAAACAAATATGTCTGCTCCATATCTTCTCGCTCTTTGATATCTATCATTAAGACTAACGGTTTCATCACCTTTTCTAATCATTACAGGTTTATATCCTTCAGTATCTCTTAAGGATCTTTCTAATTCTTTTGATATAAGCAAGGTTACATCTTTCTCAAGAATATTATTAGTTCCAACAGCACCAGGATATTTACCACCATGTCCAGCATCAATAGCTACAACAATATCTCTTATGTTATTTTTTAACTCCTTATCTTTTTTAATATTAACTTTTAATAATATTCCTTCATCTGTTTTCTCTTGAGTTGGCTTACTCCAATTAACATATTCATATAAATCAATAACTATTCTTGTTAAGTCCTCTTTTGAAGAAGCCCTTA